>CAZWOH010000285.1:0-1536 GCA_964635405.1 uncultured Planctomycetales bacterium | reverse complement strand
CGATTATCAGTTGAATCGGTAGCTGCTACAGTAATAACGGACGCAGGATTAGAAATTGTTTGCAAAGTCGCTTCGTTTCCTGCAGCCGCAAAAAAAATCCCGCCTTTACTGCGCAAATAACTGGCAGCGCTTTGCACCGAAGATCCAACGGAAGAATGATAACTGTTGGTGACAACTTTTGCCCCATGATCCGCGGCATATATAATACCGTTGGTAATGTCTGACCAATACGCATATCCTGCCGGGTCATTGGTAATCCTTATCGGCATAATTTTTGCCTCAAAAGCGACACCGGCAGAACCAATACTATTATTACCAACTTCAGCAACAGTCCCGGCGGTCAATGTCCCATGTCCACTGACATCAGAAAAATCATTATTATTACTGACCACATTCCACACAGCAACACAATTTACAGCCAAGTCCGGATGCGAGCAGTTGGTTCCTGTATCCAGCAGGGCAACAACAATTCCAGCGCCCTTTGTGGTGTCCCACGCCGAAGGTGCTTGGATTTTCGTTAAATGCCATTGGGTCAAGAATGTCGGGTCATTGACTACAGCGCTTGGTTGAATAAGCGCATCAACTTCCGCAAATTCAATGCTATTAGCGTCTTGCGCTTTAAGTCGGTCAACCACTTCTTGCGGGGTATCTTCTGGGGAAACACGGATTATTTTGATCCCTAACGAACGAATTTCTTTTTGTTCATTTAAACGATGTTTAAAAAGTATTTTATCCTTCGCCATGGGACTGACTTTATCTTTAAATTTGACAATAATCCGATCTGAAGCTTCGCCAACCCTTCCCCCTTTAGAGAGTTCGGGAGTTTTTGCTCCTTTTCCCGGATCGGCAAATGCCAAAAAACTTACTGCCAAAAGAAAAGCTGTCAAAAACAAGACTTTAACCTGCTGGATCCCTGCCCCATAACGGTTCATGGCTTTTTCCTTTCGGTTCAGCAAAATTGGGCGTCTAAATCAACACCGTTTTGCTCACTGAAAAGATAGCACACCACAACCTAAAAACAAGAGGAGGGGAAATTAGGCAATGTTAAAAGATGGCGAAATCGATCAATGGTTCGCTGCAGGATTTTTGTCTTGCCGCATCTGAAGGGTCAGGAGTTTTTGTTGTAAAGCAGAATTTTCGAGCGTCAAAGTCGCCAAATATTCTTTTAATTGCGTTTCTTTGGCCATAGAATCTTTTGCAGAAATATCATCGACCTGATATTTGCTATTGATGGTACGCACCGAATCATCCAAAATCGCTCGACGGGATTTTAATTGGTCAATTTCTTGTTTAAGCGTCTGTTCATCTTCATCCAGGGAAACAGCATCGTCCGGGATTGTCACGTTTTTGGACTTACTGCGCAAAACCTGCAAATCTTTTTCTAATTTTTGCGCTTCATTCTCAAGGTCTTGGTTCTTTTGTTCTAATGAAGATTCTTTACGAAACGCATTGATTTCTGACTGCAAACTGCGCAGACGCAAAGAACTTTGCTTAATTTTATTTTTCAGCTCTGTATCATTTTGGCTTAAACGTGTC
>CAZWOH010000284.1:1184-1545 GCA_964635405.1 uncultured Planctomycetales bacterium | reverse complement strand
AAGAGTTTAGCGACATTGATCGAAGATCCAATTTCCAGATCTTGGGTAGTAATGACTTCCACTGCTTATAAGATCTCGCAAAATGCTCTTTGGCTGCTTGAAATTTTTCGAAAGCCGCTTTTTTGATTTCTTGAGTTTGATACGCGGCTTGCCCTTGGAGTAGCGAGCGATACTCCCGCGCTGCCAACTCCCAAGCAGCGAGCCTTTTTTTAATATTTTCATATTGAACTCTTAAAATCTCAAGAGCTTTCGTGGCTTGCGGCACTTCGCCACTACTTATTAAATAATCTTTAACCTTGCGGTTTTCCGCCACCAACCTTGCGCTTAAAATAGAAAAGTCAGATACGCGACAAAGCTTTGA
>CAZWOH010000284.1:0-1174 GCA_964635405.1 uncultured Planctomycetales bacterium | reverse complement strand
AAGCGCTATGATCCATTTACTAGGATCCCATTGATACCACCGGACTCCATTTCGGTAATCACTCGGAAAACGATGATGGAAATTATGGTAACCCTCTCCATAAGTGAGGAACGCTATGAGCCAATGATCTTTGGCTGTTGCATAAATATCGTAGGTCGCCTTGCCAAACATATGGCAAATCGAATTAATAAAAAAGGTGCAGTGGTAAACAAAGGTGATCCTGCAGCAGACCGATAAAATCAAAGCTCCAAGTGCGTGTCCCGTCATTGCGCCAATCAGAACTGGCAATAGAATACCCGCAAACCCGGCCCATAAGAGATAATGCCGGTGTTGGTGCATCACCAGAGGATCTTTTTCTAAATCTTTAGCGTTTGAATAATTAATTTTGTGTTCCCAGAACAAAAGCCAGCCGATATGAGCATACCAAAAACCTTTTTTGATACTGTACGGGTCCAAATCCGTGTCAACATAACGATGATGATCCCGATGCTGCGCAGACCATCTGTAAGCGGTCTGTTCAAATGCTGCCGCTCCAAAAAAAAGTAGGAGAAATTTTACGACCTGGCTAGCCTTGAAATTGGCGTGAGAAAAAAGGCGGTGATACCCGACCGTAATACTAAGCCCGGTCGCAACCATATAAAACACAAATAATCCGATTTCCGCCCCTGAAATTCCAAAGCGGTACAAATAAACCGGCGCGCCAATAACGCACCCCGCGGTGGTCAATGCGAAAAAAATAATATTAGCCCAAATGGGTTTCTTGATTGAGTTAGGATTGGTGTCCATGGAATAATCTCTCCTCACATGACAAGCTTAAGCGTTGCCCGATTAAGCTTCTTATAGCGAAACAAATTTGCTTGTTTTGCTAAATCGATTAATTTTGTAGCTTTAAATTTTAAAATAATTTGTTTTTGAGCTCTCTTCCAAGTTTCATGCATAGGACAGCCATTAGCATCATCGCACCGATCCAGCCCCATAGCGCATTGATTAAGCGGAGTCAGATCGTCAATCGCATCCACAATTTGCATCACCGTGAGATGCCTCGGATCTTTGCAAAAGGCGACGCCTCCGCCTATACCACGGCTTGATTTCAAAAGCCCCTTTCGAACTAAGCTTTGAAAAATTTTAGCAACGTAGGGCCCCGGCACCCCTGTTTCTTCGCCTATTTCTGAAG
>CAZWOH010000283.1:0-1547 GCA_964635405.1 uncultured Planctomycetales bacterium | reverse complement strand
GCTTTAAAGGCACAGACATTCGCCACGATCCACTTTTTTAATAGCGGCTAACTGATGCTTTCCCGCCGCCCGCTCCAACTTCACCAACCGCATGCGCGACACCTGCAACCTCAAATGCGTATCCAAAGAAAACCGCATCGAAAAAATATGGAAATATGACGCCCCATGGCGCGCCGCCGGCTTCTATCAGGCCCTAACCTGGTTCTGGGACGGAAAGCCGCCCGCGCTACAGCAGATCTGCGTTACAAGGCCCACAGAGGTGTATAAGAACTCATCACCGCGCAAGCACAAAATGCCTTTTTATGACAACGGAAAAACTCAAAAAACTCGAAAAACTACTTTTGGAATTACGCTCCGAAATTGGCGCGCCCTTCATCGTCATCCCTGAATATATGAGTGATGGGACATGGCTTGCCGTTTATGACAAAAACGGAGAGGAGCCTGTTTTTCAAAAAGGAGCATCTGATTTAAAATCTTGTCTCGATGCCTATTATTTATCTTTAAATCGGGGCTAACTGGTGCATGGGCTATGTGCGCCGCTTAGAAAGCATGGGCGGGGAAGCGGGGCTATCTTTAATACTTCTTTTTATGGAAAAGATTGAAACAAGAATGTGCGACTTGCCCCGACTTTGGGGTGAGTGCTAAGAAGAAAAATATTTTACTGTTGGGCGAGGCGCGGCACGTTACTGCCTGTGGACTTGCGGAAACAGCGGACTTCATTATTGTTACCAAGTTGACAAAGATGGATACGCCTGCAAAAAAAGAGCAGTTGAGCCTATGCAAACTGTATTTCTTCACATTGTAAGATAACTGAGGCTTTCCCGATGTGCAACCGCGTAGGGAGCATGGAAGGGGAAGCGGAGTTAGCCGATTTACAATTTTTATCACCATCAATAACAAGAAAATGAATGATTTCCGAAGCCCATTATCTCCTAATCGCCGATATTTTTTAGATAAATTGGTTGAATCCAGAAAAGAATTTTCACCCGGCCAACCTTTAGAGTTGACAGATTTTATAAAAATAAATTCCCAAATCCAAATCCTTAATAAGGAGTACATTGATATACTTGAGGATAAAATAATCAGAAGTCTGTCTGACGATTTTCCAGCACCGTCAGACCCCTCAAATAGATTTGTGTTCAGTTTTAGGTATAGGATTGATGTAAAACACATTGCGGAGCAGTTAGCGATGAATACAAACATACCTTTTCCTATACTGCATATAGCATCTAACCAAAGCAAAACCGCTTACGAAACGGAAATAGAATTATTTGTTTACTAATTTTTGAAAAAATGAGCGAAATTATTTTCAAAGCAATTCCAACAAGTGAAAGGCAGCCTACGGAAATGTCATCAATTCATTTTGTGTTGATTGATGGCAGGTTGCCATTGATGGCACAGTATAACCCGCAAGGATGGTGCTACCTTAGTAGTATTCCAGCAACAGAACCGCCAAAAGTGATTGGTGGCAAAGGTGTTTCTCACTGGCTCGAACGCCAATAATTTATTGTTTTGGCTAACTCCAAGCCACCCGCAGTGCGACGTTA
>CAZWOH010000282.1:0-1556 GCA_964635405.1 uncultured Planctomycetales bacterium | reverse complement strand
GCGGTGGGGCTTAATGTTGCCATTGAGCGCAGCATGAATTTTAAAGAGCCCAAAAAGCCCAATAGCCAAAGTGTTTTTATGTTTACGGTGCACACGTGCGGCGGCATCGAGATGATGAAAGCTGCAGCGCTGGCCGCCGAAAGGTCTGCAAAGCAGATTGGCGTCGATCGGCCTTTGGTGGTGGGCGTAACGGTTTTGACTAGTGACAGTCAACAGGACAATTTGGCCGATCTTGTTTTAGAACGCGCCAAGGCTGCCAAAGCCGCTGGTTTAGACGGCGTTGTTGCATCCTGCCATGAGGTCAAGATGCTGCGAAAAGCTTTTGGCGAGGACTTTGTGATTGTCACCCCCGGGATTCGTCCGGCGGGAGAGGATGTCGGCGACCAAAAGCGCGTGGCAACCCCGCTGGAAGCTAAAAAAAACGGGAGCAGTTTTTTAGTCGTCGGCCGGCCGATTGTTGCGGCGGCGAATCCTCTTGCGGCGGCAAAAAATATTTTAAAGGAGCTTTGCCCATGAGCGAGCCATTGCAAAATTTGATCGAAAAGATCAAAAAAGAAGGCGTTGAGCAGGCGCAGGATTTGGGCCGCAGCATCGAAGAAGCCGCACATAAAAAAGCCCGGGAGATTATTGCGCAGGCCAAGACACAAGCCGACGAAATCATCGCCAATGCCCAAGCGCAGGAGAAAAAAATTTCTGAAGTCACACGTATCGTGCTAAAGCAAGCCAGCCGCGACATGATGATAAATTTGCGTAAGGAAATTAATGCGACGTTGAAAAAGATTATTGCGCTCGACGTCAAAACGTCTTTGACAGCGCAGAATCTGGCCGCCATTATCGGGGATGCGGTCTGCGGGTATTTGAAAAATTCCCCGGCAGACCAGGAGGTTGTCGTTGGTGTTAGTCCAGATGATTTTAAAAAACTGCGGGACGGATTTTTGGCAGAGCTTAAAGACCGCTGTAAACAGCCTTTGGTTTTGCAGCCCGGCGAGAATATCAGCGGCGGACTTACAATCAGTTTTGACGGTGGCAAATCATTTTTTGATTTTACCGACGAAAGTTTGGCGGCCTATTTAGCCGCATCCGTGCATGCGGATCTTGCAAATCTGATTGAAGAAGCCCACTTACCCTAAAGCCCTCGAATGAACATTTATTATTTAACAGCAAGTTTGCCGACATTAAGATTTGGTGGTAAGCCTGTGATTTTGCTTGAGGAATTTTTGGAACAGTGTCAACGGTTGCTTTCCCACAGAGAATTTCAATGGATAACACAGGCTATAAACGACAGCAACCAGGACGTTTCCCAGCCGACCTTGCAGGCGTACACGAGGTTTATCCGCAGTTTGCGTAATGAAATTGTGTGGCTTCGGGCAGCACAACAGAACAAGGACCCTGCGTTGTATTTGCGGGGCCTCCGTCAAGACATCGATCCTGCGATTGTTGATGTTTTGAGTTTGGCGTGCGAGCAAAGCGATCCTTTGTCGGCACAAAAAATCCTGGACGCTTTTGTTTTTGAAAAGCTCGACGAGCTTGCGGCCCAGCATTATTTTGATATCGAT
>CAZWOH010000281.1:0-1560 GCA_964635405.1 uncultured Planctomycetales bacterium | reverse complement strand
ACAGCCCACGAAATTTTAGACTTGATAAAAGCCGGCAAGACTACCCCTAACGACGTTTATCAATCTGTCCTTGGCGCAGTCAAACACAAAGACCCTGCCGTCAAAGCATACGTTCGCACCTGCGAAAACAATCCTGATCTTGCAACACCCAAGGCTGGCGCGGCATTTCCAATCCCGACGACAAACAAAGACAATATTTGCATCACGGACAATGAAACAACCTGCGCTTCCAAAATTTTGGCCGGTTTTAAGCCGCCGTATGACGCGACCGTTATTCAAAAATTAAAAAACGCCGGCGCACTTTTTGTCGGCAATGCCAATATGGACGAATTTGCTTTCGGTTCATCGACCGAAAATTCGGCTTTTGGTCCGACGCGCAACCCGTGGAATTTAGACTGCGTTCCCGGCGGCTCCAGCGGTGGATCCGCGGCTGCGGTTGCCGCACACGAAACGATTTGGGCGCTTGGCTCCGACACCGGCGGCTCAATCCGCCAGCCGGCCTCGTTTTGCGGAGTCGTCGGCGTCAAGCCGACCTATGGCCGCGTTTCGCGTTTTGGATTGATCGCTTTTGCTTCAAGCCTTGATCAAATTGGACCCATCACCAAAGATGTCACAGACGCCGCGCTTCTCTTAAATATTATCAGCGGCTATGACCCGATGGACTCCACATCTGTTGATACCCCTGTCCCCGATTACTCGCGCTCTTTGACGGGCGATGTGAAGGGACTTAAAATCGGTATCCCCAAAGAATTTTTTATCGAAGGCTTGGACGACGAAGTTAAAAAAGCAGTGCAAGAGGCGATTGAAGTTTTGAAGAAAAAAGGGGTCCAGTTTAAAGAAGTGTCTTTGCCGCACAGCGAATATTCGGTAGCGACCTACTACATTATTGCCACGGCCGAGGCGAGTTCCAACTTGGCCCGCTACGACGGAGTTCGCTTTGGTTTACGAGAGAACTCTAAGACGTTGCGCAAAACGCCGATCGTCGATATGTTCGAAGAAACACGCGATGCGGGTTTTGGGGCTGAGGCCAAACGCCGGATTATGTTGGGTACCTATTCTCTCTCGTCGGGCTATTACGATGCGTACTATTTGCGCGCCCAAAAGGTAAGGACGCTCATTAAAAATGATTTTGACAAAGTGTTTGCCGATTGTGATGCGATTTTAGGACCAACTGCGCCAACAACAGCTTTTAAAATCGGAGAAAAAAGCGACGATCCTTTATCGATGTATCTGTCTGATATTTACACCATTGCGGTTAACCTTGCCGGAATTCCGGCGATGTCTTTGCCGTGCGGATTTTCCAAATCCGGTTTGCCTATTGGTCTGCAGGTTATGGCCAAACATTTCGGCGAAGAAACGATGCTTCGTATCGGCCATGCCTACGAGCAAGCAACCGATTGGCATAAAAGAAAAGCACCCTTAAAATGAACCAGGCCACCCAACAATTTGAAACCGTCATCGGCCTTGAAGTGCATCTGCAATTTAAGACCAAGACCAAAATTTTTTGCGGCTGCGCCAATGAATTTGGCGCTCTCCCCAACAGCCAAACCTGTCCGGTGT
>CAZWOH010000280.1:0-1581 GCA_964635405.1 uncultured Planctomycetales bacterium | reverse complement strand
TTTAATAAATAGTTTTTCACTTTTTTGCACCTCGTTTGAGTGTTATTTGGTTTTCACCATTCGAAAAAACAATGTGGGAATTATCAATTTCCTTGACGATAAATCCACGGTATTGTTCATTGAGTTTGAGCATGACCTTCTTTTCACTGACTTTTAAAAGCGCGATAGCCGCAGTATCCATTTTGATCATGCCGACAAAGTAGACATCGCTAAAAGTCGTTCGGATGGGCTCGATTTTTTTTGTATCAACGCGGGCGACTGAACTTATGTAAATCGGTTTGAACGGATCGCGTGGAATTTCGATGCTTTTGAGGTTAGGTTTCAAAATCAGTTTGGCCAATTGAGGATCCTCAACTGGCGTTACGGTGATCGTGTCATCCGTTGTTTTCTTGCCGTCGCTGATAAAGGCAATGCGATCACATCCGATGGCCGTGACTATTAAAAAAATAAAGAGTAGCGGTGCAAAAGCTGTATTTTTCATATCAATTCTCTCTGAGCTCCTCGAGTGTTTTTAAACTGTATATTTTTAACGTAAAGTCACATTGCAAAGTCGGATACGCATTATTCGCGGTCGCGATTTCAATGTTGCCGATACTGATCAGTTGCTTAAAATTTTCCAAATGTCTATAAAAGTTGACGATCGATTCGTAAGAACCGTTTATTTTAATGTTAATTGGCATGGCCGCCAGGGTCAGCATACGGTTCATTTCTTCCTTGGTCAGCTCCTGGCTGTTTGTGTTGAGCTTGCGCTTGGCAATTTCCGATTGGCCGTCAAGCATGCTGTCAGGGATTTTGACTTCCTGAAACTTGTTTGTCTTTACGTCGATGATATTGATGCCGGCGCTTTGCGCAAAGCCGGAAAGTCCATCCAAAAATCCCGGGATATCTTTTTCCTGAAAAAGATATTGCTGAAACTCGCTCTTTTCTTTTTTATAAAAACCCATCAGTCTTTCAATCTCGCTGACTTCTTTTTTTATTTTGTTGAGTTCATGTGTTTTGTTGATCCACTGATTGCGTGTGATCAATAAAGCGTTAACATTGGTATAAGTCAAATAGCCGATCACCAAAGCGCAAACCGTACAAATCAGGATAGCAATTTTTTTGACTTTACTTTGTTCCATTTTTTTCGCCCCTTTTGCCTTTGAGATTTGCCTGAATCCCAAAATTAAAAAGCTTGGCTTCTTGCTGTTTTTTCTCTCTCAAAAATTCGAATTTGCCGCCTTCCAAGATTGACGATTGGTCAACTTTACGGATAAGTTCCGCGATATTGGTAATATCAAACGTTTCGCCGCTCATTTTGACATCACCGGATTCTGAAAATTTAAATGCCGTCAAACTCAATTCCGGCGGAAGTTCGGTTGCAATTGCGGCTAAAACATGCGTCCAGGAGGTCCGATTGATTTCCTGAACATAACCGGCTTGCGCCAAAAGTTTTTTGCGGACATCCAAATATTCTTTCTTTTGGGCAAAAAGGCTTTCGTTTTGATGATTAAGAAGCTGGATTTCCTGGCTTAAGTGTTTTGTTTCTTCACGCAAAAACGCGAGGTCTTTTTTGACGAAATAATTGACGCCGCCTAAGCC
>CAZWOH010000279.1:0-1589 GCA_964635405.1 uncultured Planctomycetales bacterium | reverse complement strand
ACGCTCGGAGCTTTTACTGGGACATCTTGTTGGCACCAGCCGCTAGATCCCAAGCTAAGCAAAGTCATGAAATTTAAAAAAATAAACATGCTGCGCAGATTCATAGCGGCTCCTTTGATTTGGAAAAGAGAATAAAACTATTTAAAAAGTAATTTGGGTTTCATTATATTATGAAAGCATGAAAGGTAAAATAAAAACCCATCATTTTGAGCGTGTCTTTTTAGAATTTAAAATTATTTTTCCGGGGATGCAGACATTTTGCTATACTCAAAAACATCAACCTCATAACCTTAAATAGGGAAGTATGGCTATCAACAACGTTTGGCGTAATTTTATAATCAAACCACGACTTACCAATAATATTTCTGACCTGACGGAAATCGGGTACACTCACTATGGGCCCAGCTTTGCCATAAGCGGCACGCTGTCCGCGCTCAACAAAATCATTCTTGTGGATAATATCTCGATTGAAGTCGTCAACCTGGATAAAAAGACTTCGCATTTTATGGATTGGTTTGCTTTTAGGCCAAAGCAGCATGTGATGGGGAAGTTTTCGGAAATAAATCTGACCATGGCCTCAAAATTTACGATCACGCCGGAAAAAACTTATGACTACAATATTCTCTTCGTTGACAACAACCACTTTTCGCAAATAAAAACTTTGCTACAAGCTATCAAAGATGCCTGGGCGGAATATTTGATTATTTGCGCAAAAGAAAAGCGCTCTGTTCGCCCGGAAACCATATTCCCCGACTTCAAAAAACTCCAACTCGTCAATGATGCCCACGAACGCTTAAAATCATTTGTCTACTGGAGCGCGGGCAAATACCTCATCAAACTACGACTCACCACAAGAAATCCCAAGCAATTCTTTAATACTGAACGCTCATTTATCCTGCTGGAATCTGACGAAGAAATATTGACAGCGAACACCTCGAAGATCATTGAAAATATCTGCCAGCAACCGCATGCGCCATATTGCTGCATAACGCCTCTATTCCTTCCAAAAAAATAATACCAAGTCCTTAAATTATCTCTCGCGCAACTTGCCGCCGGTGGTTACCCAAAATGTCCTTTTGCCCCGGCCTTCAAATCCTTCAGGTCGGGCTTTGATATAATATCCGTGCGAGCGAAGATCGCAGATAATTTTATAATTGTTAATCGTTACCCCGCAATAATCACGGACCAAGTACGGTTTAGGCCCGGCGGTAAAAACCGCAGAATCCGTCGGATAATTCCCTTGATGAGTTAAAGCATAATTTTCGGCGGCAATCGAAATGACCGCAAGAACTTTTTGCGCTTCCATTTCGATATCAACACGTGGATGGGTCTTTTCCCAATTTTGCGAAAAACGCACCGCGTTAAAGGGAATCAAAACCAGAATCGGGGCAAGAACTATCGTCGGCAAAATGCTTCCAAAGCCAATTTTGTGCACCTGATTTTGACCGATTCCCACAAGCACAACCATCGCAAAAGCGGCGAGCCAATATCCCACATGCGGGACATAGGCAAGGACAAACACCGGGGTCGCATAAGCCAAGATATGAAAATGACTTCTGTGCGTTGTTTTCTGGCCAAAGAACAACAGA
>CAZWOH010000278.1:0-1591 GCA_964635405.1 uncultured Planctomycetales bacterium | reverse complement strand
TTAAACTTCCGCGCAATGTCATTCTCGTCGATCCGATTGGGTATACCGAAATGCTCGTGCTGATGGTCAATTCCCGCGGCGTCATTACCGACTCCGGGACTGTTGTCGAGGAAACCTGCGTTTTACAAGTGCCATCCGTTCAAATGCGCATGGCCACAGAGCGTCCGCAGGTCTATGATGCCGGTTCGAGCGTTAAATTCGATCCCAGCCAGCCTAAAAATTATCCTTCGGACCGTATTTATCAAAAACTTGAAAATCTTTACGGAAAAAAATGGAACCATAATTTAGGTGATGGCAAGGCTTCCGGGCGGATTGTCGATGATATACGTCATCGCCTTAAAACCGACGGATTTCGTACGCACAAGAGAGAAGATTATCATCTTAAAATCGCGCGATCTTACAGGGAAGACGGCCTTGCAAAAACTTAATAAGCCTTTGAGCGAAAGAATGATTTCTTTCATCGATTTTTTATTAATGCCCATAACCTTTCTAAGTGCTGGGGTGTGTTTAGGGATAAAAAGGTTAGGGATGCAAAGGATGCCATGGAGTAAAAAAATATTTATGCGCGTAGGTATCTTTCCTGTCCGTGACCATTATTATGAACCGCTTTTTAATCCGCGGCATTTGAGCAAATCGCTTAGAGAGGACCGCCCTTTGCCGGCCATTGATTTTAATGTTGCAGAGCAATTGAGCCTTTTGGGCAAGTTTGACTTTAACGAGGAGTTAAAGAAATTTCCTCTGGACAAAACAGAAAATTTGGAATTTTATTACCATAATCCAAGCATTGGGACCGGGGATGCCGAGTATCTCTATAACATGATCCGTTTTTATAAGCCCAAAAGAATCATTGAAATCGGCAGCGGGCATTCAACACTCATGGCACTGAATGCCGTCAAACAAAATAAACAAGACGATGATAAATATTCTTGTGAACATATCTGTATCGAGCCCTATGAAATGAGCTGGCTGGAAACCTTAGGAATAACGATCGTCCGAGAGAAAGTCGAAAATGTCGATAAAAAACTATTCTCAAATTTAGAAGCCGGTGATATTTTATTTATCGACTCCTCGCACATGATTAGGCCGCAAGGTGATGTGCTTTTTGAATACTTAGAAATTTTGCCTATTTTAAAATCCAAAGTTCTCATTCACGTACATGATATTTTTACTCCAAAAGATTATTTAGACGAATGGGTGATACGGGACATGAAGTTGTGGAATGAACAATATTTGCTCGAAGCTTTTTTATCGTTTAACAAAGAATACCGGATCATCGGCGCGTTAAATTATTTAAAACACCATCATTTTAATGAAATTTCTGCCCGATGCCCTATTTTGGCCAACGAAACCCATGAAGAGCCTTGTTCATTTTGGCTCATCAAAACGTAAAGCTTATGCCGCATAAAATCTCTTTTATCATTGCTTCGGTCGATAGGGACAAAGATTTACAACACTGTGTCACTTCCATTGAAAAAGCGCATGAAAACAAACCGGATATTCCTGTTGAAATTTTTGTCGTGATTCAGCAAGCCAAGAAAAAGAAAGACATTCATCTTAAATATCCCAACTTAACGCAAATCCATTATATCGA
>CAZWOH010000277.1:0-1615 GCA_964635405.1 uncultured Planctomycetales bacterium | reverse complement strand
AGCAGGAGCCGTTTGATGTGATTTTGATGGATGCCCAGATGCCGGTTTTAGACGGCTTTGAGGCGACGCGCCTGATTCGTGAAGCGGAGAAAAAAACAGGCAAACACATCCCGATTGTGGCTCTGACCGCTCATGCGATGGCGTCAGATCGCCAAAAATGCCTGGATGCGGGGATGGACGGGTATGTTTCAAAACCAATCGACCGCCAAAAACTTTATGAGGCGATCGAAAATGTTGTTTAATCAGTTTTCAAAAAAGGAATATTATGAGCCACCCAGTTGTTGATCTTCAGGAAGTGATGGAGCGCGTGCAGGAGGATAAGGAACTTTTGCTCGAGCTTTTTGATATTTTTACGAGAGATTATTTGCAAAAGATCCAAACATTAAAAAAGGCCGTGGCCGAAAAGAATTTTGAATTGATTAAGGACATTGTGCATTCGCTTAAAGGGGCGGCTGGCAATATTTCGGCAAAGGCGCTTCATGTGATTTGTCTTAATATTGAAATTCTTTGCCCTAAAAAAGATATCTCCTCTATTGAGGCGACGATGCCAGGTCTCGATGAGAGTTTTAAAAACCTTCAGTTGCGCATCGCTGAAATTAAAAAAGAGTTTGGGGCTTAACGGAAATAAAGGGTTGTGGTCATGCGTAGTATTTTTGTTTTGACGATGATGATGTTTGCGCTTTTGGTCGGGGCATTTTACTATGCGTTTTATACGCCGGCTTTGGTGCAAAAAGCCGCTCCGGCGTTTATTGAAAAATATGTTCAAGAAGTGACGTTGAATTCTTTGCGAATCGGCGGCCAGTCGATTGCGTACCCGGAAGTTTTGAAACTTTATAATATCCGCGCCGAGTTTCAGTGGCAAAACGAGTCATATGAACTTGCGATTGCAGAACTGGATTTCTTGAATTTTCAAACTTTTGTAAGAGTCCAGCAGCAGGCCTTGATTAACCTTTCCGGAGTTGATGTTCGCAGGAAAGGTTTTGAAGTTCTTGATGCGTCGGCCAATGTGACGGTTAATCTTAGTGACAAATTGTTTCATGATTGTTTAATTGTTTTACGTCAAGGGGCAGTAACAGTTTCTCCTTATCAGATAACAAGCCTAGAGGCCCAGATTGAAGCTAGCCGTGAAAATATTAAAGTCCCTGACTTTAAAGCCCGGGCGTATGGCGGTGCGGTAAAAGGCAGCATCAATTTGACATTTTTTCCAAAAGTGTCCGAAGAAGTTGATGTTGAATTTACAGATATGAAAAGCGTCGAATTAGCTTCAGTTAATAAACGACTTTTTGCGCAAGTTAGCGGGGAGTTTAATGGGACTTTAAAGTTTAGTCGGGTCGAAGGATTGATTGCCGTTTTAGCCATTTTTGCCGAAATTCCTAAAGCAGGGACGCTGTCCTCTTATCTTGGTAAAAAGATAGGCGGCTATATTCTCGACGAAGAAACTCTTGGCAAAATAACAGATTCGATTGAGAAAAAAGGCAAGATCGAATTTGATAATGCTCAGGTCAGAATCCTTAAACTCAATGAGAGAGTAGCCGGCGTTAGCGTGATCTTAGAGAACAGAAAAGACAATTTGTCAATTCACGAAACGATTAATATGGATATGAGCCGTATCCTG
>CAZWOH010000276.1:0-1626 GCA_964635405.1 uncultured Planctomycetales bacterium | reverse complement strand
TTCAACCTGCTTGCGGATTATGCCCATGCTGGTATAATATTCAAAATTTTTGAAAGATTTGCGCCTGCCCCGAATACTCGCAAAAAGTGCTCGTGTTCGGGACAAAGGCACAAATTTTTCTGAAGGTAATTTTGATAGGAATAATGTAATTTGCGCCTGTACGTGCTTTTTGTAGAGAAATAGAATAGAGGTAAGCAGTACGGGCGGCACAAACTTTCTATAGATTGTTTAGTAATTTAAGATGAAGTTTGCGCCTGTAGCTCAGTTGGATAGAGCAACAGCCTTCTAAGCTGTGGGCCGCACGTTCGATTCGTGCCAGGCGCGTTCTTTAAAAGGCCACACGTTTCCCATTGAGGGATGGACTGATTCGTGCTAAGGCGCGTTCTTTAAAAGGCCGCACGTTTCAATAATCATTACATGAGGTTGCCGTTTGGAAGTTTTTAAAAAAATATTTTTGGTCTTTTTCTTTGGCGTTGTTCTTTTGTTTGTCGGGGTATCCATTTATATCCAGAAGAACGGTAAAACCCTTATTGAAGAAAAGCTTTCGGGTGCCTTGCAAAAGGAAGTTCACGTCGGAAAAGCACGGTTGCTTTTTCCGCTGGGGCTTCGGTTTGATAATGTCGAGATCAAAGATGCGCTTAAGGCCAAAGTTTTGCGGATTCACTTAGGGTTGCCGCTTTTTTTTGACGGGCACTTTAATATTGCGAGGATTAAATTATCCGAGCCAGAAGTTTTTTTAACGTATTCTGCAGATAAGAAGATTTTGTTCGGACAAATATCAGTATCGTCGGAGGCAACTGCTGTTTCTGGGGCGACTGGGGTTTCTACGCAAAAGGACAAACCGAAAGTTTCTCAAGGCATTATTGTCGATTATTTGGAAATCAAAGAGGGAAAAGTAAGCATTTTTGATCAGGTGCACAATAATATGATCGACATCGGCCACGTCAATCTCAAGGCGATGGAGGTTGCGATTCCTGTGAGGAATATGAAAACCAAGTTTGATTTAACGGCGGTCGTGTTAAGTGAAAATGCGCCGTTTGCCGGTCAAAAGGCTGAGGCTCGCGGGATGATCAATGTTGTTGGACGCAATATGGATGCGACGGTTAAAATGATTGATCCGTCGGGGAATGCCGGTTTTTCGGCGTATTTAAAATCAGTTAAGAACGATATGACAGTCAAGGGCAAGATCAATGTTGCGCGTTTTGTGTCGGGGATTAAAACGAAGGATTCTAAAGAATCGTCTCTTGAAGGATTTTTGTCTACGGCGCTGGAATCATCCGGGGTAGAAATTGGGGTTGATTTTACGTGCCAGACCAAAATGGATGATTTTAATTGTGAAAAGCTTGGTATGAGCGGCAATGTTGTGCAAACACAAAAAAAACCTTGAGGTTTTTTGCAGGCGACGCAACACTTGTGTTTAAAAGGTTTTTTGGTAAAATGCGGGTTCAGAAAAATCAAAACTTCCTCTCCCTGTCGGGGAGAGGATTGAGGTGAGGGGGAAGATTTCACCAAGTTTTTCTGAATGTAATTTTGAGGGATTTAAGATAGCTTGGTGGCCCCGATTCTTTTTAGAATCGGGACTCACCAACTTTTCTGAATGTAAGTTTTGTTTTAGTTTTGGTAGAA
>CAZWOH010000275.1:0-1630 GCA_964635405.1 uncultured Planctomycetales bacterium | reverse complement strand
GGCGGCGCGGTTATTTTTCATTGTGATTTAACGCCGTATTTTCGCTATCTGTCGACGATCCGGTTTCGCGGTTTGGCGATTGCTTCGGTTTATCGGGCAAATCAGAAAGATTTGCTTTTTGAAGAAAACAGTTCATCGGAGTTTTTTGACAAGAGCCATGGAAGTTGGAATAAAGAAGCATTGTGGTATTCTTTTTCGCACGGTATAAAAATTGGTAAAGGGGGATCGGAATTATTTTATTTGAAAATGAGCATTCCCCGTATTTTGCTTGTTAAAGAATTACAGAGAACGGTTATTCAATCGGTTTGGATTTCATTGCTGATTTTGGTGATTATTATGATCAGCGCTTTTTTTGTCTCACACAATATCACCCGGCCGATCAAGCGCTTGGTCCAGACGACGCGGCGGGTTGCTTTAGGCGATTTGACGACAAAAACAGAAATTCTTTCCGACGATGAAATCGGGCAATTGACCCGAAGCTTTAATGAAATGGTCGACAGCTTGCGCAAATCCGAGGAGCGGCTGGTGTATGAGGCGTTTCATGATGTGCTGACGGGATTACCTAATCGCGCTCTTCTTCTGGATCGTTTGGAACGTTTGATTGAACGCAATCGCCGTCATCCGGAACATAAATTCGCTGTTTTGTTTATCGACTTGGACCGTTTTAAAAATATCAACGACAGTCTGGGCCATGCCAAGGGCGATGAGCTTTTGATTGCCATCAGCCATCGTTTGCAGTCGTGTTTGCGCACGATGGATACCGTCGCCCGTTTAGGGGGAGATGAATTTATTATTCTCATGGATGAAATTCAGGAGGACACCCAGGCGACTGAATTGGCAGGCCGGATTTTAAATGAACTTAATTCCTTGTTTTTAATCGACGGGCAGGAAATTTATATTTCCGCAAGTATCGGCATCTCGATGAGCAATCCGGCAGCTGTGTCGCCGGCAGATTATCTGCGCGATACGGATTCTGCGATGTACCGCGCCAAATCTTTGGGCAAAGCCCGTTATCAGGTTTTTGATGCCTCGATGCACAAGCATACGATGGCATCTCTGCAAATGGAAACGGAATTGCGCAATGCTTTGGAAAACGGAGAATTTGCGGTTTATTATCAGCCGGTCGTTTTTTTGGCCACGAAAGAGATTGTCCGTCTCGAGGCGCTTATCCGCTGGAACCATCCGCGGTTGGGCTTTATTACGCCCGCTGAATTTATTGCCCTGGCCGAAGAAACAGGATTGATTTCGCCGATCGGCAACTGGGTCGTTGAAACGGTTTGCCGCCAGATCAAATCGTGGCGTCAACACGTCGAGCGCGTTGTTCCGGTTGCCGTTAATTTTTCTGCCAAGCAGTTTGAAAAAAAAGACCTTGTCCCGACGATCAAAAATATTTTAAAAGAAAATGGCGTTGCCGGAAATATGCTGACCGTCGAAATTACCGAATCGATTG
The DNA here is from genome assembly GCA_964635405.1 of uncultured Planctomycetales bacterium. Classification (GTDB taxonomy): domain Bacteria; phylum Omnitrophota; class Gorgyraeia; order Zapsychrales; family JANLHA01; genus JADLGJ01. The sequence goes on along the minus strand of CAZWOH010000275.1, from coordinate 180 downwards.
CCGTGCGCGATGTGTCCTTGAGCGTGGGGATTTTAAATGAATTTCGCGCAATGGGGATCAAAGTGTCGATCGACGATTTTGGGATCGGGTACTCTTCGTTAAACAGTTTGAAACTTTTTCCGATTGATGAACTTAAAATTGACCGCAGTTTTACCCACGATATTATTGAGAATCCCCAAA
>CAZWOH010000274.1:0-1705 GCA_964635405.1 uncultured Planctomycetales bacterium | reverse complement strand
CCGGCTTTGCGCGGCAAGACCGTGGCCTTGTTATTTTATGAGCCTTCGACGAGAACGAGGGTTTCTTTTGAGCTGGCGGCCAAACGTTTATCGGCGGACGTTGTCAATATCGCCTCAGCATCGAGCTCTTCGTCTAAGGGTGAATCGATTTTGGACACCGCGCTTAATCTGGAAGCGATGAATGTGGACATGGTTGTCGTCCGTCATCATTCTTCCGGCGTGCCGCATATGTTGTCCCAGCATTTAAAAGCCGCGGTCATTAACGCTGGCGACGGTTGCCGCGAGCATCCCACGCAGGCGCTGCTAGATATTTTTACCGTCCAGGAAAAATTAGGAAAAATCGCTGGCCTTAACGTCACAATCGTCGGCGACATCTTGCACTCGCGAGTGGCAAGGTCAAACATTTGGGGTTTTAAAAAACTTGGCGCCAATGTCACGGTTTGCGGACCCTCGACCTTGATGCCGCGCTCGATTAAAGAGCTGGGTGTTAATGTCAGCTATGATCTGGAAGCTTCGATGAAAAAAAGTGATTGCCTGATTGTCCTTCGTCTGCAAAAAGAACGCCAGCAGGACAGTTTTTTGCCGTCTCTGCGCGAGTATGCCAAGCTTTTTGGCGTCAGCCAGTCTAAACTTGACTGTGCCAGCAAAGACCTTTTGATCATGCACCCGGGGCCGACAAATCGCGGGGTTGAAATCGGCGCGGATGTCGCCGACGGAAAACAGTCGGTCATTTTAGAGCAGGTGACCAATGGGGTGGCGATTCGTATGGCGGTTTTGTATTTGCTTTTAGGGACTAAAGAATAATTTGATCTGTAAATTTAGCTGGCCTGGAAATCCTTTTTCGGCTCAATTGTTTTGCGCCTCTATGGCGCTATTCGCCTTAAAAGGATTTCCAAGCCAGCTAGTATAAAAAACAATAGTTAAAATATTTAAAGATAAAGGAACGTCAGATGAGTTTATTGATCAAAAATGCAATCATTGTTAACGCGGATAAGATTCATGCCAAGCCGCAGGATATTCTTTTGGATAAAGGCGAAATTATTAAAATAGCGCCGCAGATCTCCGCAGATTCGCACAAAGTTGTTGACGCAAAAAATAAGCTTGTTTTTCCGGGGTTAATCGATTTGCATGTGCATTTGCGACAGCCCGGGAGAGAAGACAAGGAAACTGTCGAGACCGGTTGCCGCGCGGCAGCCAAGGGCGGATTTACGTCGATTATGTGCATGCCCAACACAACACCGGTCATTGATAATGCGATGATTGTCGAGGGAATTATTAAGGAAGCTAGGCGTGTGGGGCTCGTCAATGTTTATCCGGTCGGGGCTATTACCCGCGGACAAAACGGCAAAGAGTTAACTGATATGGCAGAACTTAAGGCCGCCGGCTGTAAGGCGCTTTCGGATGACGGAAAATGTGTTGAAAGTTCGCAAATTATGCGGTTGGCTTTGGAGTACGCTAAGATGGTCAAGCTGCTTTTGATTCAGCATTGTCAAGACCATAGCTTAACCAGCGGCGGGGTCATGAATGAAGGTTACTATTCGATGATCTTGGGGATCAAGGGTGACCCGGGTATTGCCGAAACGGTCATCGTCAGCCGCGATATTGAGCTGGCGCATTATTTGAAAACACGGGTCCACTTAGCGCATATGAGTTTGAAACGCTCGGTTGAGCTTATTCGTTTTGCTAAGTCGCAGGGCATTGCGGT
>CAZWOH010000273.1:0-1735 GCA_964635405.1 uncultured Planctomycetales bacterium | reverse complement strand
AAATTGGCCAAAATGAATATTATTCTTGGGCGACAACGTGCGGCGGTTGATTTGATTTATCAGGGGTGTCAAGTCGATTGTACTGCCTCTGAGGAGATTTTAGAGGTCGGGGACATGTTGCGCGATGCCAAGGCGTATCCTCTGGCTGGTAAAAGCTATGAAGTGCTCCTGCAGAATAATCCAAAACTGGAAAGTCCGTATCTGCGTTTATCCCAAATTTATGAAAAGATCGGTGATCGCAACAAATCGATTGGTATTTTAAAACAGGGTTTGACAAAAAACCCGGAAAGTAAAGAGCTTAAAGAAAAACTTCGGTCTTTGGGTGTTTTAGTTAACAAAAAATAAGTCAATTCGTAGAATATAAAAAATTTTAACAGGGAAAAACTTTATGGATTCCAGAGATGTCTTAACGTTTATTCTCGCCGGCGGCAAAGGCGAGCGCTTAAACCCGTTGACGCGTGATCGTGCCAAACCTGCGGTCCCTTTTGGCGGCATTTACCGTATTGTGGATTTTACGCTAAGCAATTGTGTCAATTCCGGTTTACGGCGGATTTATATTCTTATCCAGTACAAATCGTTTTCTTTGCAAAAACATTTGCTCGCCGGCTGGGACGTTGTCTCAAGCCAATTAGGGGAGTTTATCGACGTTATCCCCCCGCAACAGCGTATCAGCGCCGATTGGTATCGCGGGACGGCGGATGCGATTTACCAGAATTTTTATGCGATTCGGGACCTTAATCCGCAGATGGTTATGATTTTGGCCGGCGACCATATTTACAAAATGAATTATCAAAAAATGATTCAATATCATAAAGAACATCAGGCGGACATGACGGTCGCTTGTATTCCAATGCCCGCCGAGACTTCGGCAAATTTTGGCGTTATTGAAGTTGATAAGGAAAACCAAATCCACGGGTTTCAGGAAAAGCCACAGAATCCGAAAACAATCCCCAGTGATCCGACGAGGATTTCTGCTTCGATGGGGATTTATCTTTTTAACACGCAAACGCTTTGGGAAGAGCTGGAGGCGGATGCAAAAAATTTGCTTTCCGAACACGATTTTGGTAAAAATGTTATTCCGCAAATGATCAAGGCCAAGCGCCGGGTCTTTGCCTATAATTTTGTTGACGATAATAATCAGCCTCGATATTGGCGCGACATTGGGACCCGTGATGCGTATTATCAGGCGAATATGGATTTGGTTAAGTCAAATCCTGAATTTAATCTTTTTGACCGGCAATGGCCGGTGCGCACATACCATTCGCAATATCCGCCGATTAAAGTGCAAAATGCGCAGGGTGGAAACGGTGCGTCGATCCCGGGCGTTGTATTTGATTCTTTGATCGCGGGGGGTTGCTTTATCAATGGGGCAGAGGTGCGCAGTTCAGTCTTGTCGCCTAATGTCCGCATTGAAAAATACGCGAGCGTTGTCAACTCGGTTGTCATGGGAGATGTTGTGATTGGCGAACATGCCAAAATTCAGAATGCGATTATTGATAAAGAAGTTGTGATCCCGGCACACGCTTCGATCGGGTATGATCTGGAGTTGGACCGCAAACGTTTTGATGTGACGACATCCGGGATTGTGATTGTCGCCAAAAAATCAGCTGTACAATAAGTAACAGGAGAGAAAAGAATTATGATCGTTGCCCCAAAAATTCGTGGTTTTATTTGTACAACAGCCCATCCGGTTGGATGCGCGGCTAATGTTCGTGAACAAATTGAGTATGTTAAA
>CAZWOH010000272.1:0-1740 GCA_964635405.1 uncultured Planctomycetales bacterium | reverse complement strand
ATCAACGTTGGGAAACATAGAGACTTTCAATTATTGGTTTTGTACTTGTGTTTATGTGATTAAGAATTAAAGACGGCCAGCAACCGACTAAGATCAGGACAGCCAACAAAAGAACATAGGGCAGTTTTTCACTTAACGAGTGGGCATCTTTTAAATTTGTCCAGGCTGGATTAAGCGGCCCTTGAAATCCTAAGCGAATCGCTTTTAACATATAAATCGCCGTAAGGACAATTCCTAAAATAGCAAAAATTGTCAATAGGCGATAGGGGTCCCAACCACCTAAAATGACCATGATCTCGGCGACAAAATTGGCAAATCCGGGAACCCCGGCAGAGGCCAAGGCCGCCATGATAAAGCAGGTCCCCACAAACGGAAGCGCTTTGACCAAGCCCCCAAGCTCGTCGAGATTTCGCGTCTTGGTTTGGTCTGCCACAAATCCGACGAGCGCAAAGCTAAGGCTTGCCATAATCCCGTGGGCAAACATCAGGTAAACAACCGCATTTAATCCGACGCTGTTAAAACAGGCAAGGCCCAACAAAATATAACCCATATGACTGACGCTCGAATAACCTAAGACATATTTTAAATCGCGTTGGGTCAAGGCGACAAGGCCAGCAAAAAGAATATTGACGACGCCCGCCGTGGCGATTAACGGCATCCATGTGTGAGCCGCTTGCGGCATCAGAGCGATCGCAAAACGGATGATCGCGTATGCGCCCATTTTTTTGAGAACTCCGGCATGCAACATACTAATTGCGGTTGGCGCTTCTGCGTAGCCGACGGGCGCCCACGTATGAAAAGGCCAGAGCGTCAGCGTCACACCAAACCCGACGACGATAAGAGGAAAAATCCAATTTTGTAATTCGATGGGGATCGGATGATTTTTAAGATGTTGCGTAATTTGGACCAGATCAAAGGTTTGCAAGCCGCTGGCAAAATATAAGGCCAACAAACCGATCAAAGCCGCTGCGGCACCGGCGACCAAATATAAAGTCAATTTCATCGCTGCGTAATCTTTTTTTTCTGATCCCCAGATGCCGATCATCAAAAAAACGGGAATAGCGGCGATTTCGTGGAAAAAATAAAAAAAGAAAATGTCCAGCGACAAAAAAGCGCCGTAGGTGCCGATTACGGTGATAAGAAAGAGAATGTAATATTCTTTGACGCGTTCTTTGATGCTTTGGCTGACTAAGACGGCCGCCAGAGACGCGATGCCCAAAAGAAGTACCAGAAGAGAATTGATCCCGTCAACGCCTAGATGATACGAAATGTCTAGCGGCGCAACCCAAGCGATTTTCTGGACAAACTGAAAGCCGCCTTGGGTTGGATTATACGAGCAGAATAACCAGACAGACAAAAGCGTTGTCAAAAAGACCGTGATTTGGGCAATGCGCCGCAGTAAAGCGGTTTTGTCCGACGGGGTGACAAGTAAAAGGACTAATCCTGCCAGCGGCAACAATAAAAATAAAGAAAGATTAACAGGCATCATAAACTTTTAGTCAGTATAAAATAAAGTAAAACGGTTCCCAGAACAAAAACAACCGCATAAAATTGCACCAAGCCGGTTTGTAAGTAGCGAAACGTTTTGCCGGCGGCATTGGCTGTATTCGTCAGGCCATGAACGCCTAAGCGGACAATAAACAATTTTTCAAAACCCGACAAGAGTCCGGCAAAGCTTTGTTGGACACGTTCGACATACCAACGATAAAGCGCATCGAAATAATATTTATTTTTCAAAAT
>CAZWOH010000271.1:0-1744 GCA_964635405.1 uncultured Planctomycetales bacterium | reverse complement strand
AAACATTTTCACCGGGTTCTGTTGCAGCGCTCGCTAAACCACCAATGACGGGACATAAATCATAAGCCTTGTTAAATGCTACTAAAAGCTGATTGATATCAATCGAGAACGGATCCGGAAAAATAAAAAATTTGGGCTTTTCATTGGGGTAGACATCAAATTTTTTGTACCAATCTTCGCTCGACGTCATATTGCCAATTTCATTTTGCGTCAAATAGAATGTCCCCACAGTGACATGGTCGAATTTCATTAAGATAACTGAAACCGCAGGTTGATTTTCAATTTCAGAAACATCCGTGATGACCCCGCTGCACAAACAGCCTAAAAAGTTTGAGCAGTCGACACGCTTTTGAAATTCGCTAGCAATTTGTATCGCCGATTCACGACTAAAGGAGGAAATAAAAATAAACCCGGCATCCCACGTTGTCAGTGAAAGATCCGTTGTTAAATCTTCGAGAATCGAATTGATGTCGAGATTGGTAGATTTTCGGGAAAGTATTTTCATGCGCTTATTATATGTTTGACTTTTGCAGAATCAACATATTAAAGCCAAATATTTAGGAAAAATGTCGGGCTAATTCCGGTTCCTTTGCCGGCTCTTTGGGTGCCTGGCCAAGAAAAATCGGCAAGGTTTGGGCGTTAAGCGGTGTAATGTTGATGATGACGGGAAACAGACCCTCAATATTGATCTGTTCCAAATTCTGTTGGGGCAAAGGCAGCGGCACCCCTTTCCCGTCGCGTTTGATTTGCAAATTCATGTTCGTCGGATCAAAGTCGATCCCGCCGACGTCTGCTGAGTCCACATGAGTTTGTTTTTGTTGCTCTCGTACAGGTTGAGGTTGAGTTGCAATAGCTTCAGATTGCGACGGCAAAGTATAAATCATCGGCCCGGAATTAGCCAAATGGATAAGTTCATATTTCCCCAACGTTTCATTTTTAAAAACCAGATCGATAAGCTCTTGATCCTTAGGGTGGACAGTATTTAAAAAACGAAAACCATATCTCAAATAAAATATAATCGCCCCTCGGTCAATGGCTTCAAGACCATTGATTTGTTTTTCTGCAACAAAAAATTTTGATATTCCTGTTATAGAACGTAAAACCTGCATCCTGCCGTTTAAAACCTCCGTAGCATTTATTTCTTCTTGTCCTCGATTAAGGCGATCCTGCTGTACATCTTGCAGAACGTTAAAAGTAATTCGAAGAAAGTTTTCATTTGGCAAAAAAAGGATCCCGGTAGTGCCATACGCAACTGGTTTATTTTCTTCATCAACAATCAACTCATACCAAAGCTGTTGCTCTTGAGAATAAATTCCAACCCACTTATATTGTCCCCAAAATGCACTTTTAACATCGTTTATCGAACTCAGCTTTGTCATCCCATATATATATCGTTGACGATCAGTCAAGGTTTTCAAAAACAAAGAAATCCAGAATCTTCTCTGATCTTCTGGGACATCCTCAACAGTAGTAGCGCTCGGGGCTGAAATATTAATATCTTCATTTTTAAGCAAAGCCGATGTTTTATTAATTGGTTCGGCTAGTCGGACAGCCGCGCTGGCGATTCTAGGACGACTTTCTAATTGATCTTGAACTTGTGCTGGTGATGCGGCGGTTCTTTCCAAAATTTTACCCGTGTTATTTTCAATCCCCCCACTAAAATACTTTCTTGGAATAAGTTCGCCACTCTCGTCGGCTTCTTCTTTAATCAGGTTGTACGCGCCTTTTTTAAAGGCGGCTAAGT
>CAZWOH010000270.1:0-1776 GCA_964635405.1 uncultured Planctomycetales bacterium | reverse complement strand
GGCCAAAGCAAAATCACAACCCAAAGGCAAGAGAGCGACACCGCCGAGATTCTTTCGGGTGTTTTTGAAGGAAAGACAACTGGTGCGCCATTAGCTATTCTTATCCGTAACAGCAATCAACGGCCGCAAGATTATGCTGACATCAAAGATATTTTTCGCCCCGGCCATGCCGACTATACGTTTCTCACAAAGTTTGGGATCCGTGATTATCGCGGCGGAGGACGTTCGTCAGGCCGTGAAACAGCCAGCCGTGTGGCCGCCGGTGCCGTTGCCAAAAAAATTCTAGCCCAAGCCGGCATTAAAGTGGTTGCCTACACACTTTCCGTGGGGCACATCATGGCCAAAAAAATTCATTTTGAAGACATCGAAAAAAATATTGTCCGCGCGCCCGATTGTCAGGCGGCAGAGCTTATGATTAACGAGATCGAAAAAGCGCGCAAAGACCTCGATTCTGTCGGCGGGATTGTCGAAGCGGTTGTGCAAAACGTTCCCGCAGGACTTGGCGATCCGGTGTTTGATAAATTAACGGCCAGACTTTCTCATGCTTTGATGTCCATCGGCACAATCCGCGGCATCGAGTTTGGGGAAGGGTTTGGCGCAACAACGATGAGAGCTTCAGAGCATAATGACCCTTTTATCGTCAAAGCAAAAAAAGTCCATACAAAAAGCAATCACGCCGGTGGCATTTTAGGCGGCATTTCGACGGGTGAGGATATTGTTTTGCGCGTTGCCGTCAAGCCGCCATCGTCGATTGCTCAGCAGCAGGATACGATAAATACCGATTTGAAAGCGGTCAAGATACAAGTTAAGGGACGCCACGACCCTTGCATTTGTCCGCGCGTAGTCCCGGTTGTTGAAGCGATGATAGCGGTCACGTTGGTTGATTGTTTGTTGATACAAAAAAGCATAAAGTCTTAAAATGTTCTCTCCCAAAGTTATTCTTATCACCGGCTGTTCCAGCGGGTTTGGTTTACGGACAGCCATACGGCTTGCTAAAAGCGGACACGCTGTCGTTGCGACGATGCGCGATCTTTCCCGCAGCGGAACACTCCTCGATGAAATCAAAAACGCAAAAAAAGAAATCGACCTTTTTCAAATGGATGTGACGGACAAAAGGGCCATTAGGGAAGTCGTGCGCCTGGTCGCTGCCAAGCACGGGTACATTGATGTTTTAGTCAATAATGCCGGTTATGGGATTGGCGGATTTTTTGAAGATTTGACCGACGAGGAAATTCGCGCTCAAATGGAAACAAACTTTTTTGGCGTCCAAAATGTGACGCGCGAGGTCATCCCGTGCATGCGCCAACGCAGAAGTGGAAAAATTATTAATATTTCCAGTATCGCTGGTCTCTCCGCATCGCCAAGTTTTGGCGCGTATAATGCGAGCAAATGGGCCTTAGAAGGTTTTTCCGAAAGTCTCTACCACGAGATGCGAATCTGGGGCATTGATGTTGCGCTCATTGAACCGGGAACGTACAAAACAAAAATCTTTTATGAAAACGCGCGTTACGCAAAAAACTTTACGAATCCCGACAGCCCGTATTATCCAATTTCACAGTTTTTGGAGAAAAAGGTCAAAAATTACGTGGATGGTTGCGATAAAAACCTCGAAGATGTTCCCAAGCTCGTCGAGAAACTGATCAACTCTAAAAATCCCCCATTTAGAAATATTCCCGACCTTGAGACAAAAATCCTTTATCGATTGCGCCGCATGTTGCCTTTCAGTCTTTACAGCAAAATGATCTTCAAAATGCTTTTCTTCGGCTGTCCTCTTCC
>CAZWOH010000269.1:0-1785 GCA_964635405.1 uncultured Planctomycetales bacterium | reverse complement strand
GTTCGGGAGGGGGTAACACTCGTCGGGTGTCACCCCCACCTAACCTCCCCCATCAAGGGGGAGGAATGTGTTTCTAATCTAAAATATATTGAGATTATTAAAAATGCAAAAGATTATTTTGGCCTCGGCCTCGGCACAGCGCAAAAAACTTTTGGAAATGGCGGGCGTAAAATTTAGCGTCGTGCCCAGCCGCGCGCAGGAATTGCATAAGATCACGGCCAATTGCTCGGGGCTCGTCAAACATAATGCGCTTCTTAAGGCGCGCGAAGTTGCGGATCGTTTAAAAGAGGGAATCGTGATCGGCGCCGATACGCTGGTGTATGCCGGGCACCGTCGGGTGATTGGCAAGCCCAAGGATTTGGCGGATGCCAAGCGGATTTTGCGTCTTTTATGTTCAGGAGCGCATTGGGTTTATACGGGGGTAGCGATCATTGACGCGAAGCGCGGGCAGACGCTCGTCGATTACGAAAAAACAAAGCTTTATATGCAAAAACTTTCGGATGAGGAAATTACCGAATACCACAAGCACACCAATCCTTTGGATAAGGCGGGCGGCTTTGATATCGAAGGCCGCGGCGGGCTTTTTATCCGTCGGGTCGAGGGCTGTTACAGCAATGTCATTGGCCTGCCCTTGCCTAAGTTGCGTGTGATGCTTAAAAGTTTTGGAGTGTCAATTTTGTAGGGGTACGACCCGCCCAAGGCTGGCAAGTGCTCCGTGCCCTTGTGAAAGGATTCAAATAATAAAATGTATAAAAATATTTATTCCATTCTTTTGTCCGTTCTTGTTTTTGCCGGCTGCACCAATGAATACAATTTAGCGACGGGAAAAGAAGAGAGCCTGCTTTACGGCAGTGAGAAGGAAATCAATTTGGGCAATGCCGTTGCCGCCGAGATCGCTAAAGAAATTAAATTTGTTGCCGATTTGGATATTAATGCGAGGGTCCAAAAAATTTTTGACCGGTTAGTTAAGGTGAGCGACCGCAGGGATTTGGTTTTTTCAGTTAACATTATCGATGATGATACCGTCAACGCCTTTAGTATCCCCGGCGGATTTGTTTATATCCACAAAGGTCTTTTAGACAAACTCACCGACGATGACCAGATTGCCGGCGTTTTGGCCCATGAAATCGGACATATCACAGCCAAGCACGGCTTAAAGCGTATTCAGAATTCTTACGGTTCGCTTTTGGTGCAAGTAGCGGCCATCGGTTCGGGTGATGCGCAGTTAGCTCAAGGGGTCAATGCGATCATTACCTCGCTGTATTTTGCCTATTCGCGTGAAGATGAGTATCAGTCCGACGAGCTGGCCGTAAAATATATGAAAAAAGCCGGGTTTAATCCTGCGCGGATGATTGATGTGCTCGAAGTTTTGATGAAAGAAGAAGAAAAAAGACCGTTAGGGCAGGCCAATTATTTTCGGACCCACCCATATCCAAAGGAGCGTATTGCGGTGGTCAACAAGACGATCAGCGGGACTTTAAGCTTTCGCGATTATTTGAACTTGATTGGAAGCGATAAACAATGAACCCGAATTTTGCATTAGCCAAGCTCCTGCTTGGCCAAGCAAAATCCGCCCGAAGGGCCGCATGTCTCGACTTTGTCGAGACGTGCGGGGTTCATCCTTGCGGTAAACCGCAACCGAAGGCAAATTTTGCATTTTTCTTTTTGTGGGCGACGGATCGTCGCGCACAAAATTGTAATGCAAAATTTGGGATGAAAAAGGCTATGTCCGTCCCACAGGGACTCGCTGCGCTCGCAATGACAATAGTATGTGTTAATTTGCTC
>CAZWOH010000268.1:0-1788 GCA_964635405.1 uncultured Planctomycetales bacterium | reverse complement strand
AAAGCTATCCCTAACAAAAAATACCCGGGCAAACTATAGGGGATCATCCAATTGACTGCGGCAAGATTCGCCACAAGACCCCACAAAAATCCTGCCTGAAGTCGACGAATCAGGTTTTTATGCTCAAGGCTTGCAAAAAGCGGGATGGCAAAAATCCATGCCAAATAAGAAACGCCCTTTAAGAAGAATATATTAGGAAAGGAAAGATAGAAAAGAAACGCCGAAACAATAATCCCGCACGTCTCGACAAGGTTGCGACATGCGGCCCTTTGGGCGGATTTTGCTTGGCCTCGCAGGAGCGAGGCTAATGTAAAATCCGGGATAATCGGCCAAGCCATGCGGATCCTTTTAAGAAAAACCGGCCCTTCGGGAAACTCCAAAGGGCCGGTTCAAAGTATAAAAAATTATTTCGTGACAGCTGCGTCTTGCGGCAAGCCCTGCAAAAGAGCGACAGCTCGCTTAAAATTGCTTCCGTCTCTATTCTTTCGGAAGATCTCAAGCGACTTTTGGGCTTGTGCGCGCGCCAACGTATAGTTACCGGCCAAACCCAGATTGGCTGCCAATAAATAATGAGCCTGTCCGTTTTCCGGATCCACCCGCGTTGCGACAATAAACGTATCGACCGCTCGGTTGTAATCTTTCAAATGCATGTACGTCTGGCCGAGGATAATATAGCCTTGCACATCTCTAGGGTTTTCGCGGATCGCATCATCAAAACTTTTGACCGCTGCTTTCACATCCCCTTTTTGAAGACTGGCTAACCCTAAAGCAATAAGCGGGTTAGCTCCCGTCGAAGGACTGCTCATTTTTTCTTCGCTGGAAACGGCCTTGGCCCCATCCATTTTTTTAGCTTCACCGCATCCAGCAAAAATAGCCATTACCACAAGAACCAATAAAGCGTTTTTCATAACCTTCTCCCGTTTTCAGTTTACCGATTGATAAAAAATACCGTCGGCTATGACTTGGAGTGTTGTGCCAAATATCGATCCACGCTCTGGGCGGCGGCTCGGCCTTCATGGATCGCCCAAACCACCAGCGATTGTCCGCGGCGCATATCTCCGGCGGCAAAAACACCTTCCACACTCGTCATGCGATTGCCGTCGGTCTTGACATTGCCGCGTTCATCTAAAGCCACACCTAATTCGTCAATCATGCCATTTTTGACCGGCCCCAAAAATCCAAGCGCCAACAAAACCAAATCCGCTTCAACGCTAAATTCCGTACCCGGGATTTCTTTCATCGCACTGCGCCCGCTGAGTGGATCTTTAGGCCCAAACTCAACGCGCACGCCGTGAAGTTTTTTGACGACCCCATTTTCGCCGGTAAATTTTTTTGTCAAAATTCCAAAATCCCGTTCAACACCCTCTTCGTGCGACGAGGATATCCGTTCAATAAACGCCCAATTAGGCCACGGGTTGTCGCTTGTACGTTCTTTAGGCGGCTTGGCTAATAGTTCAAAATTCTTTACCGAAAGCGCACCTTGACGGATGGATGTCCCGATACAATCCGAGCCGGTATCGCCCCCTCCTAAAACAATTACTTTTTTACCCTTGGCCGAAATGCGTTTTTCAGAGGGGATACTCTGTCCCTGATTCAGCCGATTTTGCTGCGTCAAAAAATCCATAGCAAAATGCACGCCAGAAAGTTCCCTGCCTTCGACAGGAATATCTCGCGCGGCTTCAGCTCCACCCGCTAACACAACAGCATCATATTGCGCCACTAAATCTTTGGCCGCAATATCTTTTCCGACACAAACGCCGGTTTTAAACTTGACCCCTTCTTCGCGCA
>CAZWOH010000267.1:0-1818 GCA_964635405.1 uncultured Planctomycetales bacterium | reverse complement strand
CCCGCGAAAGCGGGAATCCACTTTTCAAATTGCCCCTTCATCTGACCCAGTCTGTTAGTAAAGGAAGTTTTATCCTGTTCAGTAAAAACAAACGGTAACTTTCGATGCCCGCCTCGACGATTATTTTTTGATATCGCAAATTGCGATATCAATATTTTTATATTAAGAGAAAGGCGGGGCGAAAAACTTTTAAGGCTCGAGCAAGCGCTTTTTGTCGTAGATCATATTCGCGCGGGAATATTCGGCGATATCCAAGCGGCCTGTGTCCATGCGAATCGCATCTTCCGGACAAACCTCGACGCAAAATCCGCAATAAACACACTTGCCTAAATCAAGGATAAATTCGGCGGGATATTTTTCGATGTTGGGATCCGGATGTTCGGCTGCCGTAATTTCGATACAGCGGGCCGGACAAACCGTTTCGCACATCATGCAGGCGACACAGCGGGGGGAACCGTCTTCGCGTTTGGTCAAACGATGGCGCGTTCTCAGACGAGGGGCGAGAGGGCGTTTTTGGTCCGGATATTGGATCGTGACCGCCCCGGGAATATCTTTGCAAAGTCCAAAAAGATGCAAAATATGCAAAGCCAAATTGCGAAAGAAATGCGCAGACGTCAGCCACAATCCGGAAAATAGCGTCGGGATATACGTATTTTCCCACCAGCTTAATTGACGGCGGTTTTGTTGTTTCCATGCGCGTTTCATTTGCGCGACACGCAGCAAAGCAAACACACCTTTGGGGTCAAAATATTTTTCTAATTCTTCTCGACGCTGTTTGTTGGGATTTTCCATATCTTTTTACCGTAATGCCGTAATAACAATCGCCGTAAGGGCAATATTGACCAATGAGGCGGGCAGCAAAATCTTCCAGCCTAAGCGCATCAACTGATCATAGCGAAAGCGCGGCAAAGTCCAGCGGACGGTCATCAAAAGCCAAATAAAAAATGAAAGTTTAATAAAAAACGATGCCACCCCTAAACCCACGACGGCCAAATGCGGCATGGCGACAAACGTCCCCCACGGAAAGTGAAAGCCGTCGGGGTGCAAATACAAAACCTGCCAGCCGCCTAAAAATAAAGCCGCCATCAGCGCTGAGACCAAAACCGTTTCAACCAAGTCCGCCATAAAAAACATCCCAAACTTCATCCCGCTATACTCAACAAAATATCCGATAATCTCAGATTCTCCCTCGGGAAGGTCAAAAGGCGTGCGTTTGGTTTCGGCTGTGGCGGCGGTCAAAAACAAAAGAAACGCCAGCGGCTGAACAAAAACGCCCCATTTAGGCAGCCAGCCGCCTAAAAGATATTCGCCTTGGGCGCGGATGAGCAGTTGCAAATCCAGCGTATTAAAAACCATGATCACCCCGATAATCGAGGCGCCCATCGTGATTTCATAAGCGATCATCTGTGCCGCCCCGCGCATGCCGCCTAAAAACGCGTAATTATTATTGGAAGAAAATCCGGCGAGCACAACGCCGTAAACGCCCATCGACATCATGGCAAAAATAAAAATAAAACCGATATTAATGTTCGCGGTCTGAAGCTCGATGACCCGATCGCCAAGGATCAATTGATTCCCAAAAGGGATTGCCGCAAAACCCGCTAACGCAAAAACGATCGATAAATAGGGCGCTAAATTAAATAAAAATTTATTAGCGCCTTGAGGAATAAATTCTTCTTTAGACAACATTTTAAGCACATCGGCAATCGCATGAAAGAGTCCCATGGCCTTAAAGCCAAAAATCTTGGCCCGGTTAGCGCCAATGCGGTCCTGCATGACCGCGCTTTGTTTGCGTTCGACCCATGTCAAAATCCCGGC
>CAZWOH010000266.1:0-1832 GCA_964635405.1 uncultured Planctomycetales bacterium | reverse complement strand
ATCGAAATATCTGCCGTTTCAACGTCGCGGATCTCGCCTACCATAACAATGTCGGGGCTTTGGCGCAAAATAGCACGCAGTCCCGACGCAAAAGTCAGCCCGATTTCCGGACGGACATGAATTTGCGTTAACCCCTCAATCAAATATTCAACCGGATCCTCGACGGTAATAATGTTTCTTTCGACACTATTAAGCTCATTGATAATCGAATAGAGTGTCGTCGACTTTCCGCTTCCGGTAGGGCCTGTGACTAAAATCATCCCAAACGGACTGTGGATGCCCTGCTGCAAAATTTTCATCGAGCGCGGCGAAAAACCCAATCCATCCAAACCAATTGATAAGTTTTTTCGATCCAGAATACGAAGAACAACTTTTTGTCCAAAGATCGTCGGCAAAACCGATACGCGAAAATCCACCTGTTTGTTTCCGATACTCATCTTAAAACGGCCATCCTGAGGCGTACGCGTTGCGGTAATATCCAGCCGTGCCATGATTTTTAAACGAACGAGCACCGAGTTCTGATTTTCTTTTGGGAAATTCATCGCATCCAATAATGTCCCGTCGACACGGTAGCGGACCCGCACCATGTCCACCATCGGCTCAATATGAATGTCCGAGGCCCGCTGTTTAAGCGCCTCTTGAATAACAAGATTGACCAACCGGATAATCGGCGCCTGTTCGCCTTCCTCGGCGTTGACATCCTCCTGTTGGGCACCTTCATTTTCGGAAACAATTTCAAATTCCCCAAACTCGATGCCCTTGCTGATATCCGAAACCGACGCCGTTGCTTTCGATCCATAAAACTGGTCGATCGCATGCATAATTTCGGTATCGGTGCTCATGACCACATCGATGTGTTTTCCGGTAATATTTTTAATATCGTCGAGTGCAAAAATATTTAACGGGTCAGAGATGACGATTGTCAGCGTCTCCTCCATCGCAGAGAGCGGAATAATGTGATACTGCCGTGCGACCTTTTCACTGATAACGTTTTTTAAATCTGCGGCAATCTTGTATTTCTTGAGATTAATAAAGGGGATGTGCAATTCTTTGACGAGCAACAAAAGCAGGTCTTCCTCATTGATCAGGCCCTTTTCCATGAGCGCGCGCTCTAGTGGAATTGATTTTTCTTTCTGCAAATGCAAAACGGCGTCGAGATCCTCTTTTTTTAATTTGAGCGATTCCAAAAGGTGATTAATGATTTTTGATTTTAATGTTTCGGCCATAAACTATTCCGCGTTACGCTAAATCCTCATCAGGAGCTGTGACGCGCAAGACTTCCTCAAACGTCGTTACCCCCGCAAACGCCTTGATCAGCCCATCTTCCCGCATCGTGACCATGCCTTCCCGACGGGCGATTTCTTTAATTTTAATTTCCCCGACACGGTCTAAGATTCTCTCTTTGACTTTGGGGGTTAAAACCATAATCTCACAAATGACCACCCGGCCGGCGTAACCTGTCTTGGCACACGCATTGCATCCTTTGCCGCGAAAAAGCATTACCGGTTGGGCTGGATTATTTTTGTTTAATTTAAGTCGTGCGGCTACCTCAGGGGGGACCGCAACAGGTTCTTTACATTTAGGACAAATCCGGCGGATCAAGCGCTGACCGACGATGGCAACTACCGATGAGCACAAAAGAAACGGTTCTATCCCCATATTCATCATACGGACAACCGAACCGGCGGCTGTCGTCGTGTGCAGAGAGCTTAAAACCAAATGTCCCGTCAATGCCGCTTTGACCGAAATATCCAGCGTTTCCGAATCGCGGATTTCGCCGACCATGATAATATCCGGATCTTGACGCAAAATCGAACGCAAACTTGCAGCAA
>CAZWOH010000265.1:0-1855 GCA_964635405.1 uncultured Planctomycetales bacterium | reverse complement strand
TTGGCGAATTTGCCGGGGATCATCAATAATATCGGCGGCAACACGATTTGCGCTTTTGGGGATGCGGTGACGATGTCCATTGGCAGTTACGTTTCAAAATTTCGCAGTGAATTTGAAAACAAGATTAGAAAAGAATATGCCAAAACTGACCATTGACGGAAAAAATATCGAAGTCCCTGACGGGACAACGATCATAGAAGCGGCAAAAAAACTGGGGATTTCGATTCCGCATTATTGCTATCATCCGGCGCTGCCGGTTGCGGGCAATTGCCGTATTTGTATGGTTGAGGTCGCTAAACAGCCCAAATTACAAATTGCCTGTTATACGCCTGTCAGCGAGGGGATGGTTGTCAATACGACCTCTGCCAATGTCCTTGAAGTGCGAAAAAGCGTTTTGGAATTTTTGCTCGTCAATCATCCGCTAGATTGCCCGGTTTGCGATCAGGCCGGTGAATGCAAGCTACAGAATTATTATATGGAACACGGCCAGTACGACAGCCGTTTAGACGATGTTAAGGTCAAAAAAGAAAAGAAGGCGTTTTCTTTAGGGCCAACGGTCATGCTCGATCAGGAACGCTGTATTCTTTGTACCCGTTGCGTGCGTTTTACCGACCATATCACGAAGACCCATGAGTTTGGTGTTTTTGAGCGCGGGGACCATTCGCAGGTGGATCTTTATCCGGGCAAAGAGTTAAACAATAATTATTCCGGAAACGTCGTCGATATTTGTCCGGTCGGCGCTTTGACGGACAAGGACTTTCGGTTCAAATGCCGCGTGTGGTATTTAGAGAAGACAAATTCTATCTGTCCCGGTTGCAGCCGCGGTTGCAATATCACCGTTGAGTGGGACAAAAGCCGTCCGCATCAGTTGAAAAAGGACCGGGTCATGCGCCTTAAGCCGCGGCTTAATCCGGACGTTAATAGCTATTGGATGTGCGATATCGGCCGGTATAATTATCATTTTATCGACGAGAATCGCATCAAAACGCCTCAACTCAAAGGTAAAGAGACCACGTGGGAACAGGCCGTTGCGACGATTGCAGAGGCGATTAAGTCTTTAAAAGAGTCGGGTCGGCTAGATAAAATCGGGGTTTTAGCTTCTGCGCAAATGACCAATGAAGATCTTTTTGCGGTGCGCAAATTATTCGTCGAAAATTTAAAAGGGGCGCAGGTCGATTTTCGTCTGCCCCAAAAGCCGGCCGCGGCGGACGAGTTTTTGCTTATGGCTGACCGCAACCCCAACAGTGTCGGGGCTATGACGATTTTTACACATGACCATTTGGCCCAAGCAGATGGAATTATCCAAAAAGCTGTCCAGGGAGAGCTGGATGTGCTTTATGTCTTTGGGCATGACTTAGTCAAACTTTACGGCAAGGACACCGTCGAAAAAATTACAAAAGCGGTTAAGCTTTTTGTGTATCAGGCCAGCAATACCAATGACACCTGCTCGTATGCGCATTTGATTTTGCCCAGCAGTGTTTATGCCGAGAAAGACGGGACGTTTACTAATTTTCAAAACCGCGTGCAGAGAATACAGCCGGCGTTTTTGCCGATGGGGCAGGCCAAGAGCGATTGGGAAATTTTGTCTCTGCTGTGCGAAAAGTTAGGAAAAGGTTTTTCATATCAAAGGGCAGAAGATATTTTTCGAGACCTAGCTTCAGCGGTTTTGCCTTTTAATGAAATGACGTATGAAAAAATTTCTGATCAAGGAATGATTCTAAAATAAGCCCTATGACAATGACGGATATTCTTATCAAAGTGATTTTAGCCTGCGTGTCGGTTTTTGGCGCGTTTGGGATTGCCGGGATTTTGACATGGGTCGAACGCAAACAAAGCGCGGTCATGCAGGACCGCA
>CAZWOH010000264.1:0-1881 GCA_964635405.1 uncultured Planctomycetales bacterium | reverse complement strand
CCCTCCTGTTTGGGAAGATATGATATTAGGAAATTTCAGAGCGATAAAAGAAAAGTCCTTAAGAAGCAAAACTTGATGCTTGCCTAAGGACTTTTGACAGATCAGAAATAAGAAGAAAAATGCTACGATAATACTCGGAAAGATTTAACAGCAAGATAGTAGCACAATATTTCCTATATAGAAAGAAACTTTTTTCAACACACTTCCCCCACCCGTCGGGAATAAAATGGGGAGCATGAATAAAAGGCTTGTTTCATGCCCCCCACGTTATAACATTCTTTGAGCGTGTTATTCTGGGTCGTTATTTTTCAAGCCTGTCAAACCGACAGACCCTGATCGATTACCCAACCTGAATGTCAATCGACTTTGGCTTGCTCACTTCGGATTTTGGAACAACCACCTCAAGAATCCCGTCTTTGTAATTGGCACGTATTTTGTTGGGGTCGACATCCGTGCCCAAATTGATAACGCGGGCAAAACGGCCGTATGAGCGCTCAATGCGGTGCACCTGACGGTCTTTGTGTTCGACTTCACTTTTTCTCTCGCCGTCAATGCGCAAAACACCATGTTCAAACGAGATCTTAATGTCCTCCTTTTTAATGCCCGGCAGATCCGCTTTAAGGACGTACTGGTCTTTTTCCTCCAAAAGATCCAGCGCCGGATACCAGTCTCCCCCAGCAGAGGATTGGTTCTCAGCTAATGACGAAAACGGCAAGCTAAAGCAGAAGCCTTCGTCAAAAAGCTTTTTAAAAATGTCACTTGACCTGTTTTGATACGGTACTATTCTCATATTGCCCCCCTCTTTGTTAAAAAAGTTTATGTTTTTGGCACTCGGCTTATAAGATTGCTAATATTTTGCCAAAATTTTTTGAGGATTCCTCCTCAAAATATTTAGCACTCTACAGCCTTGAGTGATAAATTAGCACAATTTTTGATTTTGTCAAGAGCTCGGCTGAAACCTATCTAAGTTTGTGCATTTCGGATTTCATACAGGCATTGCATAATCTCTAACTCGTCTTTATCAAACCACGTCAAGCCGCATTGCTGGCATTTGTCAATCTCAACCGGATAATAACGGTTAAAAATCCGCCGACGCATTTTGTGCGGATTATTTTTGCACTGATCACAGCGATACATCCTCTGCGACTCAAAAGACAGGCTACTATCCTTAATCGCCAATTGTTTTTCCTCGAGCAAAGTCTTGGCCATTTGCACAATACGGCTGTCAAAAGTCTTATCTTTACGCGCCAAAATCATACTGATTTTTTCTTCATTGACCAAAACGCCATGGCATTGTTTGCACTCTAAAATTTTGATGCCCTCATAAAGGATTTCCGCCATCGTCCCGCCGCAGGCCGGACAAGTTAACGCCGGATGACTTTTTAATGTCTCTTTATACGCCTTCATATAATTTTCAATATTCGCGACGGGCATAACCGTGTTCTCACCCATTTTACGCACCGGAGTCTCGGGCACAAGCCATTCAAAAGCCAACATCGCACTTATATTGTGCGGCCCCGACCAATTGTTCCCCGGAGTCTGGACGTACCACAAACCGCCTTGCGCCTGACCAAAAACTTTTTGCCGCTCTTGCAACTGTTCTTCTTCTTTGTCCGTAACATTTTTAAGAGTGTTCGCTAAAACATCCTGACTGCTATTGGCCATGGACAAAAGGATTTTGATCCGCTCCTGCAAAGGCGGATGCGTCGAGAACAAATCCGCGACAACACCCTCACTGTCATTAAAAACCGACTCGGCGGGGTTTATGATAAACAAACTCTGCAAAGAATCTTCCCCCTCATAGAGCGAGTGGCGCCGGTGACCGATAATATACAAAGCCTCGGCCAAGGCTTGGGGGTTACGCGTCAGCCGCACGGCGGT
>CAZWOH010000263.1:0-1931 GCA_964635405.1 uncultured Planctomycetales bacterium | reverse complement strand
CGGTCTCGCCTTTGAGCAATCCGGTTTTAGCGACGGACTCAAGCACGCGGCAACTGGTTGTCCCCACAGCAACCAATTTTTTTTCTGACGTTCTCAAATCCGAAATCTTTTTCCACTGAGATTTTGTAATTTCGTAACTTTCAAAATGCATCTTATGTTTAAGAACATCGTCTTCTTCAATTTCCTTAAACGTCGCGTAATTAACATGCAACGTCGTGCGCAAAACATCATGTCCGCGTTTCTTTAAGGCCGCCAAATGCTCTTCTGTAAAATGCAACCCCGCCGTCGGGGCCGCAACAGATCCGGCCTGCCGGGCGTAAACCGTCTGATAATCGTTCTGGTCCGACTTTTCGTCGGGCCTTTTGATATACGGCGGCAAAGGCATATGCCCGACCTTGGCTAAATACGGAGCAATATTTTTAAAATTAAATTTTACCCGTCGCGCTTGTGTATCAAGGATCGTCGCTATCAGCCGGCTGTTTTCAAACTCAATAATATCCCCGTTCTTAAGCTTGCTTAATGGGCGCAAAAGCACCTGATAAGTATACTCGTCGCTGTCTTTTTTGAGTAAAAAAATTTCGACCTTGCCGCCGCTGCGTTTTTTAACGCCGAGCAAGCGCGCAGGAATGACCTTGCTGTCGTTGATGACAAAAAAACTTTTCGACGGCAAAAAGTCCGCGAGATCTGAAAACCGGCTGTGACGAATCTGGCCGCTCAAACGGTCAATAACCAAAAGCCGCGCTTGACTGCGGTCCGTGAGAGGATATTGGGCGATTAATTGCGGGGGAAGGTTATAGAAAAGATCAGCGCGTTTCATCAATCACTGGACTTTAGGAAGGCTTTGATCTTTAACGACCGTCAACACTGCGCCGGGATAATAAAATTGCAAAATCTTATCGTACGCAAGCCCTAAGGCTGACATGCCCTGTGCTCCCCACTGGCACATCCCAACGCCATGCCCCCAGCCTTTGCCAAAAAAGTCGCAATAATACCCTTGCATGACGATATAGTAATTGTTGCTACGAATCAGATTAGGCCCTAAAATTTCACGAAAATCCTTGCCCGAAATCGTAATTTGCCTGGCGTTTTTGTCGGTGATAACCAAGGTCAAAATCCTGTCACTCTCATTGCGTTTGGCAATCGAAATATCATCGATCAAACCGATCGGATAACCTTTCGCATTTAATTTTTCCTGGATCTCTTTAAGCCGGACATTGCGTTTCCAAAAATAATGGGGCGACTGACGGCAATATGTACAGCGCACCCCGTTAAGCGGTCCCAACGCTTGCTTTGGCCATAGCTCGACGGCATTTTCAGTATGTCCACCGCAGGTGGCATGAAAATAAGCTGGCAAAACTTTTCCGCCAAAAGTTAATATCTCTGCCTTGGTCTGATCCACCGCAAGGTTTGTCCGGTAACGCTCGGAGGTGCGCCCGCCGTAAACCTGCGAATAAATATCGTTTGTGACATCAAAATCTTTTTTGATATTCGCGGCAATTTGCACAAATGCATAACTGCGTGCGGCGACCGCCTGCGCTTTAAGCGCTTCCAGCGGCCAGCGGTTAGAGACTTCATGCAAAAGAACACCTTTAATATAGTTTTCGACTTCCAATTGATTAATGACTAGAAGCTTTCCACTGGGCATCAACAGGACATCGACCGCCCCGCGGTATCGCCGCTCTTTTGTCCCGACGATGACTGTCACATCCCGGCTTGAATAAAACCGGATCCGGTTGACAACCAGCTGGCGATCGCCCAGCTTAAGACCCTGCGGCCCCTGCCGGATGACGGTCGGGCCAAAGCTCAAATCTTTTTCAAAAATCTGGTGTGTGGCAGGATTAGAAATTTCGTACGCGCCGTTGATTTTAATCGTCACACTGTCAATGTCCTTGGCCACCGCAATGCGGATCAAAGGGTCATTGTCGGCAAAA
>CAZWOH010000262.1:0-1956 GCA_964635405.1 uncultured Planctomycetales bacterium | reverse complement strand
GGGCTGATATCAAGGACTTTTTTAAAAATGGATTTCACTTGGTCTTCAAGAGTGGTCACGTTATTTATCCTCCTTAGAATATATGTCATCCCTGCGAAAGCAGGGATCCACATTAAAACTGGATTCCCGCTTTCGCGGGAATGACAAAATACGTTACGGTTTTTGTAAAACAAGTACGCAATTTATCCCGCCCCGGCCGCGATTGATCACGATCGCATTTTTGATTTTCTTTTCCCGGGCCTCATTAGGGACATAATCTAAATCACACGCCGAATCCGGCGTTTCTAAATTGATCGTCGGGGGAATCACATTATGCTCCATAGCCAGCAAAGTTGTAATCACGTCCACCGCGCCGCAAGCGCCTAAAAGATTTCCGTAAACGCTCTTGGGTGCGGAAATCGGAATTTTCTTAGCATATCCGTCAAAACTCAATTTGATCGCCTTGGTTTCCGAAATATCACTTGCCCGGCCCCCTGCTCCGTCAGCAGAAATATAATCAATATCGCTGGGCTTAAGGCCAGCATCATCTAAGGCCATTTTGATCGCCCTTGCTAATTCAACGCCGTCATCTGCCGGATCAATGCGGTCAACCCCATCCGTCGATGTTCCAAAACCGATAATGTTCGCATAAACATGCGCCCCGCGCTGTGAAGCACGATCCTGCGATTCGAGGATCATAATCCCCGCACCCTCGGCGATGGCAAAGCCGTCACGATTTTTGTCAAACGGACGATACGCGCTTGCGGCGTTTTCATTGTTCGGCGACAAGCACCCAGCTGTATTGCAACAAAGTAAAGCGTACGGGGTTACCGGCGCTTCCATGCCGCCGGCTAAAATAAAATCGTTCTTGCCGCGCAGTAAATTCTTCGCGCCATACCCTATCGCCATCAGCGAACTGGCGCGGTCAGCGACGATCGTTTTGCTGTAACCTTTAATCCCGTAATGAATCGAAATCTGTCCTTGCGGGGCGGCCGGAAACCATGCGGAGGCCATAAAGGGGCTGACCCCTTCTCGGCCCTCGATATACAAATCGCGCAACTCGGTCTCAGCGTACAGCCAGCCGCCAATCGCATTGCCCATAAAAATCCCGGCGCGCTTTAAATTTTCTTTGGAAAGATCAAGTTTTGCGTCATTGATGGCAATTTCTGAAGCCACCAGCCCCATATGCGAAAACAAATCAATCTTTTTCAAAAGTCTCGAGGAGACATTGCTGTAAGCGTCTAACTCATGCACCTGCCCGGCGATGTGCGACGGATAAAGCGAAGCATCAAAGCGATCAATTTTCTTAACAACCGACCGCCCATGCACAACATTGGACCAAAATTTACGTTTGTCAATCCCGCTGGGAGTGACAAGGCCGATACCAGTGATTGCAATTTTTTCCATTTATGACCCTTATTAACTTTTTGATTTATGTTTTAATCGATTAAATGCGATGACAAACAAAACAGGAAATAAATACCTCAATATTTCCATAACAACGAAACACTTTTCAAACCATTCTCGACCAGAATAACAAAAATAATGCCCTCGTAAATAACCGACACCAAAACCACTCCAATATATCCAAATCAAAATCAATAAAACAATTAAAAAAATCCTTAGAACCTGCTTAAATATACTCACAATAATCCCCTCTTACTTTTCAAATCTCCTTAACACCATTGCCGAGTGGATGCCGGAAAAGCCGCTGGAGGTCTTGAGCATCACATTGACTTTTTTCTCACGCGCGACATTGGGGATATAATCCAAATCGCATTGCGGATCCGGAAATTCTTGATTAATCGTCGGCGGCAAAATATCGCGCTCAAAAATCATACAGCCAACAGCCAACTCCAGACCATTAGCCCCAGCCAAGGGATGACCGATCATTGACTTAAGCGAGCTAATCGGAATTTTATAAGCCGCATCGCCTAAAGCCATTTTGTAAGCGCTGGTTTCAAAAACATCGTTTTG
>CAZWOH010000261.1:0-1970 GCA_964635405.1 uncultured Planctomycetales bacterium | reverse complement strand
CGCCGAGCGTTTGGCTTTGGTTAATGCCAGCCGCATTGTGATTGCCAACGGTTTGAGGTTGCTTGGTGTTTCGACTCCAGCAAAAATGTAATTTTTGTAGGGGCACGATGCCTCGTACCCATTATTAGGTTCTAACCATGCCCGCACTGCTTACCCAAAAATTTTGGCAAGTCCGTAACCCTGATCCTTTTCTCCAAGTTCATTTAAGCAATGCGTTAAAAGTCCATCCTTTGATCGCCCAAGTCTTGGCTAATCGCGGCATTGCGACGGCGAAAGAAGCCGAAGAGTTTTTGTCCACCAACTTAAACGATTTGCATGACCCGTTTCTTCTTAAAGATATGGGCAAAGCAGTTTTGCGGATCCGGCAAGCTAAAGAAAACCATGAAAAAGTTTTGATTTTTGGCGATTATGACGTCGATGGGGTCACGTCGTCGGCTCTTTTGTATAAAATTTTTACCCGCTTAGAAATTGCGGTGAGCAATCACATTCCGCATCGGATGTCCGACGGTTATGGCCTCAATGAATCGATCGGCCAAATTGCCAAAGAGGCGGGTGTCAACCTTTTGATTGCTGTCGATTGCGGAATAACAGCCATAGCCGAGGTTGACCTTTTAAATGCGCTGGGCATTGATGTGATTATTTTGGACCATCACGAGCCGTCGGTCGAAGGGTTACCTTCGGCTGTTGCAATTGTCGATCCCAAACGCCACGACTGTAGTTATCCGTTTAAACATTTAGCTTCCGTGGGGCTTGTGGCAAAGTTAACGCAGGCGCTTTTTGGAAGAGTGCCGGAAGAATATTTGGACCTGATTGCTTTAGCCACGATTGCCGACGTGGTCCCCTTGCGCGGGGAGAACAGGATTTTTGTCAAAAACGGAATACATAAGTTAAGCGAAACCAAGAATTTTGGCCTTGCCGCTTTGATTGACGGGGCAAAAATCCGCGGCAAAAAGTTTAAACCCTATTATGTCGGTTTTATTTTAGGCCCACGCATTAATGCGACGGGGCGCATGGGATCGGCGCACAAGTCGCTTGAGCTTCTTTTGTCGACCGATGGGCCGACGGCTTTTGGTTTGGCGCAGGAACTTGAAGAATTTAATAGCGAACGTCAGCGTCTTCAAAAGCAAGTTGTCGAACAGGCTCTGCAGATGATCGAGCAGCAAATCAATTTTAAGGAGCATAAAGTGATTGTCCTCTGCCAAGAGGGCTGGCACAAAGGGGTTCTTGGCATTGTTGCTTCGCGTGTGGCTGAAACGTATTATCGGCCGACGATTATTATTTCGCTGGAAAATGGCGTCGGGACAGCGTCCGCGCGGTCGATTGAAGGCTTTCATTTAAATGAAGCGCTTGAGCATTGCTCGGAGATTTTAGTGACCTTTGGCGGACACAAACTTGCCGCGGGCCTAACGATTAAAGAAGAACATGTCGAAAATTTTAGACGTAAGATCAACGATTTTGCCAAAGATATTTTGGAAATCCGCAATATGATTCCGACGGTGCAAATTGACGCGGAAGTTTCACTTTCTTCTTTAAGCTTGGAAGTCGCCCAGATGATCGAAAGTTTAGAGCCCTACGGCGAAGGCAATGCGACCCCGGTGTTTTGTTCGCGCCAGCTGGTGGTCAAAAGTCCGCCGAGCTTGATGGGCAAGGACACGATCAAATTTTGGGTAAGCGACGGGCAAAGCAGCATTTCGGCGGTGGGTTTTGGCATGGCCAAGTACGCGGATTTAGTCCGTCCCGGCGCGCAAGTTGACCTTGCCTATGAATTGACGATTGACGATTGGAACAAAAGCCCCGTGCCCCAGCTAAAGCTCAAGGACATTAAGGAAAGCGGCGGGTAGAATTCATTAAAGTTTCGTAAGAAAAAAGCCTGTCCTTAAATTAAGAACAGGCTTTGAGAAAAAATTTAAAAAATTTACGCCCGGGCGATTTTGCCGGCTTTCATGCATTTGGTGCAGACGAGAACTTTT
>CAZWOH010000260.1:0-1973 GCA_964635405.1 uncultured Planctomycetales bacterium | reverse complement strand
TTATTAACGCTATTTATATGAAATACATTTTGTATTGCAGAAAATCCAGCGAGGACAAAGGCAAACAAGTTTTATCTCTTGAAAGCCAAGTTATGGAAATGAAAAAGTTGGCCGTTAATTTAGATTTAGAAATCATCCAAACCTATACCGAAAGCAAGTCGGCGAAGAAACCCGACAACCGACCGTTATTTTCAGAAATGATTAAACAAATACAACAAAATAAAAATGATGATCTCGGTATTCTTTGTTGGAAAATTGACCGCCTTTCTCGCAATCCGATTGACAGCGCAACCATTCAATGGCTTTTACAACAAGGTAATATAAAAATAATCCAAACTATTGATAGACAATATCTCCCCTCGGATAATGTCGTGATGTTTAGTGTAGAAAGCGGAATGGCCAATCAATATATTTTAGACCTGTCAAAAAATGTGAGGCGTGGTATTTTAACCAAGCTCGAAAAAGGCGGTTGGCCAAATTTAGCCCCGTTGGGATATTTGAATGACGGCAAGGGCGGTATTGCTCAAGATAAGGACAGAGCAAAGTATATTAAAAAAATATTTACACTCTACAAAGAAGGCAACAAAAGTGTTAGAGAAATTTCTGATATACTTTTTGAACAGGGTTTTAGAAGTCGGGCAGGAAATAAATATCACAAAAGCAAAATACATAAAATACTTTATGATTCTTTTTATTGTGGGATAATGATGAAAGACGGTAAACAATATTTAGGCAATCACGAGCCTATAATTACTAAAGAATTATTTGATAAAGTTCAAGAAGTATTAAACAAAAAAGCCAATACCAAAAAGCAAAAAATATATTTCACTTACCGAGGGGTATTAAAGTGCGATACCTGCGGTTGTGTATTAACCGCCACCAAAAAGAAAGGCAAACATACTTACTATTATTGTACTAACGGAAAGGGCAAGTGCGATGAACACAAAGTATATTTAAAAGAAGACGACATTAAAAATGAGTTGGCCACTATTTTTGATAAAGTTGTGGTTGAGGAAAAACTAATTGAAATGTGCTACCAAGCCAAAAAGGCTAGACTGGGCGAAATTGACGGATATTTGACCCAAGCCAGTGATAACCTCAATGGCACGCTTAAAAAGGCACAGGACAGGAAAAACAAGCTTTTAGACCTCTACTTAGACGGCAACCTAACCAAGGAAGTGTACGATCTGAAAATCGTTGAATTGGATAACGAAATAGTAACGCTCAAAAAAGATTTAGACGAACTAAACCACAAAAAGAGCGTTAATAACGAAATCACTTTGGAACGAATAAAAGAAGTGTTTTTATATCCAATTAAAGCCAAAAAAGAATTTGAAAATACAAAAAATGTAAAACAAGAAAAAATTGTTAAAAAATTACTTTGGAACGCCACGATGAGAAACAAAAAAATCGCTAGTCTTAGCTTTAAAGAGCCATATAATTTGCTCTCTAAAATTGAAGATAAAAGCGATTTTTTATCAGTGCGGAAAGGGAGGGATTCGAACCCTCGGAACGGTTTCCCGTTCACCTGATTTCGAGTCAGGCGCCTTCGACCAACTCAGCCACCTTTCCATTGAGAGTATACTTCGGTGTGCATGCCGAGGCGCTTTAGCGTCGCAGGCAGGCCACCTTTCCATTGATGGTTTGATACTACAGCGGAGAGAGTGAGATTCGAACTCACGGTACCTTGCGGTACGACAGTTTTCAAGACTGTTGCCTTAAACCACTCGGCCATCTCTCCATTAGAATTTGAATTGATGTGCATGCCTAGACGCTTTAGCTTTGCCTGGCAGGCCATCTCTCCGCGCTAGTATCAAAAGTGCCCATAGCGTAGCACAATTATTTATAAACTTCAAGCCCATATATTGACTTCGGCCCCCTTTTCTGCTATACTCAGGCGCGGATGGGAATCCACAACGCTTCTAAACCCTGCAGTACCCACACGAGGTGCGTCTTGCCACAGATCGCAGTTG
>CAZWOH010000259.1:0-1976 GCA_964635405.1 uncultured Planctomycetales bacterium | reverse complement strand
AATATCATCTTTTGGCGTAAATTCATGAAGCGGCGGATCGATCAAACGGATCGTAACCGGCTTGCCGTTCATGGCCTTAAAGATACCATAAAAATCATTGGTCTGAAAAGGCAGGAGTTTGGCTAAAGCAACCTTGCGAGATTCGAGGGTTTCGGCCACAATCATTTCCTGAATGGCCAAACGACGCTCCTCGGTATCAAAAAACATATGCTCAGTGCGGCAAAGTCCAATTCCTTCAGCACCCATCTTGATCGCATTTTGAGCATCATAGGGCGTATCGGCATTCGTGCGTACTTTAAGCGTACGCATTTGGTCTGCCCACTTGAGAATTTCATAATAACTATGGGGCAGTTCCGGTTCCTTTAATTGCAAATCACCCGAATAAATTTCACCCGATGATCCGTCGAGCGTAATGTAATCGCCCTGATGAATTGTCACACCGTTAACCGTCATGGACTTGGCTTCATAATTGATATTTAAAGCTTCGCATCCGACGATACAACATTTGCCCCAACCGCGGGCAACGACGGCCGCGTGAGACGTTTTCCCGCCGGTAGCGGTCAAAATCCCTTTGGCCGCATGCATACCGCCGACATCTTCCGGGCTTGTTTCCTTACGGACCAAAATGACTTTTTCGCCCTTAAGGCCTTTTTCTTCCGCCTCGGCGGCCGTAAAATAAACCTTTCCAGCGGCAGCCCCGGGAACAGCGTTAATCCCGCTACCTAAACGGATTTTCTTTAATTGATCAATCGTGATTTTGCTCACATCAATAATCGGATAAAACAATCTTTCGATATCATCCGACGAAATACGGGCTACGGCCTGCTCTTTGGTAATAACCGGCTTGACAGCAAGCGCGGCATAAGACTTTGGCAAATACCCTTTTTTGACCAAATCATTGGCTTGCGCTTTTGACAACAACGGCTTTGTCGCGTGATCTAGCGCTATTTGAAATGCAGCCGCCGGAGAACGCTTGCCTGTACGACATTGCAACATGTACAATTTTTCATCTTCGACGGTAAATTCAAGGTCCTGCATTTCCTTATAATAGCATTCCAAAATCGCACGCACCGCGCAAAGCTGGTCATACGCTTTGGGCATATCATCTTGCAAGCGCGATAATTTTAAAGGCGTGCGAATCCCAGCAACAACGTCTTCACCCTGCGCATTGATTAAGTAATCACCGTAAAAAGTATTCTCGCCGGTGTTCGGATCGCGGGTAAAGCAAACGCCGGTTCCGCTATTGTCGCCCTTGTTGCCAAAAACCATTTGCACGACGTTAACAGCCGTTCCTTTAAGGTCAGTGATTTTTTCGACACGACGATAGGTCTGCGCCTTCTCGGCTTCCCAGCTATTAAACACAGCCATGATCGCGCCCCAGAGTTGTTTCCACGGGTCTTGGGGGAAATCGTCTTTTTTGTTCATCTTGTAAAACGCTTTAAATTGATCGCACAATTCTTTGAGTTTTTCGGCAGGAATCTCAGGATCGTTTTTGACGCCTAATTCATGCTTCATTTCATGAAGCATATCTTCCATCGGCTGTTTGGATAAACCCATTGCCGTCGAGGAATACATTTGGATAAAACGACGGTAAGCATCATACGCAAAACGCGGATTGCCGGTTTTTTTAGCAAGCCCTTCGACACTTTTGTCATTCAAACCTAAATTTAAAATCGTCTCAAGCATCCCCGGCATGGAACGCGCTGCACCAGAACGGACAGAAACCAACAAAGGATCATTTTGATCACCTAATTTCTTTCCGGTAACTTTTTCGAGTTTAATGATCGCATCACGAACTTCTTTTTCGAGCGTGGCTGGAAGTTTTTTGCCCAAACGATAATATTCTTCGCAGGTTTGGATCGTAATGGTAAACCCCGCCGGAACAGGAATGCCGATTGAGGTCATTTCCATCAAACCAATACCCTTGCCGCCTAAAACATTTTTTGTCAAATCACTGCCTTTGGCCTCCGCTTTAC
>CAZWOH010000258.1:0-2007 GCA_964635405.1 uncultured Planctomycetales bacterium | reverse complement strand
AAATTTTTGTTGAAGCGCAAAGTCTAAGTTATAGCTTAGAACAAATCAATATTCGTCTGGATCAAGCACTTAAAATTTTACGCCATTTAAAAATGGCCCCCCAGTACAAAAACCTTATCGAGAAATGCCTTTTCCAACTTTTCAAACACAGCGAAAATTTAAACCAGCAGTACCAACAACCCACCGCAGCTGCATCCGCAAAAAAATAACCTATTGTTTGTTAAGCCTTTGGACTTGTTCGATTGAATCAATCCGCATCGGGTCTCCGGGATAAAATTACACAACTTCGACAATAAAGCAAGCTAGGCCTCAGTCGTTAAATGTTGGCTAAAATTCCCTACTTTTGACAAAAATAAAACCTTTATCGTCGAAAAAAGGGTCAAAAATCTCAAAATGCTGTTGAAGTTGTGATATCGCTTGTTGATACACAAAAACCCTTTTTGTAAAAAAGGGTTCCGTAGCTTAAACGATAAATTTACAGTAAAAGTTTTTTTAAGGAAACGGCCCGCTCTCACCCGTTCGAGGGACTTCGCCAATCATATTGCTAATCGCATTTCCCACATGTCCGTTGGTTTTAAACAAAACATCCGGCAACATCGTTCGAAAAGCCGTTAACGCAAGGATCACCATCACGGACAAAAGAAGAAGATATTCGACGGCCGTCTGGGCGTTTTTACGAATTACTTTATTGTGACGAGGAAATTTTTGCAAAGATTGTCAACTCCCTTTTAACGCTTTAACTATACCACGCGTGCAATCACATTTCAAAGCCGGGCTTTAAACTCTTCAAAAACTTAACAACGTCTTTGGGATTCGGCGAGCCAAAAAAATAACTGGCTGAGACCAAAAGATTTGCCCCCGCCTTAACAATAGCTGGCGCTGTTTCTGCATTGACTCCACCGTCGACTTCGATATCGCCGGCAAAGCGGCTGCGCAAGGCCCTGATTTTTTCTAAAACTTCGGGCATAAATTTCTGTTTGGCAAACCCGGGATTGACCGACATGATAAGAACGCCGTCGATTTCTTTTAATAGCGAATCAAAACACAATTCTGTGGCTGGATTAACGACGAGAAAAACTTTTTTGCCCTTTGATCTGATTTTGGCTATATCAACACGCGCGGCAGCAGCGTCAAAACTTTCTAAAACTTTCGGAAACTGGCCAAAGGAGCGTGATTCTTTTGTCCTTTGCCCGTAACACTCCACTTGCAAAGAAATGATATCCGCTCCTGCGCTGATAAAATCGTCAATATAAAGGCCGGGATTTTCGATCATCAGATGCGCTTCGACAGGAAGTTTGGTCGTGCGGCGTATCGCCTGAACAATCACAGGGCCAATGGTGATATTGGGCACAAAATGTCCGTCCATGACATCCACGTGAATCATTTCAGCGCCGGCATCTTCACACATCTTGATTTGACGTTCAAGATTGGTGAAATCCGCGCACAAGACACTCGCATTGACTTTGATAGACATAAAAACAGTGATTAGGGTTTAGGGATTGGTGGTTAGAGGTTGGTGGTTAATAAATAAACTAGCGTCTAACCACTAGCCACTAACCCCTGCTTTTTATGCGCGGGGAGGGACTCGAACCCTCATGGGTTACCCCACACGCCCCTCAAACGTGCGCGTCTACCATTTCGCCACCCGCGCGCAAAGCACAATCTTACACTGAGATTCTCTTAGAACGTTATTACACAATCTTAAACTGCCTCGTCCCACGACTGAGCCCTCCGGGCGAGGCGCGGGATTCGCCACCCGCGCGATAGATACAACCTTTATTTTCCTCCCCCTTCCGATGGGGGAGGTTAGGTGAGGGTGTGTAAACAGAACCACCTCCGTCGGTCACCCTCCCCTAACCCCTCCCATCAAGGGAGGGGAAACATATGAAAATTTCTCAAACCGCTAATAATTTCCACTACGCTACCCTACCAGCGCCGCGGCTATAAAATCACGAAACAAAGGATGCGCGCGCTCCGGCTTGGACTTAAACTCCGGATGAAACTGAC
>CAZWOH010000257.1:0-2014 GCA_964635405.1 uncultured Planctomycetales bacterium | reverse complement strand
AAAAACTTTACGGACGAGTAAACATGCCCTTGTCAATCTTAAGGCCCATCGAAGTTAACTCTTCATAACACTTTGGAATATAGCCAGTGGGACGATAATCTCCGAGGACAATGCCGTTTTCACCCAAACCTTTTTGGTCATAAACAAAAACATCCCGAAGGTCCAATTGATGGTCCTGAATCATGCCCACAACTTCGGTAATCCCGGTCAGCTTGCGCGTCCCGTCGGAAAAACGCGCCACATGCACAATAATATCAATCGCGGAAGAAATCATTTCATTAATAGCCCTAACCGGAAGCTCAATACCGCTTAACAAAATCATAGAACTCATGCGCACCATAACGTCCCGCGTTGAGTTCGCATGGAGTGTCGTCATTGAACCGTCGTGTCCCGTGTTCATCGCCTGTAACATGTCGAGAACTTCCGGCCCGCGGCACTCACCAATGATAATCCGGTCCGGCCGCATACGAAGCGTATTAACAAAAAGATCTCGAATCGAAACACTTCCCTTACCCTCGACGTTCGATGGACGAGACTCCAATCGGGCCCAATGACTTTTTTTAAGACGCAATTCAGCGGCGTCTTCAATGGTGATGATGCGCTCATTGTCCGGAATAAATTGCGAAATAACATTTAAGAGCGTCGTTTTTCCGGAACCCGTCCCGCCGGAGACAATGATATTTTTACGGCCCAAAACACATGTTTCCAAAAAATCGTGCATCGCCCTTGAAAAACTGTGATATTTATCCAAAAGATCCTCAGCACTTAAACGTTCTGCGCCAAATTTACGAATCGTCACCATCGGGCCATTTAAGGACAACGGCGGAATAATTGCATTAAAGCGTGACCCATCGGGAAGCCGCGCATCAACCATCGGAACAGACTCATCAATGCGCCGGCCTAAAGGCGCAATAATCCGGTCAATAATCGAGCGGACCTGTTGATCCGAGACAAATTTACGGTTCGTTAAAATAAGCTTCCCGCTTTTTTCAACATAAATGACGTCTTTGCTGTTAACCATAATGTCCGAAACCTCCCCATCAGCCAAAAATTCTTCCAGGGGACCAAGACCCAAGGCTTCATCAACAATTTCCTTAACAATGCGCGAACGTTCCTCATGAGAAGAAAGAACACCGCCTTTTTCTTCGAGCAAAAGATTTCCGACGAGCTTGCGGGCCGACTCTTTGAGTTCCTGCGCTTTCTTGGGATCGCTTAAATTTTCGGGCGTTAAATCTTCAACGTGCAACTGCGACACTAATCGCTCATGGATTCTTTTTTTGAGCGCAACAATTTCATCTTCTTCTCTACCATAATTTGCCGGGGCCGGCATGGGAGCGCTTTGTTGCGAAATTCCAAATTTTTCCCAAAAATTGCCTGGTTTATCAACTTTTTCTGTGGTTCGTTCGCGGGCAATTTCGGTTGCCTGTATATAAATATCTTCTTTTTTTAAATCGACGATCATCTTCCCAAACGCATCCGCAATCGGGCCTTTGGGGGAATCAATGACACAGGGAACCCCGCGATTTAAAGCCATCCCGACAGCTTTCCCGTCGGATGGAATACGTCCTAAAATTTCACACGCAAGCGCTGTACGAACTTCCTGCCAGGGCACCCCACCGCGGCTTTCCGCGCGGTTCAAAACTAACCGCACCATTTTAAGCGGATAATGAAGGCTCTGTAAAAGCTCGATGCACCATTTGATCTGATATACAGCCAAAATATCCGGGGTCACCACCAAAAGAATCAAATTGGAATGGTCTAAAACGCTTAAAAGAGTTTCGCTAAACGAATTTCCGGCGTCGACGATGATATAGTCATAAACCTGTACAGCTTTGCGAAAAAATGGCTTGATATTTTCCGCCGTAATATGGCCGGCTTGCTTAGCCTGCAAAACCGCCGGCAAAAAATCCAACCCACAACTATGAGAAATAACATATTTTTTAATGATCGACGGGTCTTCTGTCTTTTCAATTTCGGAAAGCAGATTGACTAGCGCAAACCGCGGGGCCAAATT
>CAZWOH010000256.1:0-2017 GCA_964635405.1 uncultured Planctomycetales bacterium | reverse complement strand
GCCAAAGAGCTTGATTTGCCGCTCGTCGTGACCAACGACGTTCATTATCTCGAACAAGCGCAGTACAAGGCGCACGAAGCGCTGTTGTGCATTCAGACGCAGACGTTTTTAAATGATCCTAACCGCATGCGTCTCAAGACAGACCAGTTTTTCTTTAAATCTCCCGAGCAGATGAAACGTGAATTTTTGTGGGTGCCGCAGGCTCTCAAGAATACCGTCGAGATCGCGGATAAATGTAATTTGGATTTGCGTTTTGGCCAATATCATCTGCCTAATTACAATCCGCCCGGCGGTATGGGCAAGGACGAATATTTAGAAGAACTTTGCGCTAAAGGCATCAGAGAACGTTATGGCGTAATGACGCCGGCTTTGCAAGAGAGGCTGGCCCATGAATTGCAGACGATTAAAAAGATGGGTTTTGTCAGTTACTTTTTGATCGTCTGGGATTTTATCCATTACGCCAAACAAAGGGGCATTCCCGTAGGTCCCGGCCGCGGCTCGGCGGCGGGCAGTTTGGTCAGCTATTTGTTGGGCATCACGGACCTTGACCCGATTAAGTACGGCCTTCTTTTTGAACGGTTTTTAAATCCCGAGCGGATGAGCATGCCGGATATTGACATTGATTTTTGTTTTGAGCGCCGTCAGGAAGTCATTGACTATGTGACCAACAAATACGGTAAAGACAATGTCGCCCAGATTATCACCTTTGGGACGATGCAGGCGCGCGCCGCTGTGCGCGACGTAGGGCGTGTGATGAGTACGCCTTATGCGGATGTGGACAAGATTGCCAAACTGATCCCCGCCGAGATCGGTATGACGCTTAAGGATGCGCTGAAAGTCGAGCCACAATTAGCTAAACTTTGTCAGGAAAATCAGACCGCCAACGATATCGTCGAAACGGCGCAGGTTTTGGAAGGTTTAAATCGGCATGCCTCGATACACGCGGCGGGCGTTGTCATATCCGACAAGCCCCTGACCGAATACGTTCCGCTTTTTAAAAGCACCGACGGGCAGGTGACGACGGGCTTTTCGATGGACGGGATTGCCAAGATTGGTTTGTTAAAAATGGACTTTTTAGGGTTACGCAACTTGACGGTCATCGACAAGGCGCTTAAGTGGATTAAAAAAACGCGCGGCATTGACTTGGATTTAAGCAAGTTGCCTTTTGACGATAAAAAAACGTACGAGCTTTTAGGCAGCGGGAACGCGTCGGGGATTTTTCAGCTGGAAAGCGCGGGGATGCGCGATCTTCTGCGCAAGATCAAACCTAATCAGTTTGAAGATTTGATCTCGATTTTGGCGCTTTATCGCCCGGGGCCGATGGGTTCGGGTATGCTCGAAGATTTTATCAAACGCAAACGCGGGGAGGCCGCGGTCAAATATCCGCATCCAAAGCTCGAAGGGATTCTCAAAAGCACCTTTGGGATTATTGTTTATCAAGAGCAAGTTATGCAGATGGCGAGCATTTTAGCCGGCTTTTCGATGACGCAGGCAGACCATCTTAGGCGCGCGATGAGCAAAAAGATTCCGGAGGACATGGAAAAGATCCGAAAGCTTTTTGTCGATGGGTGTCTTAAGGCGAGCCACATTAAGGAAGATGAAGCCAACAAACTCTTTGATTTGATCGATTACTTTTCCGGTTACGGCTTTAACCGCAGCCACTCCGCGGCTTACGCCGTTATTTCGTATCAGACAGCGTTTTTGAAAGCGAATTATTCCGTCGAGTACATGGCCGCTCTTTTAACGTGCGAAAAAGATAATACCGATAAGGTCGTCGAGTACGTCAATGCCAGCGAAGAGCTGGGAATCAGCATTTTGCCGCCGGACATTAACGAAAGCATTGTTGAGTTTAATGTCATCGACGAAAAAACGATACGCTTTGGGTTTTTGGCGATCAAAAATGTCGGTCAAACCGCGATTGAATCGATTGTCGCCAACCGTCTGGCGGATGGGCCGTACACTTCGATTTTTGAATTCTGCAAGCGCGTGGACTTGCGTGTGACGAATCGCAAGGTTT
>CAZWOH010000255.1:0-2018 GCA_964635405.1 uncultured Planctomycetales bacterium | reverse complement strand
TAAACCCTAACCCCTCGATCAAAATTTCTATAACCGACACCGGCTGCGGCATCGACCCCAAAGACCTTGGCAAAATTTTTGAACCATTTTTTAGCACCAAAGAAAAAGGAACAGGCTTAGGGCTGGCTATTGTCAAAGGAATTATCGAGGACCACGGCGGAAAAATCACAGTCAAGAGCACAAAAAATCAGGGCACAACCTTTACCATCACCCTGCCGACGACGTCATCCAGCCACGAGGTTGCACCATGAATCCGCTGGCGATATTAGCACTACTAACTTCTCTCGTTGGATATACCGTTGCCATTGTTTTTCTTTTATTTGCTAAAACAAAGATACATCGAATCTGGGGAATCTTTAATTTTATAGTTGGGTCGTGGGCTTTTTTTACATTTCTTGCCTCAGCAGCCCAAAACCCCAATTTAGCCTTTCACTTTTGGATAATATCTCATCGGTTTGGTTACTTTATTGCTATTGTTTTTGCACACTTTGTAACCGAGTACTGCTCATACAAAACACAAAAGATTATAATTTGTGGATACATCTACGCCATCACAACAAATATTTTTATATTAATGGCACCAAAATCATTTTTATACAACGATACCCTTTTTATCTTCAATTCAATCCACTATTTACAGATTAATGGATTGAATTGGGCAATTGTTTTATCACCATGGGCATTTTATTTAGGATGGGGACAAATCAGGCTTTATCAATATTGTAAAAAGACCAGTTTGCCAAAAAACAAAGACGCAATTTTTATTTTAACAATCCTCAGCCTTGGATTTGCTGGGGGCATGTCAACTTTTTTGCCTATGGCCGGATATCACAATTTTTATCCTTACACATTAACTTTGACACTTTTCTATGAATTAGGCGCAAGCTACCTTATTTTTAAACGCGAAATTCTCGAATTTGAATTTGTCCTTCAAAAAAGCATGCTTTATTCCACCCTGATTTTTTCTTTAACCTTAATTTATTTATTTTTGATTTTCATTACCGATCAGTTGCTACAAAACACATTGACCGGATACAACTTCACTATGCGAATTGTAGCTCTGATTATTATTGCATTAGCATTTAATCCACTACGAAACCGGATTCAAGCGATCATTGACCATACCCTTTTTAAAGGGACCCCAGTTCAGCTCGCCGAGCAGAATCAGCTCCTGCGCGAGAATGCGGTTCACAGCGAAAAGATGCGAACAATCGCCACCTTAGCCAGCGGGGTTGCGCACGAGATCCGCAATCCCTTGACCGCGCTCAAAACTTTTGTCGAGTATTTCCCTAAGAAGAAAAACGATCCAGCCTTTATTGCGAAATTTGAGTCGATTGCCGGCACTGAGATCAACCGCATCGAAAGCATTCTCAACGATCTTTTGGCTTTTGCTAAGCCCTCTCCCCTTTCCTTAACCGATACAGACATCAAAAAGACACTCGAACACGCGCTCAACTTAACCGCCAATCAATTGAACAAAAACAAAGTCGAGGTCAAGACCGACTTTGCCGACGATATCCCAACTATTAAAGCCGACACCAATAAACTTTTGCAAGTTTTTATCAATCTGATCCTCAACGCCAACGACGCTATGCCCGACGGAGGAATGCTAACAGCAGTGGCTAGGGGTTCGGGTCTAGTGGTTAGTGATACCCACCAACTACTCAACTCTAACCCCCAACCCCTAACCACTAGTCACTTAATCCAGATTTCCCTCTCTGATACCGGCTGCGGCATCGAACCCAAAGACTTGGCCAAAATTTTTGAACCATTTTTTAGCACCAAAGAAAAAGGCACAGGCTTAGGGCTGGCTATCGTCAAAGGAATTATCGAGGACCACGGCGGAAAAATCACAGTCAAGAGCACAAAAAATCAGGGAACAACCTTTACCATCACCCTGCCGACGACCTACCGTGAGGCAACCGCATGAATCCGCTTAATCCACTGGCGATTTTATCGATTGTAAATTTTACCGTATGCCTGATTATTGCTTTAACTTTTTTAATATATGGTAAAAA
>CAZWOH010000254.1:0-2020 GCA_964635405.1 uncultured Planctomycetales bacterium | reverse complement strand
GTCACAATCCCGATGGCGCATGACCGCATGTCGTTTAACGCGGCGCACGCGACGACGATTTTGTGTTATGAGATATCGCGGCAACGAAGCCTACTGAAGAACGAGAAGAAATCATGACAAAAAGAAAACAAAAGACTTCTGAAACTAATCTTAACCCGTCTTTGACTGCCGCTGTTAACTTTTTTGCCGAAGCGGGGCTTTTGAAACACGTCAAACGAAGCGGCTGGTGGGTTGCTGGCATCAAGGAGCCCGAGTCGGTGGCGGAACACTGTTTTCGCACTGCGGTCATTGGATTTTATTTGGCGCACTTAGAAAATCTGGACCCTTACAAAGTCGTCGTCATGGCGCTTTTTAATGACATCCACGAGGCGCGGATCAATGACTTGCACAAAATGGGCCATTACTACATTGACTTTAAGGACGCTGAGAAAAAAGTTTTTAAGGACCAGGTCACAGAGCTTGATAAAAAAATCGGTATTGTCCTTGAAAAGATGCGCAAAGATTACGACGAGCAAACCACAAAGGAAAGCATTGTCGCGCGCGATGCGGATATTTTAGAATGCCTGCTTCAGGCCAAAGAATATTATGACCGCGGGCACCAGGGGGCCAAACTTTTTTTTAAGCGGGCGCCGAAGTACTTGAAAACGAAAAGTGCACAAAAAATGTGGGCGACGATTGAAAAATGGGACAGCCACCTGTGGTGGCAGAATGTTGTTAAGTTTGAACGCTAGACTAAACTTTCCCCTCCCCTTGTGGGAGGGGTTAGGGGAGGGGGAGGCTTTTGGAACGTATCGGAATGATTGCCAGCAAAATTTCGTCGGGAAGCTTGTTTCTTTACAACTGCTATGTCATTGTTATTTCGTTTTTGTTATCGTTTTTATTGTTTCTGTTGGCCGGCTGTGCGATCTTTCTTGGGCTGTGGGTATTGCGTCTGGGGATAGGGCCGTTTATTCCGTCGATGAGCCAGGGTGCGTGGAACCTCATTTTTTGCTATTCGCTGAGCGCTTTAACTGTTTTAGTTGGAATGATCAATCTTGTTGCTGTTTTAAAGAATATAAAACCCGGATTTTGCATTAGCCAAGCTCCTGCTTGGCCAAGCAAAATCCGCCCAAAGGGCCGCATGTCTCGACACCGTCGAGACGTGCGGGGTTAACCTTGTCCCTGCGGGACAACCGAAGGCAAATTTTGCATTTGCCTTTTTGTGCGCGACGGATCGTCGCGCAATGGATTGTAATGCAAAATTTGGGTTAAATTAAGAAAATGAGTGATCTTTCTCAGACAGGATCTTCGGACATTTCCGGTTTGCTTGATGCGATGCCGGTGGGTGTTTTTCGGATCAAGCTGCAGGACAAGCGCCCTTTTGTTTTTGCCAATGAATGTTTGTGCCGTATGCTTTCGTATTCTTCGGCGGAGCTTAAAGACCTTTGGTTTGAAGATATTTTTTTGGATAAAAAGTTATCTTCAAATTTGGTAGAGGCCGCAGCAAAAGAAAAGTCTGTCACGATTGCCGAAATTGAAATTTTGACCAAGGCCAAACGTCTTTTTGTCTGCAGTTTGACGTTAATCGCTTTTAGGGAAGGCAAGGGGAAACCCGTTTTTATCGACGGAATATTGCAGGATATTACCGACAGCAAACGCGCACAAAAAGACCTTAAAGAATCCAAGGAAATTTTTCAGACGGTTTTTAATAATTCGGCGGTCGCGATCCTTGTAGCTGATGCATCTGCAGCGGTCACGGCGTGGAATCCTTTTGTTGAGCGGATGCTTGGTGTTGAGAAGATCGATCTTTTTAATAAGGAATTGAGGGAACTTTTTGCGCCCAATGAATGGGACCGGATTCTTGCGATGCGCGCCAAGGACAACGAATCGATGACCGAAATTGAGACCCAGGTTTATAAAAAAGACGGCACCGTTCTGGACGTCGGGCTTTCGTTGTCCTTTATCAGGGACAACGAAAACAAATTAAACGGGTCGATTGTGATTTTGCGGGATATGACCAAACAAAAAATTGCAGAACGCA
>CAZWOH010000253.1:0-2037 GCA_964635405.1 uncultured Planctomycetales bacterium | reverse complement strand
CACATCGTGCAAACCGTCAACATTAATCCACGCGACTGTCGGACTATCTTTATAGCGCTTAAGGCTCTCTAATTGCGTAATCACCTGTTCTTGACAATGCGCCCCGTCATATTCAAATGCTGTGATCTTAATATCCGACGAAACTTTTTTCCCGATATGAACCAAAGTCCCGGGCGCAAGCCCCAACTTTTTGGAAACTTTCTTAATATAGCGTGACATGCCTTGCCGTCCCTTTCTGGAAATCAAAACTGTGTTTTGTACTTCAACATAATTTTTTCTTCAGGCTTAAACGAATCCGGCAATTGCTGCTGATTATGAAACTGATAAAGCTCTTTATCTACCTCGACGGAAATTTGAGAATTAAGTTTCAGTTCAGCGCCTAGCGTATGCTTAAAGTCTGAAGTTTGCGGATGATCATACCCTTTTTGCTCAACCTGATATCCGACGTCAAGAAAATCAGTCACCTCTTTTTTGACCCCGAAACCAGCGACATCCTTGTCATAAATAATTGAAACGTCCTTGATTCCCAACTTTTGCGCAAGCCGTCCGCCCTCGCCGCCTAACAAAAAATAATCAATGAGGTCTTTGGCCAAATCTGGCGTAAGGCGCTTTTCTTCGACGGACGTCTGAACAACTTCCAAATTCTTCCCTGTCAAAAACATAAGCATCAAAACTTCCTGAGCCAACGGCGGACTGGAACTAAACTGCCATTGAGGCGACTGCGGCGTGCCGGTTAATATAACATCGACAGAAACTTTGCTGATAGCGGCATTGGCCTTGATATCAAAAACCGGCTTTATAAAACTTCCCGAAAAAAAGAGTTTGCTTTTTTCTAGTTTAAGAAGCGCGTTCTTTGTTTTGACCTTGCCTTGATTGACCCGCAATTCCCCCGACGGACCATACGCACCGGCTGTACGACGAAAAACCAGATCCAGATCTCCGGGCGCTTGCAAAATCACAAACTTCGGCATCGCCAATTCTTCAATCACAAAAGCCCCTTTAACATTGAGTGCCGAAATCGGCCCCTGCAAATCCAGATCAATGTTTCGGATCACTCCTTTTGGGTTGCTCTGAATCTTGCGCGGCAGAAGGCTTAAAATTTCTTCAATGGAAACATTGCTCGAATAAACATTCGCCGAAACCTCACCCTTATGATAATGACCCGAAAAAACAATCGGGTCACTATACGGCATAAACAGCCGTATATTTTCAAAGTCAATTTGCGCATCATAAGGATTAAGCGATGTCATCTTGATCGTCAGCCGCTGAACACGAATGACAGTTCCGACGGGAAACCATTTCAAGTCCTTGAATTCGACCTGATTAAACGTCAACTGGTCTGACAAGCCTGCATCGACCCCTCCGACCTCGATATCATCAGCGGCAATAAAATCCGGCAAAAACTGTTTACTGATCAAACGCAAGCCAGGGCGCGTCGACGTCAAAAACAGAATAACGCCAATCAAAATAAAAACAAAAATAGCGAACCCCCAAAAAACTTTCTGAGATTTTTTTGTTTTCTTTGATTTTTTATTGCGCATTGATTAATCCAATTTTTTCTATGGCAATTCTAACGGCTGTATTAATCAAAAATTGTTCCCGGCCTAACTGGGGGTCAATACTCAAAAGCTGCATTGTGTACTCACGCATAAGCGGGACACTGATTTTTCCCTGTTCTAAATTCGTGACAACCAGCTGATATTCTTTAGCGCAATGCGCTTTCATCGTCGGGCAAGTCACCAGTTGAGGCTTAAGATACTTATCCTGTTTAGCGGCATAGCCAAAAAGCCGGCAAATTAAAGGACGCCACGGATAAACACTGCAGCGACCATTGCCGCTTTTTAACCCAAATTTTTCATTACAATCCATTGAGCGACGATCCGTCGCGCAAAAAAAGGGAAATGCAAAATTTGCCTTCGGTTGTCCCGCAGGGACAAGGTTAACCCCGCACGTCTCGACGTTGTCGAGACATGCGGCCCTTCGGGCGGATTTTGCTTGGCCAAGCAGGAGCTTGGCTAATGCAAAATCCGGGTTTAA
>CAZWOH010000252.1:0-2053 GCA_964635405.1 uncultured Planctomycetales bacterium | reverse complement strand
TGGCTGCTGACACGAAATGAGCCGATATCATG
Source organism: uncultured Planctomycetales bacterium (assembly GCA_964635405.1). Taxonomy (GTDB): domain Bacteria; phylum Omnitrophota; class Gorgyraeia; order Zapsychrales; family JANLHA01; genus JADLGJ01. The sequence continues at coordinate 2,021 of CAZWOH010000252.1, read as the reverse complement.
CTTGGCGCAATAAACCAATGCCTCGACGAGCGAGCGCGCATTATGCAAACAAATAGCAGAAAGTTTACTTAACGCATCTTTTTTATTTAACTTCATTAATGATGATGCGTTAGTCGTGCGAAACTTGATGGGCTCCTGGGCAAATAAACAACAAAGTCCTAATCTCATCCTGCCTCCACAAAAGATCTGCAAATCAGCTCACAGGGCTTGGAACATTTTCCTAGCCCAAAAACCCTCTAACTGATCCGGCCCGGGTGATCAGATCGGTCAAATGAACACCAAAATTTCGTTTTTGAATGTTTCGGATAATTTCATCGGTGATTTCCAGATGTTTTTGGTTCGTCTTAAAATCATATTGCTTAACAACATCTTTGATATTCTGGCGAATACTGGCAGGAATAATTTTGAGAACATCCGGGTTCCACAGCTCAAGAATATCTCTTAATCCCCCGTCGAACCGCGGATAGATGCTGCGCACAATATTTTTTTCATTCTCCGTCAAAACATTTAAACCAATAATATCCGGCGGCAACCCCAGAGAATATAAAACCGCGCAAAACGAAATAACGCGAGGCAAGGAAACCCCTTCTTTTAACTCACGGGAATATCCAAAAAGTCCGGTGTGCAGCTTGCGCATCCGACGGCTGGGAACAAATTTTGCGACTTCATTGATCAGTGGGGCCAAAATCTGAATTTGCCGCTGATACTCGTGGGAAACTTTTTTAATAATCCGTAAGACTTCTTTTTGATTTTCAACAACCGCCGGCGGCTTTATCTGGGTCTTGTTAATCAACTCAATGGCGCCTTGAACATCTTTGACCGGAAAATCATATTTGAATGCCGACTGTATGGTAAACGTCGCCACACTCGGATATTTACTTAAAATATAATCGACCGTGTGCGGCGTTAAATGCCCGCGAAAGGGCGCACTTCCCGACCCTAAAATCGGATAAATCGGGACATTGATCTCATTTTGAAGTTTATATAATTTATCCAGCGCAATGTGCAAAGCCAGAATCACTGCCACAGACGAATAATTCATCGCCGGATCAGAGCGAGCCAAAAAAACGCGCTGATATTTTACTTTTCTGTTTTTAAGAAAAGTTCTTAGCGTTTCATCCGCACTGAGCATCGAGTAAAGGTCTTCGAATAACGGGATCACATTGATATTTTTAGGTTCAAACCGGCCGATCCAGTCGCCTACCGTCAGAGCTTCTCCCTCGACAAAGCGCGACTTTTCCTTGCCGATGACAACATTCTTATAATAATCACGAATCTTTTTAATAATTTCTCCGTCGGCCATAGGCACAACAACTTCAAAAATCGGAGGATAAGCGCCATCGCCATAAAAAAGTTCTGCCGTGTCATAGGAACGCGGAATACTTTCTAAGGTTTCGAGAAGAATTTTGGCCTCTGCTTTTTCGTATTGCGGGTTAGGCACACGGATATTGATAAAAACATCTTTCCCGATCCGGTTCTTTTCAAAAAAACTTTTATATTCGGTGATCAATTTTCGAATAACAAAATCATCGGCTTCCTTGCCTTCGGCGTCCCACATAATCTCCTCGACACCGAGATTGGAAAAAGCATAAAAAGCTTCCTTTATTTCGTCATCTCCCCGGAGGACAGAGTGGTTGGCAAAAAAAGGGATTGTCACATTGTCCGGGTGCTGGGTTGAAAGCGTGCGTGGTATTTTGAGGGACATACTATTTTCTCCTATATTTTAAAGCCTTAAAATTATGCAGGCAGTCTACTCAATCAATTTAACTGCAAAGGTTATATTTCCTAAAATCAATTCTGTCAATACAGTAGCGACCCCGTTGGGTTGCCTTAAAATTGTCCGACTGCGCCCTTATTTTTTAATAGCCGCATCACAATTCCAATGAATATTCCTGTTAAAACTAGATTAAACGCCAGAGTTAAGACGGCCAATGTATTTTCAAATCCGCTAAAACCATATCCAAGTCCAATGATTAAAACAGCAGCCCCAACTTCTCCTCTGGGAAACATCGCAATACTCA
>CAZWOH010000251.1:0-2061 GCA_964635405.1 uncultured Planctomycetales bacterium | reverse complement strand
TCCCTCCTCCAGCATTTTCTTTTAAAATGAATCTCGCACCTGCCTTACGCGTCTGGGGTTTTCCACTCTTTCTATTTTTCGCGAGTTTTTTTCTGCGCCTGTCTTTAATCAGTAAAGGTCCTTATCATCTCGATTGCCTGGCCTTGGCAATCAATGGACAAAATACCCTTGAAAATCATCAACTCTATTATCAATTTGGGTCAGGGTATCCGCTTACCGTTTTGATGGGTTCCTTTTTTTTCGCTACAACACGCTGGTTTGCCGGAAATGACCCTGTGTTTGCGGTTAATTTTATGAGCGTTATCTTAAGCTCACTTTCGATTTCGATTTTTTATTTATTTATAAAAAATACTCTTAACGCCCGCAGCGCTTTTTTTAGTGCCTTATTGTTATCGCTGCATCCGATTTTTTTAACTCTGAGCGTCTATGGAAACAGCCACGTTGTTTGCGTCTTTTTTCTTTTATTAAGTCTTTATGCCCTCACAAACCCTCATCAAAAATTCCGGCACTTTTTCTTTTCGTTTTTCTTAGGTCTGATGGGTGCCAGCCGGCTGCAGGATATGATCCTTTTGATCGTTCCAATAAGTCTCTTCTGGATTGCTTGGAATAAAAATAATTTTTCAAATGCCCGACGACAAATTATCCTGCTGGGAAGTTGTTTATTAGGTGCGGGGATTATCGCCGGCGCTTTTCATATGCCTTTTCTGATTGGAAAAACAAGTTCTCAATATTCCTCGCAATTTCAAACTTTTTGGAATATCGGACTTGCGTCTAATTTTCGCGGATTTTTTACTCCCTATCTCATGCGAGGGATTACAATCATTTGCTTTAGTACAACTTTAGCCGGCATCCTTGTTGTATGGTTTGGTTTACTAAAAATGTTGCGCCAAAACACCTCAATGGCTATTTTGGGTTTAACGTGGTTTTGGGTTCCATTGTTCTTTTACGGAAATATTCTCACCTCCGTACCAAGATTTTTTTTGATCTCAATTGTGCCGTTATGTTTTATCTTTGGGTATGGTATCGACCAGTTATTATCCGCTAAAAAACTAATTGTCCGCTTTGCCACAATGGCGATTTGTGCAAGCGTTGTCCTTCTTGCGAATATCACAAATATTTTTCCCATCCTCTGGTTTCGGCATTCCCATGCCCTGTTTCCCCAGTGGGCCCTTTACGTTAAAGATAACACGCCGCCAGAAGCACTCATCATTACCGGCGACGATGAGCTATTCTTTAATCATTACGCGCAACGTCAAACACTTTATCGTCCTAAAAACATGTCCCATCTCGATGAGAACGAATTTGCAACTTTCAAAAAAAATTTGGCTGACAAGCTTGAAAAAAATATTCCGGTTTACATCACAACAACTGGCTTGCGTATTTACAATCCTGGGGGGGCGTTTTCCTCTTATATTGAAAGCCAGTATCACCTTGAGCCTCAAATAAAAGGTCTCGTCGAAGACTGGCATTGCGGTGAGCTGTTTTTGGCCCAAGGGACAGAAACATTATTTAGAATTTACAAAAAATAATTTGGCCTCTTCTCTACATTGACACTCGCCCAAGAGAATGCTACACTCGCAACATATGAAAAAACTTATCTTCTTTATCTTGTTTTTTGCACTTGTCATGTCGACTTTAACTTTTGCAGAGCCGGCTTCTCAAACAATCACTCTTAAAGATGGAACCATCCTCAAAGGCCAATTGATCAATGTCGCCAATAACTCTTACACGATCAAAAGCCCCACAATGGGGAATGTAACCGTTTCGGCCGATCAAATTCTTACCATCAATGCCGCAGACGCACAGCCTTCAACGTCGCCGACAATCACATCCGACGGGAAATTATCTGCCAGCAGCGTTAATTCAATAAAAACGAACATGATGCAAGACCCGCAGATCATGTCTCTGATGCAAGAGTTGGCGCAGGACCCTTCGATTGTTGAAATATTAAAAGACCCTTCCCTGCTGGCAGACGCTTTATCAATGGACCCTAAACGCGTCGAAAACAATCCGCAAGTGCAGAAATTAATCCAAAACCCGACGATGCAAAAAATCCTTAAA
>CAZWOH010000250.1:0-2065 GCA_964635405.1 uncultured Planctomycetales bacterium | reverse complement strand
ACACTGCTGACCGGAAGATTTCTTAATAAAATCAACACCTTTTGTTGATTGTTACGAATATTTTCTAAGCGACCAACTGTTTTCTTTCCTAAACTTTGGCTCAACCATTAGTTCTTTTGCGATACTAGCTAAGGCTGATATCACGCGGTTTGAATGAACTTTTTGAAGCCAAGGATGTCGTAGTGCCCTTGTAAGTAGTTGGGCCCATATCACTTGAGAAAATTTGGTTTTTGTTTTGGGTCGGATGGCATAGACGAGCTCACACCCCATACTCTCCGCCGCTTTTGCAAGAGTCGCCAAACTGATTGAGCCGCGCTCTTCGCTAATCTCATAACTTGAAAAAACCTGGCGATCAACGTCTAGTTTTTCAGCCAGACAATTGGTTGAGTAAAAAAGTGCTCTTCGTGCGCGCCTAATCCAACCTTCTTGTCCTAGCTGATAGGGTTTCATTTCATCGCTTAAATAAGGGTTTAATTCGCCATCGTCCTGAGCAAAGCCATAGTGGCTGTACCAAGCTCGATAAGCATGATTGATTTCAACTTCGGATAAATTTATCTTGGGTAAGCTTTTTTGTGCACCTTTGTTCAATCAAATACTCCTTTTGTGTTGACCTCTGTAATTAGACATAATATGAACTGTCCTTCGGTAGAGGTCAACATCAAGGAGATACAACATGCAAAATGACTCAAGCCAGTCATCACTTCTGAACCTAATAAATAAAAACGACTTTGATGCGCTCGCAAAAAAGTACCAGATTGACAAATGGATTCGAACTTTTTCAACCTGGGAAATGACTCAAGTCTTAATTGCAAGCTTCATTCAGCGCACAGAATCTTTCAGAGAAATAGAGTCGACTTTTGGGGTCTCAGATTCAACTCTTGGTGATGCTCTTAGAGTTAGAGACCCAAGATTTTTTCAAGATCTTTGCGACATGATATTGCTGGAAATCAGAGCTAAGACCAACGATAGACAAACTAAAAAAGCAATCCGTATGCTTCTAGCCATTGACTCAACGGACATCAAAGTTCACGGCAGTCTTTTTAACGTCGAAGGGTGGAAAATTAGGCGTTCTGGGGAGGCTCACAAGGCAAGTGCCAAACTTCATTTAGTTTGGAACGTTAATGATGAGTGGATTGATGATTTTATTATTACCCCCGGCAGAAAAAATGATAGTCCAGTCAGTCTTAATCTGCGTCTGCGCTCTGGTGCCATGTATATTTTTGATCGCGCCTACAATGATAACGACATGTGGGTCAACATAGTCGCGGCCGGTTCACATTTTGTAACCAGATTAAAGGATTATCCGAGATACAAAATGGCACTTATGAAAATTTTGCAAACCTCAGGTGATTCAGTTGGAGTTTTACACGATGGTATGTTTACTAATATTGATCCAACATATCCATCATATCGGCTGGTTATCTTTAAAGATCCGCAGACCCAAAAAGTATTCCTTTTTGTTACATCTGACTTCACAATTTCTCCTCTTGAAGTGGCAGAAATTTACAAAAAGCGCTGGGCAGTTGAACTGCTTTTCCGCTGGCTAAAAGGCCATCTCAATATTCGCAGACTACCAACCAAAAACAATAACGCCATTCAAATTCAACTTGCTGTTGCTGTCTTGGTTCAACTCCTTTTGCAGCTACGAAAAATACTTACAAACTATCAAGGGACCCTGTGGACCCTCTTGCGGAAAATCAGAAGTGCTATTGCACAAATTGGAATTAGAGCTTGCATGCCACCACCTGGTTGCAGATGGGGAAAAAGTGCCATTCATTCGAGGATGCTCACGTGAATGATCTGTCAAATCTTCCGGTCAGCAGTGGATCCATCTTTTAAAATCTCTATCGTATTCAATAGTTACGTTTGATGTCTCAGTTCTCAACCTATCTGATATTTCTATAATTGGGTTAGCTAAGGCAACTGTAACGCATGAAATAATTACGATTATATAAATTATATTTATCTTGATAATCTGTGGGTAATAATCGCGAATGACAAAAAATGCCAGTCGACTGATCCTTCCAGCTACAGCTATCAAATGCCCCTTAGACATAAATTCTTT
>CAZWOH010000249.1:0-2106 GCA_964635405.1 uncultured Planctomycetales bacterium | reverse complement strand
GCGGTATTATTGGTATTTCCAATCACAAAGATGCCGCTAAGATCGCCTTTTTGGGTTTGTATGCGCTGCAGCATCGTGGCGAAGAGGCGGCGGGCATTGCCTCGTTTGACGGCAAAGACATTCACTTGGTCAAAAATCCAGGGTTGGTCGCCGACGCGGTACCGGTTAATTCATTAGAAGAACTCAAAGGTCCGACGGCGATTGGCCACTGTCGTTACTCGACGACGGGTTCGAGCAATTTTAAAAACATTCAGCCGTTTCTCGTTATTCACCGCAAGCTCCCCTTGGCGATTGCTCACAACGGAAATTTAACGAACACCGAAGAACTCTATCGAAAGCTTGAAGACGAGGGATCGATTTTTCAGACTTCGATGGACTCCGAGATCATTGTGCATCTTCTGGCGCGGACAAAAAACGGTGATTACAAACAGTGGTTTTGCGATGTTCTCTCCCAGTTGGAAGGTTCTTTTTCGCTGGTGTTTTTGATTGGCGACACGATTGTCGGCGCGCGCGATATCAAAGGCTTTCGGCCGCTGTGTTTGGGAAAGCTCGACGAGAGTTATGTCTTGACGAGCGAAAGCTCTGCGCTGGATATTATCAAAGCAAAGTTTATCCGTGAAATTGAGCCCGGCGAAATTGTGATCATCAAAGGCAACAAACTTGAATCGGTGTTTTTGCCCACAGCTAAAAAAGGAAATAAAGCGCATTGCGTTTTTGAAAATATTTATTTTGCCCGACCCGACAGCCATATTTTTGACGACAATGTTTATAATGTGCGCAAGCGTTTAGGCGAGCAGCTGGCCATTGAGCATCCGGTTGTCGACGCAGATTTTGTCATGCCGATCCCTGACTCGGGGATGTACGCGGCGCTAGGTTACGCTAAAAAGCTTAATATCCCTTTTGAAATTGGCCTGATCCGCAATCATTATATCGGCCGCACGTTTATTCAACCGACCCAGTTTATTCGGGACTTTCGCGTGCGCGTTAAGCTAAATCCTATTCGCGATATTCTCAAAGGCAAAAAAGTCGTTGTCGTCGAGGATTCGATTGTGCGTGGCACGACCAGCCGCAATCGTATTGAGGTCTTGCGCGAAGCGGGCGTCAAAGAAATCCATATGCGGATCAGCTGTCCGCCGATTATTTCGCCATGTTTTTACGGGATCGATTTTCCGGACCGCGAGGAGCTCATTGCCGCGAATAAAACGGTCAAAGAAGTCGCAAAATTTATTGAAGTCGATTCGCTCGAATATTTAAGTCTTGAGGGGATGTTGGGTGTCATGAAAAGCAGCAAAGATTTTTGTTCCTCGTGTTTTACGGGTAAGTATCCGTTCAAAGTTCCTGAGAATAAGAGTAAATATCTTTTAGAAGGCAAATTCAGCAAATAAAAATCCTATGACAAAATTTATTTTCGTTACCGGCGGGGTTGTTTCAAGTTTGGGTAAAGGTCTGGCGGCAGCCTCGATTGCCAAGCTTTTGGAAGCGCGTGGGTTAACCACGTCGATGATCAAGTGCGATCCGTATTTAAACGTCGATCCGGTCACCATGAACCCATATCAGCACGGTGAGGTTAATCTGAAGGAAGATCGGGCGGAGACAGATTAGCATTTGGGCCACTATGAGCGGTTTTCCAATTCGGTTATCAGCAAAGACAGCAACATCACGACGGGAAAAATTTATTATTCGGTCATCACCAAAGAGCGGCGCGGCGATTATCTGGGCAAAACGGTGCAGATTATTCCGCATATCACCGACGAGATCAAGCGCTGCATCAAGAAAGGCGCCCGTGAAGGGGAAGTGGATGTCGCCATTATCGAAATCGGCGGGACCGTCGGGGATATTGAAAGTTTGCCGTTTTTAGAGGCCATTCGCCAGATGCGCTGGGAATTAGGCGAGCATTATGCGATGTTTATCCACGTGACGCTTCTTCCTTATATTAAAGCTGCCGGCGAGCAGAAGACCAAGCCCACCCAGCACTCGGTCAATAAAATGCGCGAAATCGGGATTCAACCGGATATCCTCTTGTGCCGCACTGAAAAACCTATCCCTAAAGAACAAAAAGAAAAAATTGCTTTGTTCTGCAATGTCGACCGCGAGGCGGTCATTGAA
>CAZWOH010000248.1:0-2110 GCA_964635405.1 uncultured Planctomycetales bacterium | reverse complement strand
CGGGCCTTGGCGCGTAATTCGAGCGCGGAAATAGCCGGTGTATCATCAATAAAAATTGTTGACGCCGACAAACGGCCTGCAGCGGAAGTCAATTTGGGCCAATCCGAAGGGGCCAAATATCCGCTTCTGACCTTGTGCGCATCGACCCGCGCCTGCGAACAGAGCATGCGCTGGACTAATTGCTCTTTGGACATTTCAAGGCTAAAAAACGCGACCGGTTTTTTAAGTTGTATCCCGCTGTGTTCGAGAATCGATGCCGCCAAAGCGCTTTTTCCCATTGAAGGACGTCCGGCGACAATGATCAAGTCCGACGGCTGTAAGCCCGACGTCATCCGGTCAAATTCACTAAAGCCGGTTTCCAGGCCCGTGACGTGTTCTTTGCGCTGATAAAGCGTGTCGATGCGTTCAATGGTTGTCTTGACTAATTCCTTGATATGAACGGAGTTCTGGCTGTGCTTAAGGTCCGAAATTTCAAAAATCAGCTTTTCGGCGCTGTCAACGACCTCAGAGACATCGCTTTTGGCCTCATAAGCTTCGTGGACGATTTTGGTTGCATTGGTAATCAGCAAACGCAAAATCCCTTTTTCCTTGACGATATTTGCGTAATGCTCGACGTTGGCTGCGGTGGGGACTAAATCAATTAACCGCGAAAGATATGTCTGGCCGCCTACAGCTTCAAGCTGTCCGTCCTGCTTGAGCTTTTCGGACAGCGTGATCAAATCGACATTTTTGCGATTATTGTAAAGGTCGAGAATTGCCGAAAAAATCCGCCGGTGGCTTTCTTCATAGAACCAGGCGACATTCAAAATTTCCAAAGCAAGGCCGATAGCTTCCTCATCGATAAGCATCGCGCCTAAGACGGACTTTTCCGCCTCAAGGTTCTGGGGCGGAAGTTTTATTTCTTCGCCACCCATACCCGGACTTTGGCAGTAACTTCTGGATGGACCTTGACACCGACTTCAAAAATCCCGAGCTCTTCAATCGGTTTTTCTAACTCAATGGTCTTGCGGTCAATCTTTAAACCTTCAAGCTCAAGTGCTTTAGCAATATCCGCCTCCGAAACCGAGCCGTAAAGTTTGTCCAGATCATTGACCTCGACGGTAACGGTGCAGGAAACTTTTGAAATTTTTTCCGCCAATTCTTCGGCAACTTTTTTGGCTGCGGCATACTCTTTGAGGCGCACGGCTTTTTCATGCTCAATGCGGCGCTTGTTTTCGGGTGTGGCTAAAGCGGCTAATTTGCGCGGCAACAAAAAGTTGCGGGCAAAGCCGTCCTTGACTTTAACGACGTCCCCGATTTTTCCGACTTTGGGAACTTGCTGACAAAGGATAACTTCCATAAGATAAAACCTCCAGAATATAACGTTAGTGATTAGTGGCTAGGGATTAGGGGTTAGCATTGTATATGTATTTACCAACCACTAGCCACCAGCCCCTAACCACAAAAATTAATGCTTCTTCGAACTGCCCACTGACAAAAGCCCCAAGTAACGGGCATATTTGATCGCAATCGACATCGCGCGCTGTTCGCCTGCCGTGATCCCCGAAATACGACGAGGAACAATTTTTCCGCGTTCGGTCGTATAACGCTGCAACAACGGTAGATTTTTGTAATCGATTTTGATGTCTTTAGGCAGAATAAATTTCGCGATATTCTTGCGAAAACGCGGCTTGTCGCCGCTACTTCTGCGCGAATTGTCGGTATTGCTGCTTATACCGGTGCTGTTTCTTCCCTTGTAATTCGATGGTGAAGACGATGATCTCGTCGATGATCGCGACGAAGATGATGATCTGGATTTGCCTCTGTTTTCCAATGTGTCCCCCTTATATTAGTTGTGTTTTAAAAATTTTTAACCCAAATTTTGCATTTCAACACAGTGCGCGACGATCCGTCGTGCACAAAAAGACAAATGCAAAATTTGCCTTCGGTTGTCCCGCAGGGACAAGGTTAACCCCGAACGTCTCGACGTTGTCGAGACATGCGGCCCTTTGGGCGGATTTTGCTTGGCCAAGCAGGAGCTTGGCTAATGCAAAATCCGGGTTTAATTATGACTCGTCCCAACTGACGTCCATCGGGTTAATCGTGTCTCCCAACAGCTCATGGGAACTGG
>CAZWOH010000247.1:0-2123 GCA_964635405.1 uncultured Planctomycetales bacterium | reverse complement strand
AATACACGGTTTCGGTGCTACCTGGAAATTATGCTAGCACGACTAGTTTTTTAGCCGCCATAAAAACGGCAATGGACTCGATTGGCGCTTCTACCTATACCGTGACACAAGACACGACGACTTTAAAAATAAAGATAACTTCCAACGGATTAGGGGGAACAGGCATTTTTAATTTGAATACTTCCGACGCCGGTTTCACTTTGGGTTCAGTTATAGGATTTTCAAGTGCAGTCGATTTGACTGGAGCTCTCACATATACAGCCGACACTCTTAAAATACACACTAGCGAATTTATAAAAGTCGATTGTGGTCTACCATTAAATATTCGGGCGGTAATTATTTGCGGTCCTGATAGAAATGGAACTCTTAAAATATCACAAGGGGCGACAGTAAAAATTCAGGGGAATAACACGGATAGCTGGACTGCGCCAGCCTACGACCAGTCTTTAACCTGGGATGACGAGTTGATGATAAAAATTTCTTCAGTGGATTTTAATTCTAGCCCCTTAAGATATTGGAGGCTCTACATTGTTGATCAATCAAACTCGCAAGGGTTTATAGAGCTTGGAACCGTTTTCATTGGAAACTATTTTGAAGCGACCAGGGGCGCGGTCGTATATCCATTGACTCAAGTGCGAGAAGATAATTCGGAAAGATATCAGTCAGAAAACGGAACTAGATTTCATGAAATTCGACCTATAAGTCAAACTTATGAGGCAAGTTGGGAACACTTAACAAAAACAGAGCTAGAGAGTTTAGAAAAAGTGTGGCTCACTGTCGGCACTTACTATCCTTTTTTTATGCAATTTGATCCAAATGTTGTTTTTTCAAGTTCAGAACCCAGACAAATCAAATATTTAAAATTAGATGGGCCGCCTTCCAGCGATTTAAACACTTTCAATAATTTTTCTATGAATTGGTCTCTAAGAGAGGACTTGTAATGCCGCAAAAATTATGGGGTGAGCCTTTTTTAACTGCCGATTTTTCTTCTACACCTGTGAAGTATCAGCCTTTTAAAGTTGAGGATAATTTTTTATTAAAAGCGTGTCGGTCCTATTTTATTTTGTATAATTCGGCGGCTTTTACGTCCATTCAGATGAGAATATATTCAAACGCTCCACTTACTTCAACTCCGTCTCAATTGCTTTTCACGTCTTCAACATCAAGAACAAAGGCTCAACTATTTCCAGCAAACACAAATGGTTTTAAAGAAACATTTTTTGAGTTTTCTACTTATCCCAATCTCAAATCAGGCGAAACTTACCATTTTGTCCCGTGGATTTCCGGTTATACGGGTGATGCCAGTAGCCACGTCGCTTGGGTTCGTGATTTTCCAGATCCTGTCAATAGGACAAATCTAACCGTCGAAACTAAAAACTTGGCCGTGTTTCCGTTTAGAGTTTACGCAATAGGGGCCGATTTGTGACATGGTCCACAGAAATAGAAAAAGATCAAATCACAATAACAAATCTAGTAAAAATTAGACCAAGAATTCTTATTTTTTCTGGGTTTAGTCTGTTTTCGGGAAGCGTTTATCAGGTAACGCTAACAGTAGACAATTTTTATAAGGTAGAAGAGAACGGGATCACCTACAGCCTGGGGACCAGTCCAGCTGCATTGAATGCTTTTGAATATTATTACGATTCTTCGACAAAAATTTTATATTTGAGAACCTCGGATTCTACAGAACCGTCAAATAATAACATCGCGGTGACATACGACCAATATTTTGCGTCTAAAGATGTCGCTTTTAATTCAACTCCTGACGATTCTTCCACTCCAATAGTATATTGGGCCGCCGGAGTTTTGGACGCTCCCAACATGGTCTCTACTATGTCGGATGTAATTTTTGGTGCGACGCCCACGCAGTCAACCATTTTGACGATAGTAGATGAGTCGGGATCTATAGGCGTTGTAGGATATAATCAGAGTTACAATTTGTCGGACATTTTTGTCTATCAAGTCATAAATGACCTGGTCACATCAAATGTAAAGCTTTTGTATTCTGGAATTTGTAAGGGTTTAAGTTTGCAGCAGGGAGTGGCTCAATTCACCGTTTTCGATAAATTGGCAATTCTAGACAAGAATTATGCGACTCCTTATTTTTCAGGTACAGCCGATCC
>CAZWOH010000246.1:0-2130 GCA_964635405.1 uncultured Planctomycetales bacterium | reverse complement strand
CGGCTTCCGGCTAAAACCTGCAGCGACACTTTGTTGCCGTCTAAGCGAATGACTTGTGCCAATGAAATTCCCGACGCTGTTCGAACTTCGGCCAGTTCCTTATATCCGACGCCATGGGCCTCAACCGTAATAACATCCCCGGCAATCGCCAAAATCCGACTGTAAACTTTTTGCATATCGATCCTCTTTTAAGCAACATCCAGGCTGGGTGTTTGCAGCGCAAGAATCTGCGCCCGGATTTGTTTTTGTCCGGCAAAAAATTCCGGACTCTCATAAACTGTCGAATTCCAATTGATAAAGTTTTGCCGCAAGTCGACAAAAAATTTTCGCGCGCTGTCTTTATCCGTAAAACTCAATGCAGCATCAATCACCTCTTCAACAAGCGCATACATCGATAACTGACGATCTTTAGCTGTTGCCTCATCGCTTGCATCAAAAGCATTTTGCTGCAAATACACCGCGTCAAAAAATTCCCCTTTAAGATACTCGATAAACTCGGATAACGAAGTTCCCTCCTGCCCGATGACTTTCATCATCTGGCTGACATTATGACTCTTGTGCAAAATAGCAAACCCTTTGGCAACACGCACAGGATCAATAAAACTTGGATACTTGCTCCAGCTTTCCAAAGGATCGATCGCCGGATACCGTCGGGCATTCGCCCGATCCCGGGACAACCCATGAAAAGCACCGACAACTTTGAGCGTTGCCTGCGTTACCGGTTCTTCAAAATTTCCGCCCGCAGGACTCACCGCGCCGCCAATTGTGACCGACCCTAAAGAGCCATTGCGTAATTTGACAACGCCCGCGCGTTCATAAAAAGATGCAATGCGGCTTTCTAAATTCGCCGGAAACGCTTCATCGCCGGGGATTTCCTCCAACCGGCCCGACATCTCGCGCATCGCCTGAGCCCAGCGCGAGGTTGAATCGGCCAGCAAAAGGACATTTAAACCCATTTGCCGATAATACTCGGCGATCGTTACCGCCGTATAAACGCTCGACTCGCGTGCCGCTACCGGCATAGAGCTTGTATTGCAAATAATGACCGTGCGGTCCATCAGCGACCGGTTTGTTTTAGGATCAATCAGATGCGGAAACTCGCGCAAAACCTCGACGACTTCACCAGCCCGCTCCCCGCAGGCAGCAATGATCACAATATCCACATCCGCATGGCGGCTGATCAAATGCTGCAAAACCGTTTTTCCGGCGCCAAAAGGCCCGGGCGTACAAAACGTGCCGCCGATACAAACCGGAACCAGCGTGTCGATAATACGGATTTTTGTCGTCAGAGGCTTGGAAGGCTTTAACTTTTCTGCATAGGCTTTAATCGGGACTTTAACAGGCCAAAGCTGTTTCATCGAAACACTGTAGAGATGTCCCAAGCTATTTTTTAATTTTGCAATCGGCGCATTGACGGCATAGGAACCGCGGCTACAGATTTCGACAACTTCCCAAAGCCCCGCCAGTTTAAACGGCACCATAATCCAATGTTTAAAAATCTTTTCTTCAACCGTCCCTATTTGGTCCCCGGCGTAAACTTTGGCCCCGACTTTTAACGTCGGAGTAAATTCCCACGTCTGATGATCCGGCAAAGCCTGCAAATACGCCCCGCGTTTTAAAAAATACCCGTGCGCATCAGCCAGCTGCGGCAGCGGATTTTGCAATCCGTCAAAAACCTGCGTCAATAAGCCTGGGCCTAATTCAATGCTTAACAGCTCGCCTGAAAACTCTACCGGATCACCGACTTTCATCCCATCGGTATCTTCAAAAACCTGCAAGTCTGCGCGATTGGCTTTAACACGGATGACTTCCGCTTTGAGCTTTTGGTCGCCGACAACAACAAAAGCGACTTCATTTTGCATCACATGGTCAGTGAATTCTACCGCCACCATGTTGCCATTGACACCGACGACCTTTCCGAAACGCGTAGGCATGATTGTTAAGCTCCGTTAATATTAGGAATATTTCTCTGCCACAGCAGATTTAATAACTTCAAATTTTTGACCGCCTTGCGGCGACTCAATAGCGGCATAGCGCTCAAGCATTTTTAACTTTAACCCGTAAATAATCAACCCATCGATATCAAAATAATGCTGGGCCGCAAGCTCGTCGAGCTTTTCAAAAACAAAA
>CAZWOH010000245.1:0-2141 GCA_964635405.1 uncultured Planctomycetales bacterium | reverse complement strand
TTATTAACGCTATTTATATGAAATACATTTTGTATTGCAGAAAATCCAGCGAGGATAAAGGTAAACAAGTTTTATCTTTAGAAAGCCAGGTTACGGAAATGAAAAAGTTAGCTGTTAATTTGGGTTTGGAAATTATAAAAGTTTATACCGAAAGCAAATCGGCCAAGAAGCCCGATAACCGCCCGCTGTTTTCGGAAATGATTAAGCAAATACAGCAGAACAAAAACGATGATCTTGGTATTCTCTGTTGGAAAATTGACCGATTATCTCGCAACCCGATTGATAGTGCAACTATTCAATGGCTTTTACAGCAAAATAAAATTAAAATTATTCAGACAATAGACAGACAATATCTGCCCTCGGATAATGTTGTATTGTTCAGCGTTGAAAGCGGTATGGCTAATCAATATATTTTAGATTTATCTAAAAATGTAAGGCGTGGCATTATTACCAAGTTAGAAAAAGGCGGTTGGCCTAACCTTGCCCCACTCGGATATTTGAATGACGGCAAGGGTGGTATTGTCCAAGACAAAGAAAGAGCAAAGTATATTAAGAAAATATTTACACTCTACAAAGAGGGCAACAAAAGCGTTAGAGAAATTGCCGACATACTTTTTGAGCAGGGTTTTAGAAGTCGGGCAGGCAACAAATACCATAAAAGCAAAATCCATAAAATACTGTATGATTCTTTTTATTGCGGAATAATGGTTAAAGACGGCAAACAATATCTAGGTAATCACGAGCCGATTATCACCAAAGAATTATTTGATAAAGTGCAACAGGTACTAAATAAAAAAGCCAATACTAAAAAGCAAAAAATATATTTTACTTACAGGGGCGTATTAAAATGCGATACCTGCGGTTGTGTTTTAACGGCTACCAAAAAGAAAGGCAAACACACCTATTACTATTGTACCAACGGAAAGGGCAAGTGCGACGAACACAAAGTATATTTGAAAGAAGACGATGTTAAAAACGAATTGGCCAATGTGTTTGATAAAGTAACGGTTGAAGAAAAGTTAATCGAGATGTGCTATCAAGCTAAAAAGGCCAGACTGGGTGAAATTGACGGATATTTGACCCAAGCCAGTGATAACCTCAACAGCACTCTTAAAAAGGCACAGGACAGGAAAAACAAGCTATTAGACCTATACCTAGACGGCAACCTAACCAAGGAAGTGTATGATCTAAAAATCGTTGAATTGGATAACGAAATAGTAACGCTCAAAAAAGACTTAGACGAACTAAACCACAAAAAGAGCGTCAATAACGAAATCACTTTGGAACGGATAAAAGAAGTATTTTTATACCCAATTAAAGCCAAAAAAGAATTTGGAAATACAAAAAATGTAAAACAAGAAAAAATTGTTAAAAAATTACTTTGGAACGCAACGATGAGAAACAAAAAAATCGCTAACCTTACATTCAAAGAGCCATATAACTTGCTCTCTAAAATTGAAGATAAAAGCGATTTTTTATCGGTGCGGAGAGACTGGGATTCGAACCCAGGGTCCCCTTGCGAGGACTGCAGTTTAGTAAACTGCTGCTATCGACCGCTCAGCCATCTCTCCATTGAAACTGTAATTGATGTGGAGACTAGTGTACCAAAAAATAGGGGATAGTCAAGTTGACAGGTTATTGTCCCTATGCCTAAAGATATGGTATTCTTGTCCTAAGAGAGACCTTTATTTTTAGAGTATTTCCTTATGGAAGGCGAAATCAACCAACAAGTTGCTGGCGCAGTGGCTGGCGTTATGGGTATTATTACCCTCGTTACCTGGATTTATTTTGGTGTCTGCTTCATGATGATGGCAAAAAAGACCGCTACTCCAAACGGCTGGCTCGCTTTTGTGCCAATCGTCAATGTCTTCCTGATTCTTAAAATTGCCAACAAGCCAATGTGGTGGTTCTTGCTTTTCCTCATCCCACTCGTCAACGTGGTTATTTCGATCTTGGTTTTCATGGAAATCGCTAAACGCCTCGGCAAACCAGATTGGATTGGTGTCTTGATGATTGTTCCTGTTGTAAACTTGTTTGTTCCAGCGTATCTCGCTTTCTCCAAATAATCTCCCGCCCTTCGGGATTAATTCTTTCTTTTCTAGTATGGACACACAGCAACCAGCCCCAACACCAGCTCCAGC
>CAZWOH010000244.1:0-2181 GCA_964635405.1 uncultured Planctomycetales bacterium | reverse complement strand
TTTTGGGCTCTTTAAAATTCATGCTGCGCTCAATGGCAACATTAAGCCCCACCGCCGATGAAACCGCGCTTGAAACCGTATTGGGGATGTCATGGAACTTCAAGTCCAAAAAAACTTTTTTCCCGCGCGCTTCAACAAACCTGACGGCCGCAGGACCCGACGAAGTAAAAAGCTGGCTGCCTACTTTATAAATATCCACGACTGGATCTAATTGCTCGACGAGCGCTCGGACTTGCGCTAAACTGTTGACATCAAGCGCGACAATAAGCTGCGGTGATTTTTTCATCTCTGGATACTCCCGATCAACTCTCTGATATCTTTCATTTTATTTTCTTTCAAATACGCCTTGATCCCCTGCAAAACTTCCAGAGGAGCGCGCGGGTTGACAAAATTAAATGTCCCGACGGCGACCATGCTCGCGCCGGCGATCAAAAATTCCAAAGCGTCATTGGCACTTCTAATCCCGCCCATCGCAATAATCGGGATTTTGACCCTCTCTGCTGTGCGATAAACCATAAAAAGGGCAATCGGCCGAATCGCCGGACCGCTTAATCCGCCGCTAACATTTCCTAAAACGGGACGACGGGTTTTGACATTGACCGCCATCGCGCTAAACGTGTTGACCATACTGATCCCATCCGCGCCGGCGGCTTCTGCGGCAACGGCAATCTCGGCGATATCCGTGACATTAGGCGAAAGCTTGGCAATGACCGGATAGCGGGAAATTTTTTTGACGCAAGAAACGACCCTCTGCACAGAACCCGGATCCTGCGCGACAAGGACCTTATGCTGGAGATTCGGGCACGAAAGATTAAGTTCAATGGCGGCAAGTCCCTCAACGGCATTTAACTTTTCGGTCAAAGCGATAAATTGCTCGTCGTTGTGGCCGAGGATAGAAACAATCAGAGGCACGCCGATTTTTTTAAACGCGGGAAGTTTTTTTTCGATAAAAATATCCATGCCCGGGTTTTCGATACCGATCGCATTGATCATCCCCGAAGCGGTCTCGACAATACGCGGCGGCGGATTTCCTTTTTGGGCAAAAAGTGTCACTGTCTTAGGAACGAGCGCGCCTAACTTTTTGACTTCTTCTAAATTGAAATATTTTTCCGCGTGCCCAAACGTGCCGGAGGCCACCGTCACAGGATTGGGGAATTGGGCATTGCCTATTTGAATAGAAAGATTCATCGCTTAATCAAATTTAACTTCCTGCAAATCAAACACCGGCCCGTCGTAACAGACGGTTTTAAAACCTGATTTTGTTTCAATCGAACAACCCAAACACGCGCCCAAACCGCAGGCCATGACCTCTTCGCAACTGGCTTGGCCTGACAAATTATTTTCGGCGGCAAATTTTTGCACGGCTTTCATCATCGGGTTTGGTCCGCAGGTATACAGAAATGTCGTCTTGGGGTTTAGAGGGATTTGTGAAAACAATTGCGAAACCCGCCCTTTGACCCCCACGCTCCCATCGTCGGTTGAGACAAAAATTTTGCAGCCGTTTTTTTTAAATTCTTTCATGTCAAAAATGTGCCCGCCGCTGCGCGCCCCGTAGAGCAAAATAAGCTCATAGCCTTTATTCTTTAAAAAATCCGAAAAAAGCATAAACGGCGCTACCCCAATCCCGCCGGCAACCATCACAACGCTCTTGGTGCCCTTTGGCGGCAGAGCAAAAGAATTTCCCAAAGGCCCCAAGACATCAAGCTCATCGCCTTTTTTCTTCTGCGAAAGGATCGTTGTGCCCACACCGACGGCTTCATAAAAAATCTCGATATGCTTCTGGGCGCGGTAAATGCTAAACGGCCGACGGAAAAACGGCTCTAAGCTGTCTTTGACGCGGATGTGAATAAACTGGCCGGGTTTGATTTTTTTGACCAAAGATTTGGCTTCAAGGCAAAGCCTAAAAAACTTTGGACAGAGTTTTTCATTGCTGACAACGCTGAATTTATTTTGAATTTTTCCCATATTTCCAAAAATATTCATAAGCGATGACAAAAGCAAAAAGGCCATCGGCTAAAACCAAGGGTAAAAAAGTATTGACGCTCGGCGCGGCATGATAAAACCACATTTCTTGCAGTGTTTCGGCCACAAGCGCAAGTAAAGGTAGCGCCCAGATGATACGCCGCTCCTTGGTTGACCAAAGCTCGGCCCACGGGCATTCCAAACGATGGTTCATGGAAA
>CAZWOH010000243.1:0-2220 GCA_964635405.1 uncultured Planctomycetales bacterium | reverse complement strand
TTTACGATGAAAAAGGAAAAGACCGCAGTCTCTGGGGCAAGATTGCACTCCTGCAGAGAATCCGTCGGCAAAAATTCGATGCGGTTTTTCTGCTGCACGGCTCCTGGTCGAGGGCGTTTCTGATGTTTTTAGCCGGGATTCCAATCCGTGTCGGTTATGCGGGCAAAGGCAAAGAAAGAATTTTAACGCACATCGCTGTGCCGTTTAATGACCAGATGCACAAAGCCGATATTTATTTAAACGTCCTTAAAGCTTTTGGAATAAATATAACCCAGACAGCGTCAACGTTGAGTATTGATGAAGAGATAAAACAACAGGTCAAAATGATCCTTGAGCGCAAGGGGATTGCCAGTGCGCAGGATTTTGTGGTTGTTCATACCAGCGGCAATTGGGACTTGAAGCGTTGGCCGAAGGAGAATTGGGCGTCTCTAATTCGAATTTTGACCAATGACCTGGGAATAAAAGTTGTGATTTCGGAAGGGCCCAAGGAAGTCGCATGGGCCCATGAAATAGCCCGTCGGTCCGCTGTTGATCCTGTTGTTTTGGCCGGCGAAACAAATTTACTCGAGTTGTTTGCTTTGTTAGAAAAAGCATCGGTTGTCATCAGTGCAGATTCCGGCCCTTTGCATATTGCCAGCTGTGTCAGCAAAAATATTGTCGGCCTTTACGGCCCGACCATGCCGCAGACAACCGGGCCGCGCGGGTTGGCCCAAAGTGTTATTTTGCACAAACAGGTTGGCTGTAATATGGCGTGCTGTTATTATCAGGCGTGTCCGGATAATGTTTGCATGAAATCTATTGGCGTCGAGGAAGTGGTTGAGTCTGTTAAGAGTATTTTGGAAAACCAAAATGTCAGGCGTCGATAATTTAAAAAAGATTCTCGTCATTTCCCTAAGCAATATCGGGGACATTGTCTTAACTTTTCCGGTCATTGATATTTTAAAACGCGATTTTCCCGACGCTCAATTAGACCTGATTGTTGGGCCAAACGGGGAGTCATTGGTTTGCGGCAATCCTTATTTTCGTAAAGTTTTTGTCTATCACAAAAATCAGTCGCCGCTCTCGATTTTAAAGTGGCTGCGAGAGCTGGTGGCAGAAAAATATGATTTAGCCGTTGATTTGCGAAATACAGCGATCCCTTTTTTGATTTTTGCGAAACACAAAACACCGCTTATGATTGTGAGGCCTAAAGTCCGGCACATGGCAGAACAGCATTTGGCGCGTCTAAAATCTGTTCACGATTTTACGCTTTCGTCGGCGGCAAAGATTTCGCTTTTTATTTCGTCAGAGGACCAAAAGATTGTTTCGCAGTTTTTTAAACCTTTGGGTCCTGGCCGTAAAGTTGTTTTTGCTCCGGGCTCTCGCGCAGAGAGTAAGCGTTGGCAAAAGGAAAGTTTTGCAAAATTAGCGGATTATTTGGTCGAACATTACGGCGTTCAGGTCGTTTTTATCGGCGATCAAAATGATACCGAGGTGGTTTCTCAAATATCAATGTTGATGAAAAACCCCTCTCTTGACTTGACGGGTGAGTTGACCTTGCCCCAGAGCGCGTATTTGTTGTCCTTGTCGGACTTAGCCATCGTCAATGATAGTGCGCCGATGCATTTGGCCAGTTATTTGAATGTGCCGGTTGTTGCATTGTTCGGCCCGACTGATTCAAAACGCTACGGCCCCTGGTCGCAGAAGTGCGCTGTGGTCCGAAATAATGACCAGTGTCTGGCTTGCCGCCGGAGGAACAAAGTTCCCCACACCTGTATGCAGGCAATCCGTGTGGAGGATGTACAGAGCGTTTTAGAAAATTTTTTGCCGGAGATTTTTGATGCCAACACAAAATGCTAAACCGTTAAATATTTTGGTCGTGCGGACTGATCGGATTGGCGATGTGGTTTTGACGACAGCTGCGGTTCGGGCTTTGCGTAAGAATTTTTTTGACGCACGGATTTCGATGATGGTTGCCCCTTCGACGCGGCAATTAGTGGAAGGCAATCCTGACATCGACGAGGTCATCATCCATGACCGAAGCGGAAAAAATAAGGGGGTTGTCGGTTTTTGGCGCCAGGTTATTAATTTGCGCCGTAAAAAATTTGATTGGGCGATTATTTTTCATACCAAGCGCTGGACGAATATGTTTTGTTTCCTGGCCGGCATACCGCGTCGAACAGGTTACTGTAATGAAAAATACGGCTTTCTCTTAAACGATCGTGTCGTTGATGATCGTGA
>CAZWOH010000242.1:0-2227 GCA_964635405.1 uncultured Planctomycetales bacterium | reverse complement strand
CTCGCAATGACGTTACTAACCCCCAACCCCTAACCACCAATAATTTTAATAAAGTCTGGATCGTCCCCGATGGGGCGACAGTCGTCGAGAAAGATGGCTTTGCGTATATTACGGAAAGCAAATTGACGGTGATGTTGGATGAGGACTACACTGTCATTGCGAGCCCCGAAGGGGCGCGGCAATCTCAAACAGGGATTGCTTCGTCGCCTGCGGCTCCTCGCAATGACACCACCAACGTCCAGCCTCCAGCGTCCAACGCGACCGAGGACCGCGAAGCGACGTCCGAGGGAGTGCCGAGTCCAACCGGACGAGGCGCTCATATTTCTACCCAAGTCTTCCGCCAACTCATTCTGCCCAAGCTTATCGAAGAAGTCAACACAGGCAAGAATTTTGCCGCCACCCGCCAAGTGTATCAAAGTGTTATTTTAGCCGCGTGGTACAAAAAAGCGCTAAAAGACTCTCTTTTAGGAAAAATCTACGCCGATAAAAGTAAAATCGCCGGTGTCGAGACGGACGACAAAGATATCAAGCAAAAAGTGTATGAGCAGTATTTGGAAGCGTTCAAAAAAGGCGCGTACAACGTCATCAAAGAAGAAAACGGCCCCGACGGCGAAACAATCCCGCGAAAGTATTTTTCGGGGGGAGAGCTGTTCGGTTGGGTGAATCCTACGGTTGTTGGCAGTTCGACAGCGGTTGACAAAGTGGCAAAAGAAATTTCTCAGGCTGGGAGTCAAGTAGTTGATTTAGAAGTAAGTTTGGCAGAGCCGGGAACAGGGGAGCCGCAAGCCCTCGTCGCCGCCAGCGGTGTCGAGGATCCCGATGTAAGACAAGCTAACACAGCGTCCGCTGCGGTGCGTGAATCAGATGAGCCTAAAAATCCTGCTAGGCGTCGGTTTATCCAAGCGGCTGGCGCGGTGGGTGTCGCTGGGAGTTTAGGACTTTTGTCGTCAGAGGGAATTGCCGCGGAATTGGCCCTAAAAAATAATATGAGTTTTGAAGGGATAATTGAAAAAAATGATACTTTTGTAACAATCGTTGATCAGCTCCTTGGAGGTATCGGGACTTTGACTCTTTTGGAGCCTGACGAAAGGGAAAGAATTTTAAAGACTGCTTTTCAAAGATTTAAGCAGGAAAATCCACAAATTTCTCTTAAGGGAATTAATGACCCTATTACTCCAGGGATAAAGTTTATTGCTTTAGATACCGCTAATTATATTGGCTTTGCAATTAAGATGGCTTTTTCGAATTTAATCGCAGAACAAAGTTTGTTAGTAGCCGGACAAAGAATCTCTATTTATTATGTCGAGGAAAAAGTCCCTAATTTGACAGCGGCAATAGCTAGCTTTTATGGACAATACGGCATTTTCATAAATATCCAAATGCTAAAAAAAGAGTTTTTAAGATACAAAGAATTTTTGTCACGAAGACCTGATAGTTACACGCGGGAAGTAGAAGTATTATGGGGAAGAAAGACAGATCCTGAAATACTTGGAATTCTTTTTTCAGATATTTTAAAACATGAAATAGCTCATTGGATGATTTTGCAGAATCCTAATTTGTCGGTGCGATCTCCTGAGCCATGGTTTCAAGCGATTTCATCATCGTCTAATTGGCCAAAGATTCAGCAAGAGATATTGGCATATTTAAGTCAGATGGCAAATAGCAAAGATCCTAAATATGTCTTATCAAGTTTAAAAAATTATCTTGATTCCACATCGAGTTATGATTTGCGAATTCTTGTCCCGGCTGTTCGCGCTATCTTTATTACTTTGTTTGATGAACTAAATTATGAGGAGTACTTCGCAAAAAGTGGCGATTGGGGCCGGATACCAAAATTCCCCCGACAGAGGAATTATTTACCTAAAATTATGCAACAGCCTTTCTACGAATACTTCAGGGGAATTACTTGGTATTGGTCACGAGAAAAAAAGGGTTCTGCCGAGTACGCTGTAAATTCGAGTTATTATTCCGACTTTATTTTTTCTAATGAAACAAAAAGAATAAAAAAGGCAGCTGCGTTATCTTTCGAAACGTTGACTCAACAAAGAGCTCCTTCGATTGTTTTGCCGTCTGATTTTAAAATGCCTAAGAGTGTTTTTCAAAAAATAATTGTCGATATTGTTGCCAGCGCGTCGGTGGCAGAGCAAACAGAAGTCGCTTCGACTTCGGCGGTTCAGGCACCTATTGCCGCTACCCCCGGCGGTATTGATTTTGATTCGTCCAAACT
>CAZWOH010000241.1:0-2227 GCA_964635405.1 uncultured Planctomycetales bacterium | reverse complement strand
GCCGCCGGATCGCCCGGGCCGTTAGACAGGAATAATCCGTCGGGCTTAACGGCCATGATCTGCTCAAAACTCGACTGCGCCGGGAACACATGCACATCACACCCAAGCTTGGCTAAAATACGCAAAATATTTGTCTTGATCCCGCAATCGATGGCCGCGACTTTGTAAAGCGGCGCGCCTTTATAGTTTCCCGAGGCCGGCCAAAAATACGGCTTAGAACTGGTCACCGTCTTGACCCAATCCGCGCCTTCCATCGAGGGGGATGCTTGCAATTTTGCGGCCAAACTGTCTTTGTCAAAATCCTTAGTTGAAATCATCGCTTTCATCGCGCCCGACACGCGCAAATGCCGTGTCAAAGCGCGGGTATCAAACCCTTCCATAGCGATAATGTTGTTTTCTTCTAAATATTGGATCAAACTTTTGGTCGCGCGAAAATTGGAATGATACCGGCAGAATTCTTTGGCGATAAACCCTTTAACGTGGACTTTGGAAGATTCGACGTCGATGTCGTTGACCCCGTAATTGCCGATCAAAGGATAGGTCATGACGACAATCTGGCCGGCGTACGAGGGATCGGTCAAAATTTCCTGATAACCGCTCATTGCGGTATTAAAAACAACTTCGCCGGTTGTTTCCCCGCTGACCGTCAAAGACTGCCCGGTAAACACCGTGCCGTCTTCCAGATATAAAATTGCGTCTTTCATGAAACTACGTACCGCCGGAAAAATTTAAAAGGTAAGGAATTAATTCGAATAACTATATCATCGAAAGCATAAAAGTCAACACTGTCTTAAGGTGTATAACGGGAATGATACCTGACCCGATTAAAAAGAATTTTCTTGAACAAAAACAACCAAACTGTAAGAAAAATTATCCCGAATTTTGTACGTGCACAGAGTGTGGGCAAAATATTGGGATTATTCCAAAATCGTGTACGCACGTTCATGGTGCTGGGTCAAATCAAGGCCCATGATTTCATGTTCCAACGATACCCGCAAGCCAACAACTTTATCAACGATAAAACAAACAATCGCCGTTGCCGTCGCACAATAAATAACGGTAAAAACAGCGCCGATGGCTTGAATTTTAAACTGGCTAAAATCCCCGGTCCAAAGACCATTTGAACCATTGGGGTTAACGGCTTTGGTAGCCAAAATTCCGGTTGCAATCATTCCCCAAAAACCGCCGACGCCATGCACGCCAAAAGCATCGAGAGAATCATCATACCCAAACTTCTGTTTTACAACGCCCACCGCATAATAGCTTAAAACGCCGACGACAAGACCGATAATAAGCGCTCCTAAGGGATCAACAAAACCGCACGCCGGCGTAATCGCCACAAGACCGGCGACAACACCGGAAATCGTTCCAAAAATCGTTGGTTTCCCGGTTGTCATCCATTCAACAGCCGCCCAGCTCATCGAAGCACCCGCAGCTGCGACATTGGTTGTCACAAAAGCGTTGGCCGCAACGCCGTTGGCGCCAAGCGCGGAACCGGCATTAAATCCCAGCCAGCCAAACCACAAAAGTCCACCGCCTAAAACAACAAACGGCAAATTATGCAAGGTTGGCAAATGCGACCCTACGCGTTTGCCCAAAAAAAGGGCGCTGACCAAGCCGGCAACACCGCAGTTAATTTCTACAACTGTCCCGCCGGCAAAGTCTAAAACACCTGCCTTATGCAACCACCCGTCGGTCGCCCAGACCATATGACAAATCGGGATATAAACAAAAGTCAGCCAAAGAATAACAAACGTCAAAAATGCTGAAAATTTTATACGCTCAACCAACGAGCCGATGATAACCGCTGGAGTAATGACCGCAAACATCGCCTGAAAAATCATAAACGCACAATGGGGAATCGTCGGGCCATAGTCCGGATGCGGCTCTAAGCCAACCCCACGCAAACCCGCCCAGCTTAAGCCCCCAATAAAACCATTGCCCGGGCTATACGCCAAACTATATCCATAAACAACCCATGCGACTAAACAAATCGAAAGGCAGGAAAAACATTTCATCAGAATTGCAAGGATGTTCTTGCGCCGCACCATGCCGCCATAAAAAAACGCAAGCGCCGGTGTCATAAGCATAACAAGCGCTGCCGAAACCAAAACCCAAGCTGTGTCTCCGGTGTTAATTTCTAAAGGAAAGTCCATGAGATTTACTCCTTGTCCTAAAATCCAGTCCAAAAATAAAAAACCCAGACCTGTGGACAGAGTAAGTCCCA
>CAZWOH010000240.1:0-2252 GCA_964635405.1 uncultured Planctomycetales bacterium | reverse complement strand
AAGGAAGCTGCCGGTCGTAAAGTTGCCTTTGGCCGCGCCAAGGTCAAGGAAGATGATCTTGTCATATTCAGCCGTCAACTTTCGACGATGATTGATTCGGGTATTCCTATTCTTCAGGCGCTGGATGCTTTGCAGGAGCAGATTACACATCCGGGTTTTAAGGGGGTGGTTATCGCTGTGCGTGATGATATTCAGATGGGAAGCAGTCTTTCCGTTTCTTTTGCCAAGCATCCCGGAGCTTTTGATACGTTGTTTATTAACATGGTTAAGGTTGGCGAAACCGGTGGTGTTTTAAGTCAAATTCTTGATCGAATTGCCAGCTATTTGGAAAAGTCTTTAAAGCTTAAACGCAAAGTCCAGTCGGCGATGATTTATCCGGCTGTCGTCGTGAGCATGGCTGTTTTGATCACGGTTTTGCTTTTAGTCAAAGTCGTTCCGACTTTTGCAGGGATTTATACGTCGTTTAATAAAGAGCTGCCGGCGATGACTCAGGCTTTGATTAATATGAGTAATTTGATGCAACATAATTTGCTGGGGTTGATTGCCGGCGTTGTTATTTTTGGGTTTTTGGTTAACCGGGCGTATCGCACCGACAAGGGACGTTTGTATATTGACAGTTTTGTTTTAAAAATGCCGATTTTTGGTGATATTATCCGAAAAGTCGCGATTGCGCGTTTTAGCCGGACCTTGTCGATTCTTTTGCAAACAGGGGTCCCGATTTTGGAATCGTTTGATATCGTCGGAAAATCGAGCGGCAATCGGGTCATCGAAGGGGTTATTGAAACTGTTAAGGAAAATGTCCGCGAAGGGGAAAGTATCGCCACCCCGCTGTTAAAAAGCGGTGTTTTTCCTCCCATGGTTACTCGCATGATTTCAATCGGAGAAAAGTCGGGACAGTTAGAAAAAATGCTGACAAAGATCGCTGATTTTTATGACGATCAGGTCGATACGGCTGTCAATGGTTTAACAAGTATTATTGAACCTTTGATTATCGGTGTTTTGGGTATTGTCGTCGGATTTATTGTTATCGCCTTATTTATGCCGATTATCAGTATTACGACAATTATTTAGGAATGTTTATGAGAAATTCATGTTTCCAAAATTATTTCTTGCGTTTTTTATCGCTGGCGATGACGATGTTTGTTTTTTTCTTGGCTGGCATTATTTCGAACGGTTATGCAAAACAGTCATTTACTTCGGATGAATTGTTTGACAAGTCTCTTGCTGATTTGTACTCGACGATGGAAAAGGCTAAAAGCGGGAATGAAGAGTTTAAAGAAAATAATCGTTCTTTGCGCAAGCAGGTGGATGAACTTGAGCAGGCCTTAAGCGATGCAGAAGTCCAAAAAAGTGAAGCGCAAAAAGATGGCAGTGTGTTTTTTGATACACAGACCCTGGAAAATAAGGAAAAAGCGTTGTATGAGGCGCGCATTCAGAATCTGTCCAGCCGTTTAGCGCGTTTTGAAATTGACAAGTCGATTTTGCAAAAAAAAATTAAATCTTTCAAAAATCAGAATCAGGAAGCTCAAAACCAAATTACCGAACTTAAAGAAGAAATCAAAAAAATCCAATCTTCAATTGATCAAAATGAAATTGTCGTTGCTGAGAATACACCAGCAGAATCCGCTCTTGCCCAAAAACTTGAGAGTTCAAAAAATCGCATCCAGGCACTCCAGGCGCAATTAGTTTCACAAAATAAAATATTGCAGGACAATGGCGGCGCAACGCAAGAACTCCAAAAGTCTTGCGAGGATTTGACAACTGAATTTTCTGCTGCAGAAGAAGAGCTTGCTCGTATACAGGCAGAAAGAAAATTGCTGATTCGTCAGTCGGATGTTGGGATCTCCGGTTTTTCTATTTCAGAAAATTTGCTTTCTGAGCAAATTTCTGGTTTGCAGGATTACCGTCGGGAATTAAAAAAATCGTTACGTGATTTTCAGAAAGCGCTTGTCATTGTTAATTCAGGCAAAAAGATGGATTTGACAACAATTTTGAAACAGGTTAAGCAAAAGAATTCGCTTTTAAAAGAGAAGATGGCCCTTTTAGAAAAAACAGATGTCACCTTTAAGACAAAATCGGGTACCCCAAAAACGGAATTATTGGCTTACAAAAAGCGTTTGGAAACTCAGCGAAGTACATTGAAAGCCAAAATTTCTGTAGCAAATAAAGAACATGACGCAAGGAAAATGCCATCTGGGACACGTTTAAGCCAAAATGATACAGAGCTGAAAAATAAAATTAAGCAAAGTTCT
>CAZWOH010000239.1:0-2301 GCA_964635405.1 uncultured Planctomycetales bacterium | reverse complement strand
GAAAAGCCTGTGTTTCAAACATCGTCAAAAATATGATTTTACTTTGAGGAAATTGAGATTTAATTTGTGCAGCGGCATCCAAGCCATCAATGCCGGGAAGACGAATGTCCATCAAAACGACATCAGGAATACGGCGAGCGGCCATGGCAACACCAATTTCACCGCAATCAGCTTCAAAAACTTCAGCACCTAAATCCTGGTTTTCAAGATGCTTGCGCACAGCTTTGCGAAAGTCATCATGGTCATCAACAATCAGGATTTTCATGCCCATATAAAACATTTTATCTTCCCCCATTGTTTTCTGTATTATAAAGGCATCTGCACAAAAAGGAAATACGCGTTTCTACTTATTTTTCCTGACTGCCAAAAAACAAATTTATATATATTACTGCGATAAAACAACTTGCAATCTTCAAATGATCTTTTTGGCTATGGCATATTTGACCAAATTTGCCGTTGTTTTAATACCAAGCTTGGTCGTCAAATGGCCCCGATGAGCTTCCACTGTCCGTACACTTATTTTAAGGTTCGCAGCGATATTTTTATTGGCCATTCCCGAAGCAATGCCTTTTAGAATTTCTTTTTCACGATTCGTTAAAATTTCTAAAGACGGGGCTTGACTTTGATCCGCAAAACGCATGGTGCACCCGTTATCTAACGCCAAAACAGAACACGAAACATATTGCTTATTATGCATAATCGCTTTGACCGCTTTGGACAATTGTTCAAAAGCATCATCTTTAAGAACATAGCCGCTGGCTCCGGCAGCCATCGCTTGTTTGAAATGTTCATTGTCTTTGAGCATGGTCAAAATTAAAATTTTAAGCTTCGGGTATTTTTTGCTTAAAATTCGCAGTGCCGCAATCCCATCAAGTTTTGGCATGAACAAATCCAAAACAATCAAATCACACTTAACCGTCCGCACAACCGACAAAAGATCTTCTCCGTCGGATGCCTGACCCACAATTTTTAAATCAGGTTCTTTGTCCAAAAGACTTTTGAGCCCCGCCCGGAAAATTTTATGGTCATCAGCAAGAATAATTCGATAATCTCTAGGTGTCATGGTTTTGAATGATT
Organism: uncultured Planctomycetales bacterium; assembly: GCA_964635405.1. Lineage (GTDB taxonomy): Bacteria > Omnitrophota > Gorgyraeia > Zapsychrales > JANLHA01 > JADLGJ01. The sequence goes on along the minus strand of CAZWOH010000239.1, from coordinate 1,224 downwards.
GGTACGGTTAATGTAATTGTTGTCCCCTCGCCTGGAGAAGAAGAAAAGCGTAGGTTCCCACCTAACTGTGTTGCTCTCTCCTGCATTGTTGATAATCCCAACCCCTGAGAAACAAAATTTGTCTTTCCAGGCATCAGGACAACAAACCCTTTGCCGTCATCTTTAATTTTGGCGATCAACTTATCCTCTCGACGAAAAAAAACGATGTGGACATTTTTAGCTTGCGCGTGACGGATAATATTTGTCAAAGCTTCTTGGATAATACGGTAAAAATTAATCACATCCCCTTTAAATGTAATGCCGTCCAAGGCCGCCATTGAAACGCGGACCTTAAGCCGTTTGGCGGCACGAAAATTGCCGATCAGAGATTTTAAAGATGCTTTTAAACCCAGCACTTCCAATGTGGAAGGACGAAGTCCCGCCGCCAGATTGCGGGTTTTATTAATAATCGAATCTAAATATTTAATCGTTTTTTGAAAAGTTCTTTTTTGGCTCGCCGCATTTGCAAAATCTTGTTGAAAACCAGTTTGAATAAGCATTTTTAAAGTTGCCAATGCCTGCCCAAGATCGTCGTGAATCTCGCGCGAAATCCACTCCCGCTCGCTTTCTTGCGCCGCCAAAATCCTCTGGGGCAAGGCGGACAAAGCCTCTTCCATTTCCTTGCGTTTGGTAATCTCATTATGAATAACGACAAACTGGTATGGCTTTGCTTTTTCGGTCAGAAAAGGGACAATCGTCGAGTGGACCCAATAAAAAGTCCCGTCCTTGGCACGGTTGCGAATCTCACCCTGCCAAACCCGTCCGGCAAGAATCGTATCCCACAGGTCCCGAAAAAATTCCTTAGGATGATATTTTGAATTAACAACCCTGTGATTTTGCCCGATTAATTCTTCGCGCTTATACTTGGAAATCTCACAAAACTTGTCATTGACATAGATAATATCGCCGTCTTTGCTAGTAATTGCGACAATCGAAGAAACATCCAAAGCAAATTTAAAATCTGCCAACTCTTTAAGGGTACGCGGCAAAACATCAAGCTGATGACTGGCATCAAAAAGCACAGAATGTTCGATGGGCTCTAACGAAGGACTTTCACTTTTTTTTTTATAATTCCCGTGGCGCTTGATTGTTTCGCGTTCATTTAAGGGAACAACCGTTTTGGACTCAAGCTCATAAACTGTTTTAACATTTTGTCCAACGAAATGTTCCTTAATTTTCAAAAGT
>CAZWOH010000238.1:0-2310 GCA_964635405.1 uncultured Planctomycetales bacterium | reverse complement strand
CGGTCTTCGTCGGGATATTGATGTTTCGAATTTCAAATTTGCACCTTACGTTGGCAAATTGCGCTATGTTGTCGGGAAAAATGGTTATGTTTTTTTTGTGAGGGGGGTTGATTTCCAAAATGGTCAAATCTATCGATTAACTTTTCGTCTGACAGAAATTAATCCATATGTGGGGATCTTTGGTCAAGAACTCTTTGATCAACAACAAAATTTTGTCAATGCGACCATTGACCCAGCCCGACAGATTGCCTCTCTGGGTGTCGGAGATGTTTTGGATATTCAAATTGATGAATTATATCGTTCTTTACGTGGGTTAGGTTCTGTCCTTTTATCTTTGCTCATTGAAAAGTTGTATCTGCGTCAGATTAAGACTTTGAAAGTTTATGGCCCGACGGTGCCTGCGTTTTATCTCAGTCTGGGATTGCAGTGGGAGCTTTTTAGCAAAAGAGCGATGGTTTTAGAAATATCCGATAAACAGCAAGAATTGTATCCATGGCAAATTCAAGCAGTTGCGGCCAAAAGAGGATGGATTGTTTTAGAAGCGCTGGATTCCGGAGATTTTAAAATACTCGCGCATCCGTTGATCCAAGCAGTTGACGTTTCCTCCTCATCTGTTAAAACGCCGCAAGAGATTGCGCAGATCATTGTAAATGAATTCGGGTTGTCTGCATGCATAGATTTTATCTGCACTGGTGATTTTGTAAATAATACAACCAATTTTGTTTTGAGTAACAGTTGCTTAGTCATGTACGAGTCGATTATCGGCTTGATTCAAAGTTCTTCCAACGAGAATCATGTTAGCCCAAGAGATATTTATGAAAGTCTTCGCCTATTGGCCATTGCGGATTATAAAAAAAAGCAAGCCGACGACGAGTTTTATCAAAAAGATACGGCATTCGTTCAAGCTGTTTTATGGGCTCTGCCGCTGGCGACGGTTCCGCGCAGAGTCAATATCCTTAAATTGTTTTGGACAACGGGCTTTAATCCTCTGGAAGAACAGATTGCTTTGGGGCGTGTTTTGGGCATTGAGTTATTTATAGATAGTATTAATAAATTAGCCGATTGGAATCCATACAAGACAAGCCAGCCACCAGCGCCGGATGTTGTATTTATTACATATTCTCTTCAAGACGGGAATCACATTCTTTCGTATGCCTATGAAATGTTTGAAAATAAACCACGGGGCCTGATTGTGGTTGGTGTTAACAATGAGGATGTTCATTTATATCAAAATTTCATTATTTGTTTTGCTCAGGAAAAGAACATGCAAATAGAAACAATACAATTTTCACAAAATACGTTGTATGTTCTTGCCATTGACAATCGAAAATCAAAACAAGTCTCATCCTCCAGCGCTGTTCAAAGCGCTTCGCAATTTGCTTTAAGGTCACTGCCGCCGGAGAATTTAATAAAAACTCAAAGAGTGGTTGATTTTCTAGAAAAATTTGGCGCACAGCCGTCGACGATTGCCGCGGCGTGGTTGGCGTATTTCCCAGATGATGATTTAGAAAAAATGTCATCTGCAAAGAGAAAATCACGCCAAAACAATTTAACCCCGCACGCTCTGCGCGCAAAACATTTCAAAACCATAAGTCAAATGATTTACATCCCTGCCATTGACAACAACGGTTTGCTTAAAGATCCTCGAGGGTTCGAACGATGGTTAAAATATTTTGTCAAGATCATAGATGACGGCCAGTCTTTTCTTTTTGCGCTCGCGGATGTCATAGCTGATTTGCAAGCATCTCAAGAAGCCGTTGTTTCGCAGAGAAAATATTTTGAACAAAAAGCACTGCATATCTTTGGCACGCTTACCAACTTTTTTGGGATGCATGAAATGGCCCGCGATATGCGCGTGTTGGCCTTGAGAATTGTTAATCCGGATCTTTATCAAGAAATCAGCGAGTTTATCAATGGAATAGACGGTGATTTGGATGCCGCCGTCAAAGATACGTATCTGCTAAAGATCAAAGACAACTTAAAGCAATTCTTCGAGAACAACGGTGTTTCAAGAGAAGTTTATTATTCTTGGAGAAAAAAAGATGAAGGATCGTTTGGAAATGTCATGGCGCGAAAAGGTAAGAACCCCGATGATGTGGATGATCTTTACGGCATTATCATTATCGCGCCAACCCAAGAAGAGCGTAATCGTATCGGCGAGCTTCTGCATGGGCTTGAGAGTTTTATGGTTTTTCCGAATTTGGTGTACTTTGAGTCTGAAATACATGCGCCGCCGCATAAACCCTTTGAAGCCCTGCAATTTAAACATAAAGATTCTGGCTTTCGGCCGTTTGACATTTATGTTTTTGA
>CAZWOH010000237.1:0-2312 GCA_964635405.1 uncultured Planctomycetales bacterium | reverse complement strand
TCCATGGTTTGCATTCTAAATCTCCTTTATGATTTTTTCGAAATAATATCTTTTAGGGCGGATGTAACTTCCTGAATTTGTTTTTCTGTCAACGTCATGCCGGATGGCAGATATAACCCTTGCCGGCTAATGCGTTCTGTGAGCGGATAATGTTCGTCTTGGAATAATCCCAGCTCTCGTAAAACAGGTTGCTCGTGCAATCCCAAAAAAAACGGGCGTGACCCGATGCCTTTTTTCCCAAGCTCGTGCATCAGCGTTGCCGCATCGATTTTTAAAGATTCGTCTAATTCAACGCAATACATCCAGTAAACCATTTTAGCCCATGGCATCTGGATTTGTGTTTTGATGCCTTTAATATTCGCAAGTTCCCGACGATAAATTTCGCCTAAACGCCGTTTTATTGCAACAAATTCTTCAATGCGCTCCATTTGCGCGACTCCGACTGCGGCCTGCAGATTCGTCATCCTGAAATTGTAGCCTAATTCAGTATGATAAAAGCGTTTTTCGGGACGAAAACAAAGATTGCGATACGATGCGGCCCGTTTAGCCATCTGCGGATCTGACGTCGTGACCATACCCCCTTCGCCGGTGGTAATTATTTTATTAGCGTAAAACGACCAAGCGCTGATCTGGCCAATCTCGCCGCATTTGCGGCCCTTATATTCGGCGCCATGGACTTCGGCGGCATCTTCAATCACAATAAGGTTATGTTTTTTTGCTAAAGCTAACAGAGGGTCCATATCGACCGGATGCCCGTAAATATGCACGGCAAGGATCGCTTTGGTTTTAGGTGTGATGCGCGGCTCGATTTGAGTGACATCCATAGTCCACGTTTGCGACTGGCAATCGACGAGAACAGGGATTGCCCCAAGCCTTATGGCAGCTGTGGCACAAGAGATAATCGTAAAGCTGGGCATGATGATTTCATCGCCCTCTTTAATGCCGGCGGCAAAAAAAGCGGTTTCAAGCGCCGCGGTTCCATTGCAGACAGCGATGCCAAAGTCAGTGCCGATGTAGCCGGAAAATTGTTTTTCAAATTGGGCGATAAAAGGTCCGTCGGAAGAAATCCATCCGGTATCGATGCACTCGATAAGCAACTCTTTTTCGCGGCCGTTTAAGAGAGGTTCATTAACAGGGATCATCCGTAATTCCTTCAAACTTGACTTTGTCTTCTTCGGCCCGATACGGGCCGTTTTTGACTTCGATCATACGAACCGGTTTTAAGACCGTCATCCCATGCCCGGCCTCAATAAGCAGGATCACGTCCCCCGCAAAAAGTGTTCGGCTCTCCAGATATTTTTTTTCGAAAGAATAAAAATCAATCCGCAGCTCTCCTTTTTGGATAATGAGCACTTCCTGTGTGCCGAATGTTTCCCGACGGACAGGGTGATGCATGTGCGGCTTTATTTTATGATCTTTCGGATGGTCCATATACCCTAACTGCAGAGAATAATCATTAGGCGTAATAAAGGATATTCCCTTTTTTTTATATTTTTTGCGGACAATAATCGCCAGGAGTTTGTCCTTATGGGTCACTTTTTCGATCATTTAGGATAAACTTTCTTTGGTAAAAATTTCGGCATTAATAAAACTTCTGATCCCGTCGAATGTTCCCTTGATCACCGACTCATAATGATACCTTTTGTCCATGTCGACATAAATACCTTTTAAAATATTTTTTTGTATCGTACGGATAGTTGCTTTTGTCAGGGCTTTTAAGGCGATATAAACATAGACAAAAAAATACGCTTTGTCCTGCAAACAGCTTTTAGTGAGTGCCGCGGCGATGGCAAAGGAGTATTTGTAAACATAGCTTGGGGGCACAGTCAAAATCGGATGAAAAAAGACCAAATCTGGGACATAAAGGACTTGGTGCCCGGAAGCTTTTAACCGAAAGAACATATCGCTTTCTTCGGAGCCAAAGAATTTTGAACCGACTCCAAACCGTTCATCGTAACCGCCGATTTGTTTAAGCACATCCTGACGGATGACATGCGCGCTGCCCATAAAATACTGAAAGTCAAAACGGCTGAGTTTCTTCGTCTGCATATTGCTAAAAAGACAGGAAAAAGGCGTTTTTTCAATTCTGTCAATCAGACGGCCGCAAAATGCCCCGGCAGAGCTATGCGTAGCGATTATTCGCGTTAAGGCCTCAATAAAATTTACATCGACCGAAGCATCGTCGTCGATAAAAACCAGATAATCGCCGGTGCTTATTTTGATCGCATGGTTTCGCGCGACCGAAAGTCCTAATTGGTCGATATAATGGATTTGCGTTAAGTTGGGATATTTAAGATGAATGTCTTTCTTTT
>CAZWOH010000236.1:0-2316 GCA_964635405.1 uncultured Planctomycetales bacterium | reverse complement strand
GCGAGTTTGGCGAACATTGTCCCGCCCAATCAGCGGGACAACGTGAGACATTGTTTGAGCGTGGGACATATATCCATCCCTGCGGTATGGGTGTGGGGAAATAGTGTTTGTCTCTCCGGACAAAACCCGATATAATGTCCGACTTACAAGGAGTAGCCATTGTGCAATTTGCCCGACGGACAGATTGGGAATTAAGCCCCAATACGATTAGTGGTATTTTAGAGGATTTTAAAAAGCACGGTCAGGTTATTTGGGATTTGACGCAGTCAAACCCGACGGCCTGTGGGTTTGAGTATCCGCTCCATGAGCTTTTGCCTAAACTCGGTGATATTCAAAGCTCGACGTATGCTCCAACGAGCAAAGGGCTTTTGAGTGCCCGGCAAGCGATTGCCGAGTATTATCAGGGCCAAAATATTGCCATTTCGCCCGAGCAGATTTTTTTGACGGCTAGCACCTCGGAGGCGTATTCATTTTTGTTTCGGCTTTTGGCCAATCCCGGGGAAACGGTCCTTTTCCCTCGCCCAAGCTATCCGTTATTTGACTTTTTGGTGGATCTTAATGATTTGGAACAAGGCTATTATCCGCTTGTTTATGACGGACAATGGGCCGTTGATTTAGGGCAGTTGCAAAACAATATTTCGCCGCGGACAAAAGCGATCGTTGTTGTTAATCCGAATAATCCGACGGGCTCCTATGTGACCGATACAGAGCTTCAAAAGCTAAATGTGCTTTGCCAAGAAAACGATTTGGCTTTGATCAGCGACGAGGTTTTTTTTGATTATGCTTTTGACAAACAAAAACGTTATGTCTCTTTTGCTTCAAACACGCAAAATTTGACCTTTACGCTAGGCGGGCTTTCCAAAACGTTAGGTCTGCCGCAGATGAAATTGTCGTGGATAATTGTCACTGGCCCGAAATCGATTGTGGATGAAGCGATCGCCCGTCTTGAAATTATTGCCGACACGTATCTTTCGGTCAATACACCGGTGCAAAATGCTTTAGCCTCATGGCTTTCCTTTCGGATGCTCATCCAGGAGCAAATCAAAAAGCGTGTCAGGCCCAACCGTGAATTTTTGCTCAAAAGCTTTGCGGATGAGACTTTGGCAACTGTTCTGCAGGCGCAGGGCGGATGGTATATGATCCTAAAATTGTCCGGGGCAATCGACGAAGAAAAGATCACGCAAGAACTGTTGATGCAGGATAAGGTTTATGTGCATCCGGGGTATTTTTTTAATTTTAGCGAGGAGCCGTATTTGATTTTAAGCCTTCTATCCAGAGAAGACATTTTTTGTGAAGGGGTCGGGAGGATTGCAGCACGATTAAGAAATTTTTTGTAAACTCATTGCGTTAATTTTGCCGGTTCTCAAAGTCCTTTTTTGGCTCAATTGTTTGGCGCCTCTATGGCGCTATTCGCCTTCAAAAGGACTTTGAAAACCGGCACCAGCATGATGCAATGATCAATAAAAATATGTATCGACGTACTATAAAGGAAAAATAAAATATGGAAATTGGAATTGTCGGGTTACCGAATGTCGGCAAGTCAACTTTGTTTAATGCTTTGACCGGGGCCGGGGTGGCGGCGGAAAATTTTCCGTTTACGACCATTGAACCTAATATCGGGATTGTGCCTCTGCCGGATGAGCGGTTAAATGTTTTGGCGCAAAAAAATGACAGCGTTAAAATAACGCCCGCCGGGATTCGCTTTGTGGATATCGCCGGGATCGTCAAGGGGGCCAGTCAGGGCGAAGGCTTAGGCAACAAATTTCTTTCGCATATCCGCAGTGTGGATGCGATATGCCATGTCGTGCGCTGTTTTAGGGACGAAAATGTCGTCAACGTTTTGGGCAATCTCGACCCGTTAAACGCGGCGGATATTATCGAGACCGAACTTTTGCTGGCGGATTTGCAGCAGGCGCAGAAAGCGTTTGATAAATACAAAAAACCTGCGCAGGCAGGCGACAAGATCGCCAAAGAAAAAACGGCGGTGCTTGAAGCGGCGATGAAAGGGTTTAATGAAGGCAAATCGGCACGTTCCCAAGGATTGTCCGCGGAGCTCGTCGCCGAGTATCAGTTTTTGACGTCCAAGCCGATTGTTTATGTGGCCAATACCGACGAGGGTGGTGCGGCGCCTGAGCTTTTGACGCCTTTGCAGGAGCGTGCCAAAAAAGAAAACGCCCAAGTGGTGGTCCTGTGCACCAAAATCGAGGCCGAAATTTTGGAGTTACCCCTTGAAGATCGCGCTTCGTATTATGACAGCGCGGGGATTACCTCGCCGGGTTTGGCGACCTTAGCGCGCGCCGGACAGCAGCTTTTAAA
>CAZWOH010000235.1:0-2330 GCA_964635405.1 uncultured Planctomycetales bacterium | reverse complement strand
AACTCGTCTAACTTTTTTAAAGCCTTGCCACTATCGATCGAATCAGACGCCAACGCAATCCCGTCGGAAATATTTGCAACTTTTTCTGCCGTATACAAAGCGCAAGCCGCATTTAAGACGACAATATCCCGTTTCGGCCCGGATGCCCCTTTTAAAATATCCAAAACAATCCCCGCATTAACATTCAAGTCGCCGCCTTTTAAGTCGGATTCCTTGGCCAAGCCAAAACCCAATTCAAGAGGATCAATTTCATAACTTAAAATTTCCCGGCCGTTAAATTCGCTGACAAACGTTTGAGTTGTCGTCGTCACTTCATCCAAGCCATCTTTGCCATGGACAACAAAAGCGCGGCGCAACCCTAAATTCTTTAATACGCGCGCTAAAGGCTCCACGTAATCACGGTTATAAACGCCCATCATCTGATGTGTTGCCTTCGCTGGATTAAGCAAAGGGCCCAAAATATTAAAAATGGTCTCTGTCCCTAAACTTTTTCGCACCGCTGCGACATTTTTGAGTGCCGGATGAAGTTTTTGTGCAAAAAGAAACGCGATGCCGATCTTATCCAAACATTCACCCAAATATTTTTGATCAACCGAAATATTCACACCCAAAGCTTCTAAAACATCCGCACTGCCGCAGCGGCTTGAGACAGAACGGTTGCCGTGCTTGGCGATAACCACACCAGCAGCAGAGACGACAAAAGCTACTGTTGTTGAAATGTTAAACGTGCCTTTTTTATCCCCTCCGGTCCCGCAAGTGTCTAAGACAACCGGATGTTTGGTTTTAACTTCGAGCGAAAAATCGCGCAAAATTTTTGCCGCGCCGGTAATCTCCTCAATGGAGACAGACTTTTCGTTGAGCGCCATCAAAAACGCCGCCATCGACTGATGCGGCAGATCACCTGACATGATCAAACGCATAACAGCCTGGATTTCGCCTTCTGTCAAATCCTGGCGATTTTGTAATTTCTGAATATACGCATCCATAAAATTTACGAAAGCTTTAGGAAGTTTTTTAAGATACCCATTCCCGACGTAGTCAGGATAGACTCCGGATGAAATTGTACGCCCCACAGCGGAAAATTTTTGTGGCGCACGCCCATGATTTCTTTGTCTTTATCCTTTGTCCACGCGGTCATTTCCAAACACTTCGGCAGGGATTTAGGGTCAATGACCAGCGAGTGATAGCGGGTCGCTTCAAAAGGGTTATCGAGGTTTTTAAAAATATCCGTCCCCGTGTGCGCAATCGGCGAGGTCTTGCCGTGCATCAGATGTTTAGCGCCAATAATTTTTCCGCCATACGCATACCCAATGGCCTGATGGCCCAAACAAACGCCAAGAATAGGGATTTTGCCGCTAAACTCTCGGATAACTTCGACGGTCACGCCCGCATCCTCCGGCCGGCCAGGGCCCGGAGAAATCACGATACGGGAAGGTTTTAATTTGCGAATTTTCTCAACCGTCAAAGCATTGTTGCGAAAAATTTTCATCTGCGCTTTAAGCTCGCCAAAATATTGGACAAGGTTATACGTAAACGAATCAAAATTGTCGATGATAAGCAACATAAGATTATTCTTTTTCGCGGTAAATGACCGCGCCTACTTTTTTAAGTTTTGTTTCCAAATCCTCATACCCGCGTTCCAAATGATAAATGCGGTGAATTTCGGTTTTGCCCTTGGCGGCTAAACCAGCCAAAACCAAAGCGGCCGACGCCCGCAAATCCGAGGCCATGACCGGCGCGCCATACAATGTTTTGACCCCTTCGACAATCGCGACCCCGCTGTCCCGGCGGATATTAGCGCCCATACGATTTAATTCTGCAATATGGATAAAACGGTCCGGAAAAACTTTGTCGTTGATCACACTGACTCCCGGAGTAATCGCCATAAGCGCCATAAACTGCGCCTGCAAATCCGTCGGAAAACCCGGATACGGATACGTCGTCACGCTGACCGGCTTTAGCTTTTTGGGACCGATGACCGTCAGAGAATCTTTTCCTTTTTTAAAGCGCACGCCAGCCGCTTCCAGGCGGTCCATCAAAACCAGAAGCTGGGCGTATCGGACATTGCGAATCGTAAGCCGACTTTGTGTCGCAGCCGCCATAAGAACAAACGTGCCGGCCTCAATACGGTCCGGGCCAATGGTGTATTCGGCGCCATGCAAACGTTTAACTCCGCGAATGACCAGCCGCGAGGTCCCTTTGCCTTCGATATGCGCGCCCATTTTGATCAAAAATTCAGCGAGCTCCTCAACCTCCGGTTCGCAAGCCGCGCTTTCAATGATCGTCTCTCCCGTTGCCAAGACAGAGGCCATCATCACATTTCCGGTGGC
>CAZWOH010000234.1:0-2346 GCA_964635405.1 uncultured Planctomycetales bacterium | reverse complement strand
TCAAAACACCGTTGACACAAAGAGCCGTTGAGGAGCTTTTGCCTTTGACAAAAGGACAAAGCCCGGAGGACAGCGAAGCCTTGGTATATATTTGTGAAAATCAAACTTGCCAGAGTCCTTTGGCAAATCTTAATGATTTAAAGAAAGTCCTTGGATGATACGGCTCGATCAAAGTAAACAAAAGTTTTGGTTTCTGCTGACCATTGTTTCTGTGACGTTTATCGTTTTTTCGCCGGCATTGCAAAATCAATTTACGAATTGGGATGATGGGGTTTTTTTGGTTGAGAACAGTGAAGTCCATGAATTTAGCCCACAAGCGTTCAAAACGATGTTTAGTAAAAACTATGTTGGGACGTACACTCCTCTGACGATCCTCTCGTTTAACATTGAATACTCGCTTTTTGGGAATCAGCCGCCGTTTTATTATCTGGATAATTTGTTGTTGCATTTGGCTGTTGTGGCGCTTGTGTTTTTGTTGGCACAAAAGTTCGGACTTTCGGTTATAGCGTCGGGCTTTACAGCGCTTATTTTTGGCATCCATCCGATGCATGTTGAATCTGTTGCATGGATTTCGCAACGCAAGGATGTTTTATACAGTTTTTTTTATTTGATGGCGATGGTGGAATACTGGAATTATCTTTTGCAAAATAAGAAAACATCTTATTGGCGCGCATTATTATTTGCATTTTTCAGCATATTAGCAAAACCAATGGCGTATAGCTTGCCTGTTATTTTGCTTTTGTGTGACTGGTGGCATAAAAGAAAAATTGATTTAAAAGTTGTCGCCGAAAAAATCCCTTTTATTTTTTTAATTGGAGGAGTGTCGTTTGTAACGTATATTTCAAATCCGCAAGAGGTGATCTTGGCGAGTTGGAAATGTGTCTTGGTATGGATATGGGTATTTGTTTTTCACATTCATAGATTTCTTTTTCCTTCGCAATTTCTTGCAGTGTATCAAGTGCCTGAGCCAATAAGCTTAGCGAGCTCTGATTATCTGTTTAGTGTTGTGGCCTTTGTCGGACTGGTAACGATGCTTTTGTTGTTTAGAAGACAACGATGGATATGGCTGGCGGTAGTTTTTTATTTTCTTTCGAACAGCATGATTATTTTTCGTGCTGTCTGGGAGTTTGGGAATAATACGCTCGTCGCGGATCGATTTATGTATTTGCCGAGTTTCGGTTTTTGTATGGCAGGGGGCGTTTTATGTCATGCGGTTTACACGCGGCTCAAGAAACTTCATCGTCTTTTTGTCCTGTTGTTTTTCTCGTCGACAGTTTTTCTTTTTGTGGTTTTGGGAATGCGTACGATCGACCAAGTGAAAGTCTGGAAAAATAATACGACGCTTTGGTCGCATGTTATCCAATATAATCCTAAACAAATTATAGCTTTTCAAAACCGTGCTTCCGGGTATGTTCAAGACGAGCGTTATGATTTGGCCATGCACGATTTAAACTATGCGATCAGATTGTCGCCACATCAGGCGAGGCTTTATTACAGCAGGGCGGACCTTTTTGAAAAACAAAAAGATTTTCAACGCGCGTTACACGACCTTGATCGTAGTGCGCTGTTAAACAGCGCTGATGCGAATATTTATTTTTTACGCGGGAAAATATACCAATCTCTTGGCCAAGGTGAAAATGCATTGCGGGAATATGATGTTGCGATTGCAAGGCAGAAAGATTTTGACAGGGCTTTTTATAACCGGGGGATTCTCTTTGATGAGATGGGGAAGGCTGACCTTGCCTTAGCAGATTATGCACAGGTCATACGCATTAATCCCCGGCATGCAAAAGTTTATAATAATAGAGCATATATTTATATTGGCCGCGGAGAATACGAAAAAGCTTTGTATGATTTATTAAAAGCAGTTAAAATCGATCCCAAGAATGTTCAAGCTTACGGCAATTTGGGCATCTTAGCGTTTTTGCAGCAGGATTATCAAAAAGCGTTTAATTATTTTCAAACCGCAATTATGCTTGACCCGAATTTTTCAGCAGCGTATCTTAATCGCGGTGTCATCTATGCTGTGAATAAAAAAAATGAACTTGCTTTAGCCGATATAAATAGAGCCATTGTCCTGGATTCAAAAAATACAGATGCGTACTTTACACGCGCGCTTTTTAATTATAATTTGGGAAAAATGGATTTAGCCAAGGAAGATTTGCAAAAGGCGCTGGCAGTCGATCCTAATAATCTGAAAGCGCAAAATTTAAAAAGTCAGTTGGTCTATTGAAGGAGAATGAATTATGAAATTTCTAAAGCGTTTAGTTATCGCCTTAGTTGTTTTAGTGCTTTTGGTTTTTGTGGGAGCGTATATTTTTCTTAAGAGTTTTGACATTAACAAAT
>CAZWOH010000233.1:0-2363 GCA_964635405.1 uncultured Planctomycetales bacterium | reverse complement strand
ATTGCGTTTTCGATTCACTTTAAAGCCGCGTGCGTGATTTTTTTTGTTTTGCCTCTGATCGGTTGGCCGTTAAGCCGCATTGGGGCTAAGTTGCGCAAGCTTTCGAAACGGACACAAGAAAACATGGCGGATGTCAATTCAATCCTTTTGGAGACGATATCCGGTGTGCGCGTGGTCAAAGCTTTTGGAACCGAAAATTTTGAAATCCATCGTTTTCGTGTCAAGAATCAAGAAGCCTATAAACTGCGTTTAAAGTCGGTCAAGCGGATTTTGCTGATGAACCCGATTACCGAGCTTTTTGGCCTTTTTTGCGGGATTGCGATTATTCTCTGGATGGGCAAGCAGGTGATGAATGAACATTTGTCGTTTGGTGTTTTTGCTTTTTTCCTCAGTTCGATTCTGCTTATCATCAGTCCTTTAAAGAAACTGGGAAATGTGCATGCGATGACGCAGCAAGCTTTGGCCGCCAATGAACGGATTTATGATGTTTTGGATCAGGCGCCGACGGTGCAAGAGAAGCCCGACGCGATTGTTCTGCCGGCGATTGAAAAAAATATCAGGCTCGAAAATGTCTCGTTTCGTTATGAAAATCAAGGGATGGAAGTTTTAAAGAATATTAATTTGGAAATTAAGGTCGGCGAGTTGGTCGCGATTGTAGGTCCCACAGGAACCGGAAAGACGACTTTGGCCAATTTGATTCCGCGCTTTTATGATGTGACCCAAGGACGTGTCAGCGTTGATGGGCGTGATGTGCGTGATGTGACGTTTGGTTCGCTGCGTGGTCAGATTGGCATTGTTTCGCAGGAAACGTTTCTTTTTAATGATACCGTGGGAGCTAACATCGCTTACGGCACACCGCAGGCGACTCAAAGCGAAATTGAAACAGCGGCAGAGCGTGCCTTTGCCCATCAATTTATTGTCAAGATGCCCCAAGGGTATCAGACGGTTATTGGCGATCGCGGGTTTCGTCTTTCTGGCGGGGAAAAACAGCGCATGGCTATAGCGCGGGCGATTTTGCGCAATCCGCCGATTTTAATTCTTGATGAGGCAACTTCTCAATTAGATTCCGAATCCGAAAAATATGTGCAAGATGCTTTGGACAAGCTGATGGTCGGCCGCACGGTTATTGCCATTGCGCACCGTTTGTCGACGATCAAAAAGGCAAATAAGATCGTTGTCCTGGATAAAGGCAGTATTGTCGGGTTAGGTCCCCACGAAGCGTTGCTTACCACATGCAGTTTGTACAAACGTCTTTACGAGACGCAGTTTCAATAAACAAGAAAAGCATTTTTTTTGTGACAAATTCTCCTCGATTCGTTAAGATTAAAGAAATTTAATCCTTAACGAAAAGGTGCTCTTTATGAAAAGTATTATTCTTTCTACAATCCTTGCTTTTGTTGTCGTCCCTGCGAGTTTAGTTTATGCCGATTTAACCGCCGATGAAATTGTTCAAAAAGTTGATGAGGTCCGAAATCCAGAGCTGGATTATCAGACGGACGTTAAAGTCGTTTCCTATAAACCTAACCGTCCCGAGCATGCCAGCCGTTATGATGTGTATATCAAAGGAAAAGACAAGACGATCGTCAAAACAACCGAGCCAGAAAATGAACGCGGCCAAGCACTCTTGATGCGTGAAAATGATTTTTGGGCCTTTTTTCCCGAGGTATCCAAGCCGATTCGGATTTCTTTGCAGCAGCGCTTAAACGGGGACGTGGCCAATGGGGACGTTGCCCGCACCAATTTTTCGGGTGATTATTCGGCCAAAATTTTGAGCCAGGAAAAAATATCTGGAAAAGATTTTTATATCCTCGAACTTAATTCCCTGCGTGATTCGACGACGTATGGCAAGATCAAGCTGTGGGTCATGGCTGAGAATTTTTGGCCGGTCAAGGCGGAGTATTTTGCGATCAGCGGACGGTTTTTAAAGACGTGTTCTTTTGAAAATTATAAGACGATGGCCGGCAAATTAAGGCCGTCTAAGCTTGTCCTCAAAGATGCGATTGTCAAAGGCCAATATTCGACCATTGAATATAACGAGATAAAGCTTGTCGAAATTCCGGAGAAAAACTTTACGAAAGAATACATGAACAAAATGGGGCAGTAGATTTTTATGGATCTGTTGCTTGTCAGGAGAAAATGAGGATGAAAAAAATTGTTTTTTTTGTGATTACTCTGCTCTTGCTTTCTTCGCGTTTTTGTTTTGCCCAGGAAAACCCTGCCGCAAATGATGATTTTGTCATGCCCGTCGTTGTCGATAAAAAAGTCCCCAAAACTTATATCGAAAAGATGCTTGTTCGTCTCGAACAGTTTGAGAAGGACCTGCGTTTGAAGGAAAAGTATTTGATCGTCGAAGATCGTTTGGC
>CAZWOH010000232.1:0-2409 GCA_964635405.1 uncultured Planctomycetales bacterium | reverse complement strand
CAGCGCATTATATGCGTCCGAGACTTTTTTCTTGCCCGTGCGCTCCATTGCCGAAATAAGGTAGCGTCTCAGCCATTCAGCGCGATTCTCGGCGGCTTTCTGCCTGGACTCCATGCGCTTACGGGCTTCTTTGATGCCATCCGCTTGGTGCTCCAGCTCAACGATAAACCGGCCCACGTTCAGCATCTTGGTTTCTATCTCTGAGTCTATGGAATCTAAGGTATCTTTAATTGTGATTTCATCAATCCCATTTTCAGGATCTGTTAAATAATCAAAAGCTTCACGATATCTGTCTGTTATTTCATAAAGATGCATTTGAACTCTCCTTTAGATGTCTCCAGCTAAGTCTATTTTTTATATAATAAATACAAGAATAAGAGACCCCATATTTCTTGGCCAATATGGTGTAGCTATCAGAACTTTTAATAATATTTATTGCCTGCTCATCACTTAATTTTGAGTTAGCATGAGAAGAACCTCGCATGTATGTTTCAATATTACGCTTCCTTTTATTATTCGCCTGTTCTACCGAAGTGGCCCATTTACAATTTTCTTTGCAATATCCAGAATCATTGTCAATTCTTTCTATTGAAAGCTTAAGAGGAGCTTCGCTCATATCTCTTATGAAATTTTCAAAAGACATCCAATCTTCACTAACAGTTATTCCTCTACCACCATAATCTTTATATTTCTTATCATTTTTATTTGTACATCTTTTTATCATTCCTTGCCATATTCTGTATGTCCTTGTCTTACTCTTTCCATGAGTTTTAAATGTATCTTTTGCATGAGACTTTCCAAAACATCCGCATGAAACTATTTTCCCGAATCTTATTTCAATGCCTAATAATGTTTTTTCATTCCCACAATCACATTTACATAACCAAAGCGCGTTGCCTTTCTCATTTGATCCATCACGCTTTATAACGGTTAACATGCCAAGCCTCTTATTAGTCATATCAATTACGCGGCTCATTCCAGTTACTCCAGTCCTTCCATTGTGTCGACGGCGGTCTGCTGGTCGATCTCATTGTCAGGATCGGTTAGGAAATCCAGGGCTTCGAGATATTGTCCGGTCAGGTTATATAGTGAAGTGGTCATAATTTTATTGTCTCCAAGTATTTTCTTGGGTCGTCAATCCCTGATTCTTCATCATACCAGTCTTCCCATCCTGGATTCCCCTCGCCGTTACTATCTGAAACCCATCGGCTCAGCCATCCAGTATTACAATAGTCCGGTTTTATCCGATTTTCATATTGGAATGCATCGTAGTCAGCTAATGTTTCCATTATTTTTACCGCTTCTTCTATTGAAGACACGCCGACCTCAAAAGCTTTCATTGGGACCTGCGGGACCCAAAAGACTTGTAAATCGCCTACCTTATGAGTCATGTGCTTATCCTCTCAAGATAAGCACACTTTTCCAACCGCTCGTACATCCGGCCATAGGCGTTCATGTACACGGCGTTTTTCTGCTGCGGCTCCAGTCCGCGCATGCAGTCCAGTTCAGCACCTATTCGGCTTTTCTCGGCATTCAGTTCCGCTGCCTGGATGATGCTTAGCGGCTTTTGGCAGCGGTGCGATTGTTGTATAGCCATTTGTAAGTTCATGATTGATCTCCGTGTGTCAGCGCCAACAGCTCGGCCTTTTTGGTTTGCAGTTTGCTTACTTCCGCCATAGCCTCGTCTTTGATCTTTTCGATTTGATGATCGATGGCGACGACTTGATTTTGTATTACCGTCTCTTCCGGCAATAGAGGAAATTCAACATCAACGTATTCGCTGATTCGGCAGTACTCCGGGTTTTTTTCTGAATACTCTTCCCTTGCAAAAATTAGTCCATGAAATTCAAACAATGCAAGTCTTTTTGTTTGTGTAGCCATTTTTTTTCTCCAGTTATCGTTTTTGTAAGTTAATGATTACCTATTTAAACATTGATTCGAATATTTTTTGTCGCTCCCAGGAGTTCTCTAGTTTATTCTTCAATTCTTTAATCATTGAATCATGAATCAATGTGGTTAATTCCGATGAGAATTTAGGAACCATTCCAAGCATCCCATCCTTATTTTCAATAAGAAATAAATTTATTTCCGGGATAATTTCTTTAGCAATGAAATCCTCGACTGTTTTAGCAACCAAAGATGACATCTTATTTTGAGCTTCTCTTATTGCTTGGTTTTTGAATGATTCTTTTATTCCTTCCAGGACAGAAGGCAATGAATCGTTTAATGCTTTTTGTAATTGTTCGTCTGAAATCATATTATCCTCCGGTTATCGTTAATGCCCCGAATCTCACGGAGCCGCTGTTTCATGCTAGTTTTAGGCCGTAGCCACAACAGCTAAGAGAAAAGGCCCTGTTGAAGATGGTGGGCGCTTTGGGACTCGAACCCGCACTCTACTGTTTATGAGAC
>CAZWOH010000231.1:0-2416 GCA_964635405.1 uncultured Planctomycetales bacterium | reverse complement strand
TTGACCCTCAACATCCCCCCTGTAGCCGGAGAAGAATACCATTTATTAAAAATCCACCCATACTCGTAACCCTTTTCGAAGTGGATCAAAAAACTGAATTCCTGAAAAATCCCAACGGCAGCAACGCAAAGGGCGATTTGCAAATACGCTTTAAACAATCCTTCAACTTTATATTTGTTAACTTTAAGCAATAAATAATATGCGATGGCATTTAACAAGATGCCGGCAATTTGTTTGATCAGAAGAGACATCGTGTCATTCCCCAGATAAACATTCAGCAGGGAAAAAATTGTCAGGATCGATAAAATAGCAAGAAAAGTTTTATTACAGGTGATATTGCGGAAAAGTGAAACATACAAAATGAGGAAAACCAGTAAGAAAATATATCCGAAATAAAATTCGAAAGGCGATGTAAATAAGGTCAGCCCTCCCGAAAAAATATTAAGAACGAGCAAATAATTCAAAAAGGTTATCATTTTGACGATGTTCTGATTAATGCTTCCACAATAACCTTGCAAATTGATTAAGCCGGTGGCTTTTGAGTATTTTGCGTTTGAGCATAACTCCCAAGGACACAAGATTTTTGTATCGGCTAAGCGAAAAGCAAATTTGTGCCATTTGCGGACGATAGCCGAATTGAAGCATTTTGTTTTTGAAATCCTGCCATTGTTGTTCGTCATCAATATAGGATGTGACGTTAACAATGGTGTACCATGGATGCTCACGCAACATCACATGCAAAAAGGCATCACGCATCATTTTGTCATCGGACAAATATTTGTCAGCCAACTGTAAATACCCGTCAAAATCCAGAAGAAATCTTTTGACTAAGCCTCCGTCGAACTGGAAGCTGGCGTTATCATTGCGCCAGAACACCAAAGGCGTTCGAAGATACTTAAGCCGGCATGTGTCTTTGATAAAAGACATAAGCGAGGAGGCCAGCGCATAAGCGGTTTTGTCAAAATCCTGATGATATCCGGTTTTGTTCCATGACTCGCGACGAAGGATAATGGAACTCATATAACTAAAAAGCGCGCCAATCGAATTGGCGTTTTGGCAGTATTCGATAAAGTCCTTTTTTTCGTGAAGATTAAAGATTCTTTCAGGAACTTTTGCAGAAAGCCACTGGCGGTCTCGCAGAGGCTTGAGGGACAAGTCGCAGACGGTAACATTGCACAGATAAATCTCACAGCCCGACTGGATTTCTTTGAGCATCTGATTTAAAGCGCCGGGACGCAAACAATCATCGTCCGAGAGCATCCAGCAATAATCGCCGTGCGCCAGTTCAATCGTCCGGCCCATGTCGCGATTGACACCCATATTTTTTTCACCGCGATAATAGATAAAGTTGCGAAATTTTTTCCGGTATTGTTCGGCAACTTCTTTCGTATTATCGCTCGAAGCTCCGTCAACGATGACGACTTCAATCTCATCGGTGGCTTGCTGCAACACATTTTCGAGCGTTTCAGCCAGAAATTTGGCCCGGTTATGCGTCGGGATACAAATTGAAATCTTGATCGCATTATTTTGCGCCATCGCAACGCTCCCTTTCTAAATCCGCTTCGACCATCAGTTTGACCAGTTCTTTAAATTTGACTTTGGGGTCAAACCGGAAAGCCTTTTTGGCTTTGCTGATATCTCCGGTTAAGGTCGACGTTTTGGTCGGCCGCAAAAGTTTAGGATCGGTTACGACATAGTCATCGGATTTCAGATGGACAACCGCGAAGGCTTCTTTGACCCATTCTGCAACACTGTGGGTTTCGCCTGTGGCGATAATAAAGTCGTCCGGCTTATCGAGTTGAAGGATTTGCCAAGCCGCCTGCATATATTCTTTAGCATAGCCCCAATCGATACACGCTGTCAGATCGCCTAAGATAAGCTTATCTTGCTTTTTGCAGGCGATTCTTGCCACCGATTGTGTGATTTTGCGTGTCACATATTCCGGCGTTCGACGAGGAGATTCGTGATTGTAAAGAATCGCATTCGAGGCAAAAACCCCGAAAGCTTCTCTATAATAACGCGTCAAATGATACGCAAAAAGTTTAGCGCAGGCATACGGGCTTTGTGGGTTAAAAGGGGTTGTTTCGTTTTGGTGCGCCGTATCGGTTTTTCCAAACATGTTCGATGTGCATGGTTGAAAATAGCGGATTTTAGGATCCAGTTGTTTGATGATCTCCAAAATACGTCCGACCGCAGCACCTGTAATGTCGGCTGAAAACCCGACCATATCATAACTCCAGCCGACATGATCTTGATCAGCTTCATTATAAATTTCGTGGGGCTTAACGGAATTTATGATCCGATAGAGGGATGTCGGATCCGCTAAATCGCCGCGATGGATAAAAAAGTTTTTTTGAAAGACGTTGGGGTTTGCAATCAAATGCTCCACATTGCGCGTATTGCCCGTGGCTGAACG
>CAZWOH010000230.1:0-2416 GCA_964635405.1 uncultured Planctomycetales bacterium | reverse complement strand
TGCCGATGTCGGCGGTATCGATTTTAATCCGACATTTTTGAATTTGCAGATTAAGCGCGATAATCGCGGTGTGCCGCTGCCTTTGCCAGAGCAAAATTTAGACCAGATCAATATCGAAGGCCTTTATCCTGTTATCCTCAACATTGCCCCGGTTACCGCCGAGAATTCTCCTTTTTTAGTGAGCTCCGGTAAAAATTAGATTTTCCAAAATGGACAGATATGTTACAATCACCCCATGTCAAAAAACATCGTCCTGATCGGTTTTATGGGTGTTGGAAAATCTTTAGCGGCCAAACATCTATCTGAAAAATTACACAAGCCGGTTATCTGTACCGATGATTTGATTGTTGCGCAAGAAGGCAAGAGTATTGCCAAAATTTTTCATGACAGCGGGGAAGCTTACTTTCGTAAAGTGGAAGCTGGCATTGTTGCCTTAATTTCCGATAAAGAAAATGTGATTGTCGATTGCGGCGGTGGGGTGGCTTTAAATCCACAGAATTTGGAACTCTTAAAAAAGAACGGCATTGTGTTTTATCTTTCCGCTTCGCCCGAAGAAATTTATAAGAACGTCAAAGACCAAACGAACCGTCCCCTCTTAAATACCCCGGACCCCAAGAACAAGATCAAGGAACTTCTGCAGGCCCGCAGGCCGTTTTATGAAAAAGCGGACCATGTGATTGATGCCGACGGAAAGACCGGCGAGCAGCTTTGCGTGGATATCCTGACGCTGTTTAAAAAAGTTTCCGCAATCTGATTTTTTCAATCTTATCAAAAGCGAGAGGGTATGACACAAGAGCAAGCGATGATTGTTTTAAATGCATTGCCCGGTTTTGGCAGTGTGCGTATTCGCCGATTGGTTGATTATTTTGGTTCGGCGCAGGCGGTATTCAAAGCCAGTGCTAGCGCGTTGCGGTCGTCGGAGATTTTGTCGGCTGCTTTGATTCAAAAGATTTTTGAATTCGACCGCGACAATTTTTTGCAAAATGAATATAATCTACTCCAACAAAATGGGACAGAGGTTATTACGATCTTTGATGAAAATTATCCGCTCTCTTTGCGCGGGATCCATGATCCACCGGTTGTTTTGTATGTGAAGGGGAGTTTGCCCGCCGATCCAGGGTTGGCCGTCGGGGTCGTCGGATCGCGCAATGCGTCGGTGTATGGATTAAATATTGCACAAAAGTTTTCTGGGCAGCTTGCTGAGCTTGGGATAACGGTTGTGTCGGGCTTGGCTCGTGGAGTCGATGCCGCCGCTCATCGGGGAGCTTTGCGTACCGGTGGGCAAACACTTGCGGTTGTCGGCTGCGGGTTAAGTCATATTTATCCGCCAGAGAACAAAGAGTTATATTTTGAAATTGAACACAAAGGGGCGATTGTTAGTGAATTTCCCATGGCGATGCCGCCGATTAGTTTCAATTTTCCTGCACGCAACCGGATTATCAGCGGTTTGTCTTTAGCTGTTTTGGTCGTCGAAGCTTCCCTTAAAAGCGGCGCTTTGATCACAAGTCATTTTGCGCTTGAGCAGGGCCGTGATGTTTTTGCTGTGCCCGGAAAAATCGACAGTCCCAACAGCCAGGGGGTTAATCAGCTGATTAAGGAAGGCGCTAAGCTGGTGACATGTTTTGAGGATATCATTCAGGAATTAGAGCCGCATATCCGTCGAAATTCTGTCGCTGCGCAAAAGTCAGTAAAAAATGCAGTCGATTCTTATAGCCGTCAGGATTTTAGTGAAAGTGAATTTGCGCTTGTTGAGCAGTTGGGCCACGAGCCTTTGTATATCGACGATTTGGTCAGCAAGGTGGGACAGCCGCATGGGGAGGTTTCGGGTATTTTGTTAAAATTAGAACTAAAAAAAGTTGTCAAACAATTGCCGGGTAAATATTTTGTCCGGGCGTAATTTGTAAAAATTATTTATAAGGAATCTCATGGCCAAAGCATTAGTTATCGTCGAGTCTCCAACAAAAGTCAAAACGATCAATAAGATTTTAGGGGCTAAGTTTAAAGTCCTTTCCTCGATGGGGCATTTGATTGATTTGCCCAAGTCGAAGTTGGGCGTTGACATCGATCATGACTTTGCGGCGCAATTGATTGTGATGCGCGCCAAACAAAAAACGCTCACGAGTCTTAAAAAAGAGGCCAAGAGCAAGGATGAAATTTACTTTGCTACCGACCCTGACCGCGAGGGCGAGGCGATCGGCTGGAACATTTTGCCGTACTTAGGCGATGACAAAAAAGTTTTTCGGGTCACATTTCAGGAAATTACAAAACCTGCGGTGTTAAAAGCGTTTGAACATCCCCGTGAGTTTGATGCCAAAAAAATCCAGTCGCAGATGGCGCGTCGCGTTTTGGACCGGATTGTCGGTTATATGATCAGCCCTTTGTTGTGGAAGAAGGTGGGCTCGCGTTTGAGCGCCGG
>CAZWOH010000229.1:0-2433 GCA_964635405.1 uncultured Planctomycetales bacterium | reverse complement strand
CAAAAGCTTGAGAGCAAATTTACTTTGCGCCATATGGCCGATAGTACGATCGAGGTCTATCAGGAACTTTTAAAGTCTTTGCGGATTCTTGTCATCAAGATCAGTTCGGTCGGCGATGTTATTTTGATTACCGCTTCCCTTAAAGCTTTACGGCAAAAATTCCCTCAAGCCCGGATTTGTGTTTTAGTTGGCGAAGCGTCGCGTAAAGTTCTACAGCGCTGTCCCTATGTTGATGAGCTTATCGTCGTTGATTTCAAGGAGCGTGACCGCGGGATTAGACGTCTTTGGCAGTTAGGGCGCAAATTATTGCAGTATAAGTTTGACAAAGTCATTGATTTGCAAAACAACACGCGCAGTCATATTTTGTCTTTTTTAAGTTTCCCCAAAGAAAGTTTTGGTTTTAAGCGCGGGCGTTTTGGGTTTCTTTTGACGCATCCGGTCGTGAAGATCAATGCCAATTTGCCGCCGGTTGAACATCAATTCCAGATTTTAAACCAATTAGGTTTGACGTACTCGAAGGATCATTTGCTGGAATTGTGGCCCTCTGCGAAGGAAACAGAGAGCGCCATGCGACTTTTGGAGTCTGAGTGGGTGGGAAGCAACACCAATGCTGTTGGGATTAATATTGCCGCGTCTGTCCGATGGGTAACCAAAAATTGGCCGATTGAGTATATCGCACGGCTTTGTGATATTTTGGCGGCAAAAAATATTCGGGTCATCGTGACCGGCATTGACAAAGATAAGGAGTTGGCCAAAAAACTTTCAACGCTGACAAAGACCAAGCCGGCTATTTTAATCGGAAAAACAGATTTGATGGAATTGGCCGCTGTTATTAAGCAGTGCAAAGTTTTCATTTCGCCGGATTCGGCGCCGCTTCATATTGCCGCGGCGATGCGAGTGCCGGTCATCGCTCTTTTTGGTCCGACCGCATCTGCTCGGCACATGCCGCCGGCTAAAACCGCGATTATTATGGAAAAGAAACCGCCGTGTGCGCCGTGTTACAGTACCCAGTGCAAAGTCAAGACGCACATTTGCATGCGGGATATTACTCCCGAACAGGTTGCCGCTGAGATTTACAAAATCATTGATTTATGAAAATTCTTTTAATCACAACACATCTTAACGTCGGCGGGATTACCAGTTATCTTTTTGCTCTTTGTCGCCAATATGTTGCTAAAGGGCATCAGGTATTTTTAGTTTCTTGCGGCGGAGCAAGAGAGGATGAGTTTAAAAATATCGGTGTTGTATTAATGAGTGCCGCTGTGGGCACTAAGTCTGAGTTGAGTTTTCGCATGTATTGTGATTTGCCGCGGTTATTGAAGTTCATCCGAAAAAATGAGATTGAGATTATTCATTCGCATACACGTGTGACGCAGTTTTTGGGACAGGCATTAAGTTTTTTTTCTGGTGTTGCCTTTGTGACAACTTGTCACGGGTTTTATCGAACGCATTGGTTTCGTAAAGCTTTTCCCTGTTGGGGAGAAGCCGTTGTGGCTATCAGCCCGCCGGTTAAGGACCATTTGCTTAATGACTTTAGTGTCTCTGAAGAAAAAGTTTTTTTAATCAACAACGGAATTGATCTGGAATTTTTTCAGGCGGTTGATGACCAAAGCCGGCAGGAAAATCGACGGAAATTTAATATTACACAGACGCCCGTTATCGGGATGGTTTCACGTCTTGCAGATGTTAAGGGCCACAGCGTGCTCATCGATGCAATGCCGCTTATTATTGCAGAGTTTCCGAATGTTTTACTTTTTCTCGCCGGGGATGGAAAAATGAAAGCGCAATTGCAATCACAAGCCGCTGGTTTAAATATTACGAACCATGTGATGTTTGCTTCTGTATTTAATCCCAGCGGCGATATTCTTTCGTTGTTTGATGTGTTTGCTATGCCATCTATCGAGGACGGTTTTGGGCTTTCTGGTATGGAAGCGCAAGCCGCCGGGTTGCCGGTGGTCGCTTCCAATGTCGGCGGTATTCCTTTGTTTGTGTTTCATGAAAAAACCGGGCTTTTGGTTGAGCCAAAAAATTCGCAGGCTTTAGCGCAGGCAATTCTTCGATTTTTGAAAGACCCGGATTTTGCAAAACGTATCGGCTCCCAGGCGCGGAAATTTATACAGGAAAATTTTTCGTCGGAAATTACCGCAACTAAGACATTAGAAATGTACCAAAAAGTTTTGTCAAAAAAATGAACGAGCATCCACAACATCTGCAGAAGATCTTGGTCGTCAATGTCAATTGGCTGGGGGATGTCATTTTTTCTATCCCGGTTTTTAAGAATTTGCGTAAGCAATACCCTAACGCCCATATTTGTTGTTTGGCCTGGCCGTCGGTTAAAGAAATTTTGCAGTGTGTGCCTGAGATTGATGAGATTTTTGTTTACGATGAAAAAGGAAAAGACCGCAGTCTCTGGGGCAAGATTGCACTCCTGCA
>CAZWOH010000228.1:0-2435 GCA_964635405.1 uncultured Planctomycetales bacterium | reverse complement strand
CGGCTGGTTCGATCAAAGGGGCGATATGTAGCGCGGCGCCGGGGTCGGCCAATGATAAGAATTGTTTTGTAAATTCTAGTGATTGTTTATTTTACATAAAGCGTCTGTGATTTGTTTCAACGCCGGTTGTGACCAATTACGTCGGTGAAATGTATGAGCAGACCGACAATGTGGGCACAGCGTTTATCTTTTTGGGAAGCCAGCGGATTGCCGCGCTTGATACGGTAACCGGTGTGCCTTTGTATTATCACACCGATCACTTGGGTAGTACGAACGTGATCAGTGATAGTAATGGATCGGTTTCGGAGTTGATTGAATATGATCCGTATGGTAAGATTTCGCGACACGATGGATCTTTGACAAACATTAATCGTCTGGCGAAACAGCAGTTTACGGGCAAAAAGCTCGACGATGAAACGGGGTTGATTTATTTTGGGGCGCGTTATTACGACCCATCGTTAGGGCGGTTTATTACTCCTGATACGATAGTCCAAAATCCGTCCGATCCCCAGACGCTGAATCGTTATTCCTATTGCGGGAATAATCCGATAAATAGGATTGACCCGACAGGGCATTCGTGGAAAAAGTTTTGGAAAAAAGCTTGGAATTATATTAAAACGAATACCATCGTTGGCGGATTTATAAATGCGATTCAAACTGGCGATTGGGGGCAGTTTGCCCGTCAGCTAGCTGTTATGGCTATATCAGCTGCCGCTACTGTCTTTCTTCCTGGCACTGGTACTTTAGCAAGCAATTTTTTTATGAATGTGGGCTTGCACGTCATAAGGGGGGCAGCGGTTGGGGCTGTCACGGGAGGACTGACTTCAGTAATAATGGGAGGAACATTTGCCCAAGGGGCAATGATGGGTGCGCTTACTGGGGGCGTAGTCGGTGCTTTTCAAGGTGTCACATCGTCAGAGCAATTTAAAAATTGGCGGAATGGAGATGGGTTTTTGAGCGACCAAAAAGTAGCAAATCGAAATTTCGCCAGAGCACAAAGAGTGGAGAATTGGCTTGGTAATCCTGATGATTCATCCCAATTTCGTTTAGGTGCTAGTGACGGACACTCGGGCGCTTCAGTCTGGGATGACGGACAGACATCAATCTCTAAAGGATTTTATCCAAAAGAAGGGGATATAAAATCTAGGTGGTCGACTTTATTTGGAGACACAGGTGCTCCAGATTTGCGGAATGAAGGAGCATTCTGGACACGAAACAATTCTAGTTATCCAGTCACAGAAGTATACTCAATAAATAAAACACAGGCTGTAATGATTAAGCAATATATGTCTGTCACGCCACAACATAATTGGGCTTTGACAGCAAATTGCACAGATTGGGCTGTTGGGGCTGCAAAAGCTGGGGGAATTTATATACCACGGTCGAGTTATACAACTTTTGGCTATGCTGACCCTGCAAAACTAGAAAGGTATATGAATGCTAATTAAAAGCTTATTATTTATTTTCTTATTCTTGTTTCTTTTTTATGCAAACGGTGAGTCTTCCGAGAATATGCACATACAGATAAGTGATGAGAATTTCTTTAAAGAGGACGTTGGCGTTCTTAAGAAAAATAAGAACATTTTAACGTATAAGCCCCCCAGCGATGATATTGAATGGAGCTCGATTAAGGAGAAGCTTACAAATGAATTGATTGCAAATTTCAGAAAAGATGTTTCTAAAAAATATAAGAAACGCATCGGAATTGAGTTGTTAATTTTTAATGCAAATATTTTTTTCCATTCCATTGATTCGTATTATTTCGAAAGTTTTGATTACAAAATTACTGAAAAAGGGCTGGATATAATTTCTGGAAGTTTTTCGCAGACACGAGATTGTAATAAGCAGAATTCTTTTTATAAGAGTGTTTGCGGTATTCCTGAAATCAGTCGCTTCTTACTTGTTAAGATTCAAAAAATTCAAAAATCGAAGTGAAATCCCATGCACCTTTCCACTAAAACCCACATAGCTGGTCAATTAGCGATGAAGGTGAGAGATTTTCTGCGCAAAACAGAGAGCGGAATTTGGAACGCTCAACATGCAGAAAATTATTTTAAAATTAGCCAGAATGAGGCAGAGATTCTTATTCAGGAGTTAGCCCAAAAAGAATACATTGTCCCTAATCGTATCCGTAACGAGGAGTATTGGACACTTGCGCCTGACGGAGTTCGATTCGCTTGCGCTACCGCTACGAAGGGCATCTTGCGGACTAATGCGGAAAAATTACTCCAAGGTTTTCTGGAAAGGGTACAGCAAGTAAATAAGGATGATTATTTTCTTTATCGAGTCACAAAGGTGGCTGTTTTTGGGAGTTATCTCGACGCTCAAAAAGATAAAGTTAATGACATCGATTTACTCGTTCAATTGCAACCCAAGCCAGCCAAGCCAGACGCTGTACATAAACCGTTAATTTGTAAACAGTAATAAAAGAAATC
>CAZWOH010000227.1:0-2473 GCA_964635405.1 uncultured Planctomycetales bacterium | reverse complement strand
TCGATTTTTGAATTCTGCAAGCGCGTGGACTTGCGTGTGACGAATCGCAAGGTTTTGGAAAGCTTGATTAAGTGCGGCGCTTTTGACAGTTTTAAAGTTTACCGCTCGCAACTTATGGCGGTTTTAGACCGCGCCCTTGAGATGGGCACCAAGTCGCAAAAAGAAGAAGCGGTCGGGCAATTTTCATTTTTTAATATGGGCGAGGCGGATGGCGGATTTAAAAAAGGCGAAGATACTTTTCCGCAGATCAAAGAATTTCCAAAGAACGAAATTTTAGCTTATGAAAAAGAAATTTTAGGGTTTTATTTAAGCGGTCATCCTCTCTCGCACTACAAGACGGAAATTAAAGAATTTGTCAAACATACGACCAAGGATTTAAAGAATGTTGTCGATGGACAAGAGGTCAAAATTATTGGGATTATCAGCGGCGTTAAGCTGACGACCACCCGCAAAGGCAATGAGCGCATGGCCATTGTCAAGGTGCAGGATTTGGAAGGTGAGGTTGAAGCGGTTGTTTTTCCGTCGACGTATCCGAATGTGGCTGAAATTTTAAAGGAAGGCGCGGTCGTGGTTGTCATCGGACGGGTCGGCTTTCGCGAAGAGTCGCCTAATATCGTCGCCAGCGATATTAAGCGCATCGAAGAAATTTATAAAGCTATTAAGGCCATCAACTTAAATGTTTCGACCGTCACCCAGCCGGTTCTCATGTCTTTGCGCGAAAAGCTAAGTTTATTTCCAGGGAAAACACCGATTTATCTACATTTAAATACGCAAGAATTTAAAAGTGTACAAATTCTAGTCGGCGAAGATCTTTTTGTCGCGCCCAGTGAAGCACTCATCAACGAGATCAAGGAATTGGTTGGGGAGGAGTCCTTTTCGGTGATGATGTGAGTTTTTTTTAAATCTTGACATCGTAACACATTGTTTATACTATACTTACAATAAGGAGGTGAATTCTATGACGAAAAAAGATATCGTCTTGAAAATCACTGATGCGACCGGAATTAAACAAGTTGACGTCAAAACAATTGTCCAGCAGACTTTTGATGTGATCGTCGAGAGCTTGATGCGCGATGAAAAAGTCGAGTTACGTAATTTTGGCGTTTTTAAAATTAAAGAACGCCGCGCAAGATTTGGACGCAATCCACGTACCGGCGCCAGCGTTCCGGTTCCCCCGCGCAAAGTGGTTATTTTTAAGCCGGGCTTGGAAATGAAACACAAGATCAAGTAGCAGAATGTTTTATAAAAATATACTTCTTGTCCTCGAAGTATTTCCATATTAAGTTTATCAACACAGCGGAGGATTTTTTCTCCGCTATTTTTTTGGGCGCGTATTTATGAGCCAAAAGTTTTTTTTACCCCGCGGCACCGCGGATATTTTGCCTGATGAAATTGGGCTTTGGCAGGATCTTGAACACAAATCGCGTGATCTTTTGACGCGTTTTGGTTATCGGGAAATTCGCACGCCTTTGTTTGAAGAGACCGAACTTTTTGCCCGTTCGATGGGGCAAACCAGCGATATTGTTCAAAAGCAAATGTTGCAACTTAAGTCCCAGAGCGAGGAAGCGGATGCTTCCAATTTTTCCCTGCGTCCTGAAGGGACGGCTGCGATCGTACGCTCCTATATTCAGAATGACTTGGACAAAAAAGAGGCGTTGTCCAAATTGTTTTATGTCGGTCCCATGTTTCGCGGGGAGCGTCCGCAAAAGGGGCGGTTGCGGCAATTTCATCAGATCGGGGCTGAGGTAATCGGGCCAAATTCAGCTTCGCCGTTTTTGGATGCCGAAATCATTGCGCTGGCCGTCGAAATTCTCAAAGCCGCTGGTTTGGCTAGAGAACAATTTCAACTCAAATTAAACACGCTTGGATCGACAGAGGATAAAGAGAATTTTTCAAAATATTTGCGCCAAGAGCTTGCCTCGCATTTGTCCCAACTTTGTCCCGACTGTCAGAATCGTTTTGAACGCAATGTGTTTCGGATTTTGGATTGCAAAAACCGCGACTGCAAAAATGTCGTGGCGAAAATCGAGTTAAACCATTCGTATCTATCTCAGGAAAGCCGCGCGTATTTTAGTGAAGTTTGTCAAGCTTTAGACAGTTTGACGGTCAAATATGAAGTCAGTATGACGTTAGTTCGCGGTTTGGATTATTACACCCACACGGTTTTTGAAATTTCGTGTCCCGCTTTAGGCAGTCAAGATGCTTTGGGCGCCGGTGGGCGATACAGCGGCTTGGTGTCTCAATTAGGCGGCCCGCCGGTTGATGCCATTGGGTTTGCTTTAGGGATGGAGCGTGTTTTATTAGCCCTAGGCAAAGAAACGGCGCAGGATAAAGCTATCGATGCGTTTTTCGTTTCGCTCGATGAAATTTCGTTAAAGCGCAATTTTATTATTTCGCAGCAAATCCGTCAGGCTGGTTTCTCGGCGACGATGAGCTATCGTTTGGCTTCCATGAAAAGTCAAATGCGTTTGGC
>CAZWOH010000226.1:0-2550 GCA_964635405.1 uncultured Planctomycetales bacterium | reverse complement strand
AGTTTAAGGAGTTCTTCAGCAGAGGTCAGGAAAATTTTGCCGGCCTCTGTTAACACGATTTTTTTTGAAGAGCGCTCAAAGAGCTTGCAATTGAAATGTTTTTCAAGCTGGCGGATATGCTGGGAGACAGCCGGCTGGGTAATATTGTTTTCGGTGGCCGCGCTGCGAAAAGACCCTGTTTTAGCGACGGCCATAAAAGTTTTGATAAAAAAAAGATGGACCATTTGTTTTCTCCCCAAGCCGTGGATGACAAGCCGATAAGTAAAACTTATCGATAATATAACATAATTTTCGAACGTAAAATAAAAAAAATAAGGTAGAATGGGCAAGATTTATCAAAAGAAAACCTTAAATGGAGCGTCTTTAACTTTTTTAAAGGATAACTTATGCGCAAACAAGTAACGATCGAAGGAAATGAAGCGGCCGCTTATGTGGCGTATCGTTTAAATGAAGTCATTGTGATTTACCCGATTACACCCTCCTCAACGATGGGCGAGTTGGCCGACGAATGGGCGGCCAAGGGGACGAAAAATATTTGGGGCACGGTCCCTTTGGTGCAGGAAATGCAAAGCGAAGGCGGCGCGGCGGGTGCGGTCCACGGTGCGCTTCAAACTGGCGCTTTGTCGACGACGTTTACCGCGTCCCAAGGGCTTCTTTTGATGATCCCTAATATGTACAAAATCGCCGGAGAGCTTACGCCGGCGGTTTTTCATGTGGCCGCTCGTTCTTTGGCTACCCATGCGCTTTCTATTTTTGGCGATCATTCAGACGTCATGTCGGCGCGGGCGACGGGTTTTGGGTTCTTGTGTTCGTCAAGCGTGCAGGAAGTTATGGATTTTGCCCTGCTCTCTCACACAATCACTTTTGAATCGCGCGTTCCGTTTGTCCATTTTTTTGACGGGTTTAGAACTTCTCATGAAGTTAACAAAATTGAACTTTTATCCGACGATGATATTCGCGCGATGGTCAGCGAAAAGCGGATTTTGGAGCATCGTAGCCGCCGTTTGACTCCGGAGGCGCCGGTCATCCGCGGCACCGCCCAAAATCCGGATGTGTTTTTTCAGTCGCGCGAAGCGGCCAATGGATTTTATAACGCTTGTCCGGGCATTGTTCAAAAGGTGATGGACGATTTTGCAAAATTAACCGGCCGTCAGTATAAACTTTTTGATTATTACGGCGCGCCCGACGCAGAACGGGTCATTGTGGTCATGGGTTCTGGGGCTGATGCTTGCCGTGAAACGGTCGATTACTTGGTCAAAAAAGGCGAAAAGGTTGGGCTTCTGATTGTCCGGCTGTATCGTCCGTTTTCCAATGAGCATTTGATTGCGGCTTTGCCTAAAACTTTAAAGAGTTTGGCGGTCTTAGACAGGACCAAGGAAGCCGGCAGCGGGGGCGAGCCTTTATATTTAGATGTCGTCAATGCGGTTTTTGAAACTGCCAAGCAGAAGAAATTTAGTGCGATGCCCCAAATTATCGGCGGCCGTTTTGGGTTATCGTCCAAAGAATTTACCCCGGCTATGGTCAAGGCGGTTTATGATGAACTAAAGAAAGAAAACCCCAAAAACCATTTTACCGTCGGTATTGATGATGATTTAGGGCATATGTCTCTGACTTACGATGAGAATTTTTCGACTGAAAACGAAGGCGGCGTGCGCGCGGTTTTCTACGGGCTTGGGGCCGACGGGACGGTGAGTGCCAACAAAAACTCGATCAAAATTATCGGCGAGAACACGCCTAATTTTGCGCAAGGGTACTTTGTCTATGACTCCAAAAAGTCCGGGTCGTTGACCATTTCGCATTTGCGTTTTGGCCCTTCCCCGATCCGCTCGTCCTATTTGATCAAAAAAGCAAGTTTTGTCGGGTGCCATCAGTTTAATTTTCTTTTTCAATACGATGTTTTGAAATATGCCGACCAAAAAGCGGTCGTCTTGCTCAATACGCAATATGGTCCTAATGAAGTCTGGGCGCATTTGCCGGCTAATGTGCAAAAGCAGATTATTGAAAAGCAGCTGAGCTTTTTTGTCATCGACGGATATAAGGTCGCGCATGAGGCGGGCATGGGCGGACGGGTCAACACGATTATGCAAACCTGTTTTTTTGCGATTTCCGGAATTTTGTCTAAAGAAGAGGCGATTAAAGAAATCAAAAAGTCGATCAAAAAGACTTATGAGAAAAAAGGCGAAGACGTAGTCCAAATGAATTATGCGGCCGTCGACCAGACGCTTTTGCATTTGCATCAGGTAAAAGTGCCGGCCTCGGTTACAAGTACCATTGGGCTTGTTGCTCCCGTTGCCGCAGGCGCCCCGCAGTTTGTCAGCGACGTCATTGGAAAAATTGTCAGCCAATGCGGGGATTCCCTTCGCGTCAGCCAATTTCCTGTCGACGGCACGTATCCGACAGGCACAGCCAAGTGGGAAAAACGCAACATCGCTCTTGAGATTCCAGTTTGGGAACAAGACCTGTGTATCCAATGCGGCAAATGCGTGAGCGTCTGCCCGCACGCCGTTATTCGTGCGAAGATGTTTGAACCGGCTTTGGCCGAGTCATTGC
>CAZWOH010000225.1:0-2558 GCA_964635405.1 uncultured Planctomycetales bacterium | reverse complement strand
AACAATGTCTCACGTTGTCCCGCTGATTGGGCGGGACAATGTTCGCCAAACTCGCTTAGGGACATATATCCATCCCTGCGGCTATCAACTATCTTCTACAATGTTTCTTTTTTAAATTGTTCCCGCAAACGGACGAGATCTTTTTCCTTGTTGCGAAGATCAGCTTGCAGTTTTTCAAAATCTTCTTTTGGCACCCAGCTTTCGGCATCCTTTTTCTCGGAAAGCCGCTCTGTCTCCCAGCGCAATTCTTTAACGGTTTTACGCAAAGTTTCATTTTCAGCTTCAATTTTTTGGACATGCAACTCCAGATTGCGACGCACCTGTGTGATCGAAGTATTCTCATCTTTTGATTCTCGCAGCTGCCGCTCAAAACGCAGACGATCTGAATGCATCACTCCCAGATCATGTTCCATTTTTCGAAGATCATTTTTAAGCGCAAGGATTTCCTGCGCCTTTTTTTCGATATCATCGCTCTCTTTTTTTTGCCAATCGCGCTCCTGCAGAAGCTTTTCCTGCAGTTTGCTATATTTTTGGCTCTGCACGGAAAGGTCTCGCTGTAAATCCTTTTCCTTGCGCTGGAACTCGTCAATTTCTTTGCGCAAAGCCTGGATGTGCCTTTCTAATTTTAAACTGACCGCTTGCCAGTCTTTCTGGGGAGACTGTTGAGATTTAATTTTTTGCTCGCCAGAAAAACGCTGACGCCGCGTTTTTTTCGTCGGGACAATCAGCAAAATACCCAAAACCCCTAAAAGAAAAACCGCAATGCCTGCGGCAATAATTTGAAAAGAGAGTGTCATTGGACTCCTGAAGATTTTTGTTTAAGGACCTGTTCTAAATTTTTTGTTGCGTCTTGAAAATTTGCATCCATCGCTAAAGCGCGTCGAAAATGTTGTTCGGCCTTCGGCAAATCTCCGACGCGGATTGCGCAAACGCCCAAATTATTCTCGACACGACTATCCGGCAGAGCGAACAAAAAAATCTTTTCATACTCGGCGCAGGCTGCCTGCCAATTGCCAAGCGCCTGTTCACAAGCGGCAATTCCCAACAAGCTGTCTTTTAAAAACGAAAGATAAAACGGTTTAATCCGATCATCTTTGATTTTGCCAAGGTACTTGAGCATAATATCACGCCCGATGCTGTATTCGCCTTTGGCTTGGCGAAAATCTCCGTTAGCATAATACGCCTGCGCCAAAAGAAGATGCAGCCGGCCCATCCCGTTTTCGTATTTGACCGCTTTTTCAAAAAGCGCAATCTCGCCTACCCAGATACGGGTTTGCGCCTGCGTTAAAACAACAGCGCCGAAGATCCCAACGGCCATAAAAATCTTTTTAACAACCTGGCTTTTTCGACGAAATATTTGCTGTGCAAAATAATCCAATGCAATAAGCAAGCTCCACAATAGGCCCGCCAACGGCAAATAAAGGAAATGCTCAAAAGCGGCAATAAAAGAATATTCATGGACCAGCGGAATGATACTCGTCGTTGGCAAAAGGGTAAACGCAAACCATCCTAACCCAAAACTATAAAGCATCTGACGATTCTTCGGCAAAATCGTCCAAACCAAAAAGCACACAACCAAAAAAAGAAAAAAACTCACCGTCGGCCAAGCCCAGGGCGAAAGGATGTCATAACTGCGGTAATAATGCAAGTCTGACGGCCAAAAAACCGTTTGCAAATGGTTGAGCATCATCGCCGGAAACGATTTTAGCCGTAAATAAAATTCGCCCCAATTGCTCACAAACGAAGTCAAAAATTCCCCGACGACAATTTTGCGCCACATAAGATAACCGCCGGCCACAATCAAAAACCCTGACAGCCGAAGCCGCCAAATATTGTTACTGGTAGTCACAATTTTGGGGAAACAAAATTCATAAAGCAATAAAAGTAGCGGCAAAACAATCGCCTGTTCCTTAGACAAAAGCGCGCAGCCAAAAAGAACAAGCGCCCCGCCATACGTCGCAGCCTCGTCAACCCAGGTCAATGGGGAAGCTTGATTGGAAATCCGGGTATAGAGCAAAAACGATGCGAGCAGAAAGAACACAAAAAGCAGATTGGATATTCCCGAAATACACGCGACCGCCTCACTTTGTACCGGATGGACCAAAAACAAAGCTGCCGCACACCATGAAAAAATTTTGCGTCCCGTCAAACGAAAGCCCAATGCAAAAATCAAAAACGCATTGGCCAGATGAAGCCCGATATTAAGCAGGTGATATCCTTGCGGCGCCGGTCCAAACAGCCAATACTCCAGACGATAAACAAGGTCTAAAAAAGGGCGATAATACCCATTGGCTACCGCGATCGATGCGGGGGCAAAAGAACTTTTATTAAAAACTTCCGCGATGCCGGCAAGATGATGGACTCCGGGATTTTGCAGAATAAAAACAATATCGTCGTGGACAAAGGGATTTCCGACCGCATTAAAATAACATAATGCCCCTAAGAGAATAAGCGTTAAAAGGGGAAACCGCATGAACGTCTATTTCTTCCAATCAAATTTTGCCAGGATACGGCTCATATCCATATTAATCGTTTCGTGAATTGACAAATTGTCTTTT
>CAZWOH010000224.1:0-2560 GCA_964635405.1 uncultured Planctomycetales bacterium | reverse complement strand
AAAAGCGGGGCTTTTTTTGGCTTTGACCGGGGTTGAGGTCGAGGATGATTTGAGTTTGCATAAGAGCGGCAAAGGGGTCACCATCGCGCAGATTAAAAAGACGATTGACCTTTTGCGTCAAAATGACATCGGTTCTGTGGGCACGGTTCTCATCGGTCTTAAGGAAGACACAGAGGCCAAAATCAAGGAACGCCTGCGTGTCGCTGATGAAATCGACGCGGATATTTTTGCCCTCGATTATTTGACGCCGGTTCCCAATTCTCCGGACTGGCGCTATGGAATTAAAAAGGGATGGTTTGACCCGGAAAAAATTGATCTTAAAACTTGGGACTTTCAACACCCTGTTATCCCCACCGACTTTTTGACCGTCGAGGAAGTCGGCCGTTTGGGCGCTTGGTGTATGCGTGAATATTATTCGAAACCGGAACGTATTCACCGGATATTTTCGAGCAATTACGACGACAAGGTCAAATTGTGCGTTAAAGATTTTATGGCAAACATCGCAAAGTGGGAAGCTAATTCACGCACTCCGGCCGTTTCGGGTATCGGGGCAGGACAATAAAGGAAATGTCATGACGACAACATTTATAAAAATGCCATGGGATGCTGCAACACAGTCAAAGTTTAATGCGATGATTAGCAAGATCCCGCTGTTTCATCGGGACATTGCCCGCGAAGTTGTTGAAAAAAAAGCCCAGCAAAACGCGCAGGCACGCGGGGCTTCGCACGTCGAGGAATGCGATATCGTTGATGCTTTCTTTTCGGAAGTGCCAAAAGCTTTTTATAGCTTAATGGTCCGTATCCTAGATGAGGCAGGGTTAAATTATGACAAGCACATTGCTGCGCAAACCAAAAAATAGTTTTTCGGTCATTCATCAGTTTGTCTTTCTCGAGGTGCCGATCCAGGCCGTTTCAGAACAGATAGTGACCTGGGGCGAGTCAGTCTGGTGGCCCAAAGATTGTTTGTGGAAATACATCCGTCAGACCGACGGAGAAATTCGTGTAGGGACAGAGTATGTGATCAAAATTAACAAGCCTTCGGCCGCTGATTGGGAAGCCCAAGTAGCACAACTTTTGCCTAATCGCTTAATTGAGCGCACATTTACCAAAGGGCTTTTTAAGGGTTTTGAACGCATCATGCTCGAGGAACGCGCCAACGGAACGCGCATTGACTATGAACTGCATTTTAAAATTCGCGGACTTCTTAATATTTTTCTCTGGCCGTTTGTGCGAAGGCAGTATATTCAAACGATTAACAAGGTTTTGACAAGCTTAAAAAATTATCTTGTTGCCGAGTCGGTTAAAAATACGAACGATTGGAATGACAAACGATGAAAATTGCGGTTGTTGGGGCAGGCGCTATCGGTTCGGTGGTTGCAGCCGGATTGTTTAAGTCTGGGGAAGATGTCCTTTTGACCGGGCACGCTGATCAAGTTGCAGCCATCAAAAAAAGCGGTTTGACGATCAAGCGTCCGGACGGCAGCGAAACTTTTCACTTGCCGGTTGCCGAACGTTTGGAGCGCGAATTTGATCTGGTTGTTTTTGCCACCAAGACGCAGGATATCGACGCGGCGTATGACGAAAATGCGGCATTTTTAGAAAAGCCGCTGGTCTTAACAACCCAAAACGGTGTGCAGGCGGACAATATTTTAAGCCCGCATTTTTTACCCGAGCAGGTCATTAGCAGTATCGTTATGTTTGGCGCAACGTATATCAGTCCCGGGCAGGTGACGTATAATTTCCCCGGCGATTGGATTATCGGAAAACGTTTTGTGACCAACGATAGCAAGGTCCATGAGATCGCCGAAATTTTAAAGAAAAGTTTTTTGGTTGTCGTCACCGACAATATTTTAGGAATGAAGTGGCTAAAGCTTTTTGTGAATTTTAATAACTGTATTCCGGCCTTGATCGGCAAATCGATGCAGGAAACTTTTGTGGACATGGATTTTTGCCGGTTAAGCGTTTTGCTTTTGAAGGAAGCCTTGCCGATTGTG
This sequence comes from uncultured Planctomycetales bacterium, assembly GCA_964635405.1. Taxonomy (GTDB): domain Bacteria; phylum Omnitrophota; class Gorgyraeia; order Zapsychrales; family JANLHA01; genus JADLGJ01. The sequence goes on along the minus strand of CAZWOH010000224.1, from coordinate 566 downwards.
CAGGATGCAAAAATTAAGTTGGTGTCCTTGCCGCAATTTCCCCTCGAGCGTATCGTTGGATTGGCCGCGATGCCTCTTGAACAGGCAGCCGGCATCATGAACAAAACGCTAACGAATTTAAGTAAAGAGCCGCTTTATGGGTCGATTTTACAGAGTATTTTGCGGCGCAAGGTCAGTGAAATTGATTTTATCAACGGCGAGGTCGTATCTATCGCCTCTGCGATGAGACAAGATGCGCCGCTTAATCGAAAAGTCGTTCGTTTAGTGCATACCGTCGAAGAGACGGGCAAGTTTTTTACAGTGGATCAGGTAAAGAAAGAATTTGGTTTAACTTAATTGTCATTTCGAGGAACCCCGCAGGGGTGACGAAGCAATCCCTAAAAACGAGATTGCTTCGCTAACGCTCGTCCTAAAAAGGACTCGCTTACGCTCGCAATGACGTTGCAATGGAGTTGACATGGCACGAAGAGTTGTTGTTACAGGAATAGGGATTGTTTCACCCAACGGTGTCGGAAAAGAAGCCTGTTGGAAAAGTATGATCGGCGGTGTTTCGGCCGTTCGGCGCG
>CAZWOH010000223.1:0-2589 GCA_964635405.1 uncultured Planctomycetales bacterium | reverse complement strand
TGAGCGCGTGTTCGAGTGTCTTTTTGATGTCTGTATCGGTTAAGGAAAGGGGAGAAGGTTTAGCAAAAGCTAAAAGCTCGTTGAGAATGCTTTCGATGCGGTTGATTTCGGTGCCGGCGATAGATTCAAATTTGGCGATAAATTCTGGATCGGTTTTCTTCTTTGGAAAATATTCGACAAACGTTTTAAGCGCAGTTAAGGGATTGCGGATCTCGTGCGCAACCCCGCTGGCTAAGGTGGCGATCGTTTTCATCTTTTCGCTGTGGACCGCATTCTCGCGCAGGAGTTGATTCTGCTCGGCGAGTTGAACTGGGGTCCCTTTAAAAAGGGTATGGTCAATAATCGCTTGAATCCGGTTTCGTAGTGGATTAAATGCGAGGCCTATAATGATAAGTGCTGCTATTCGAGTCGTGAAGTTAAATACATTCAAGGCGTGTTGCACAAACTGATCGGCGATAAATATTAGTAATAAATAAAGAAGAGTTAATGTCGAAACCAAAATGGAATAAAGTACTCCTTTTTGAATGACAAAGTCTAACTCTAGTATTTGACGTCTAAAAATTGTATAACTTGCGCCGATTTCATAAAATAGAGTAAGTACGAGTATGTATGGATAAAAGTTATGGTAGCCTGCCATAGGTAAGACTGTTGAGAGGCCTCCTGTATAGCCTAACAAATTAATTATCAAAATAAAAATTGCTTCTTTGCTTTTGGGTGAACTGGTTTGTTTGCAATATCTATACAGATAAATATGTGCCCACCCCATTAAAAAGAACCAATATAGAAAAACGATTAGCCAACTAAATGTTTTTATTTCGATGTAGTTTATTGGATTTGCATAGAGGGCGTTTGTTCTGAGATAAATGATATTTCCGGATGTAATGATTAGTAAAAGATTTTGTAAAAATCCATAGGTGTACGCGCTTTTTATAAGTATGGGAATTCTATATTTACAAAATTCATGTACGAAATGTGCGTAAGTAATTGGAATCCAGATGGCTGCTCCATGCGAGATAACCCAAAAGTTGCGTGCGACAGGTGAGGTTGGGCTTGATGTGGCAAGAAATGTGAACAGTGACCAAGTAGCAACTGAAAAATTAAGTAGAGCCCAGATGCGGTGAGTTTTTGATCTTCCATATAAAGCAAATACCGCTGCTGTGATATAGCCACAAATAGCTATGAGTAGGGCAATGACCGCCAGAGGATTTAGCTTTAGATCAATCAACTACTCTTCACCCCCAAATTCTTTCTCACTGTGCTGAGAATTTCGTCGGAACGAAAGGGCTTGACGATATAGCCCGACGCGCCTAAACGCACCGCTTCGGCGGCGGTGTCCACACTTTTGTAGCCAGTCACGATAATCACGTTGACTTTGGGAAAATTGGCTTTGATGTCTTTCAAAATTTGCAGCCCCGAAGCTTTGGGCATTTTGATGTCCAAAAGCACAAGCCCCACGTCGCTTGCGCCTTTGAGCGTTTCGACACACTGCGTGCCGTCGCTAATAACAATGAGTTCAAAAAAATCGCTTAAAATCAGTTTGAGCGATTCGCGGATACCTTCTTCGTCGTCACAGATGAGTATCTTGGACATAAGTCTCCTAAAAAAGGGGTTAGGGGCTAGGGGTTAGTGGTTAGTAAAAGCATTATTAGTTTTTAAGTTTTCCTATTAAACTGCGTAACATTCGTGACTGGTAGCTAAGCTCGTTTAAAAAAGATTGAAGGTGGTCATTTTTTATATAGCCTAATTCATGACTTATTTCGAGTTGTGTTTCTAGCTCAGCGCATGAACCCAGCGCAATATAGAGAAATTGTCGATATTCATTCGTATGATGTCGATTAAAACCTTCGGCAATATTAGAAGCAATCGAAACTGCAGAGCGGCGCATTTGGGATTTGAGCCCAAACATTTCGGACGGCGGAAATTTTTCAGTCGCTTTATAAACTTCAATGGCAACAGTTTTTCCTTTCTGTCAAATGAGTAAATCTCTAAAATTTTTAATTTTTGATTCCATTATTCTAACCCCTAGTCCCCAACCCCTAACCCCTTTTACAACGCCACCGGCGTTATGACCGATATGACCTTGGCCGTTTTTTTGCCGTTGTTTTCAAAATGATGCTCAAGGCTGGCATCAAAATAAAGCGAGCTGTTAGTTTTGAGCGTATAAGCATCCTTCCCTATATAAGCGGCCACTTCGCCTTCCAAAACAAAAATAAAACGCTCCGCGCCAGCGGGGTTTTGTTCGGGATTAGTTTTGCCCTGCGGCTCAATGCGCAGAACAATCGGCATCATCTTCTTTTTGAAAAGTTGTGTCGTCAAAATTTCATAGGAAGCCAAGTTATTGTACGTAAACGATTCGGCGGTCGCTTGCGACTTGGTGACTTGCGCCGACGGCGTTTGGGTTTCTGTTTGATCGGCGTGGTTATAAAGATCCACGAGCTCAACGCCTAAAACCTTGGCAATGTTTAAATGCGAATTGATCGTGCCGGTCATTTTCAAATTTTCGATCCGGCTTAAGGTCGCGATTTGCACGCCGCTTTGTTCGGAGAGTTCTTTGAGGGACATATTTTTTTGTTCGCGAAGTTCTTTAAG
>CAZWOH010000222.1:0-2607 GCA_964635405.1 uncultured Planctomycetales bacterium | reverse complement strand
GGCTCAAAGTCGATTTTTTTCGTCTTACCGCTTTTTTTCAGATCATTGATTTTTGCTTCCAGCTCAATAATCGGTTTCTCAAAATCCAGTGCGCTCATTATGTTTTAAACCTTTCCTTTCTAAAATCTAATCGACAATCACAACTTCAGTGCCAAGGGGCAAAATACTATAAAGTTCCTCGACCTGTTCATTGATCATGCGCACACAACCGGCGGTCACTTGCTTGCCGATATTGTTAGGTTCCACCGTCCCGTGTATGCCGTAACCGGGAATATCAAAACCCATCCAGCGGGTGCCCAAAACATTTTGCGGACTTTCCGGCGGGACAACGATGCCTTTGTTAAACCAGACCGGATTTTCTAATTTTGTTGTAATCTTAAAGGTCCCCACCGGCGTACTGTTTTTTTCGCCCGTCGAAACACTATAAACCTTAACAACTTCATTGCCGTCTTTGAGAATCAAAATATTTTGCGACTTATCGACAAACACATTAAACTTGGCCGTCCATATCCGCAACTTGTCTCCTAAGCGGACCATGTCTCCGCTTAAATTATTGCTGCGGCGGATAAAATCAACGGTTGTATTGTATTTTTTGGCAATTTTGGCCAAACTATCGCCCGGGGCGACTTCATGAATAACTGTTTTTCCGGAAACCTCGGTACGCGAAAACAAAAGTTGCAAATTCACCGCTTCAGATTCCTGCTGGATTGCCGCGATATTTTCAAGGTCAGGATAATTTTTGATGATTTCCTGATAAACTGCCTTAGCCCGAATCGGTTCATTACTCTCACGCAATTTAACCGCTTGAGCGTGAAGTTCTTTGGCTTCTTTGGTGTTTGTTGCAGAACTTAAAGCCTGCGTTTGCCCACCTTGGCCTTTGGGCCATAAAACAAACGCTAGTCCAACAACGACAAACCCAACAACCCCAATCACGATTTTTTTATCCATGTCCGACCTCCTTTAAGGCAGGCACAAAAAGCTTTGCGTTCTTAAGGTTTAATCCATAAATTATAAAAAATAACTGCCAACAGAAACCCGATCAAAGCGCCGACAAAAACCTGAAACGGCGTATGTCCAATCAGCTCCTTTAACCGATTAATTTCAATATTCCCATGACGATAAATGTCATCGACAATTTTGTTAAGCACTTCCGCTTGCTGGCCGGTGGCTCGCCGGACGCCCTGAGCGTCAAACATCGTAATCAAGGCAAAAACTGCAGAGAGCGCAAACGCAATTGATTGAAACCCGACACACAAGCCGCACAGTGTCGCCAAAGCCACAACGCCAGCGGCATGACTTGAAGGCATGCCGCCCGTGCCAATAAACCAGCGAAAATTAAACCGCCGCTCCACAATAACGCCCAAAACTACTTTGATCGATTGCGCAATGGCCCAAACTAGAAGCGTTATAAAAAGAATTTTATGGCCAACCGGCGTTGACAAATCGTTTTGTGAGGTAAAATTGACCAGCGCAAACCCCTTTTGGTTAACTGCGATTATCCAAAGACTGGGACATTATAGTTTTTATGGCCTCTAAAAGCAAGATTTTCCCTCGAAAATCCAAAAATTTAGTATAGAATGCATCACTATGGCAAAACCTTCCGCAGGTGTTCTCTTGTTAAATTTGGGCACGCCCGACAGCCCGAGCGTTTCGGACGTGGCGCGGTATCTGCGGGAATTTCTCTTAGACGGCCGTGTGATCGATATTCCCTTTTTGCAGCGCTTTGCCTTAGTCAACCTGATTATCGCGCCTTTTCGCGCACCGCAATCGGCCAAAGCTTATCAGCAGCTTTGGACCAAAGACGGATCGCCGCTTAAAATTTATGGCTATCAAGTCGCCGAACTTTTACAAAAAGCTTTGGGCCCGGATTACAAAGTCGTTTTAGGGATGCGTTATCAAAATCCCAGTTTGCGTTCTGCGCTGGGACAACTTAAAACCGCAAACCTCAAGGAAATCATTGTGATCCCCATGTACCCTCAGTACGCATCCGCGTCCACCGGTTCGACACACGAAAAACTGATGGACGAAATCAAAAGCTGGGAAACGATACCAACCCTCAAAATTATCAGCCAATTTTTTGACCATCCGCTTTTTATTAAAGCTTTCGTCACGCTTGGCCAAAAATATATGGCACAAGAAAAGTACGACCATTTTCTTTTTAGTTATCACGGCTTGCCGCAGCGTCAAATTTTAAAAGCTTCATCCGACGGATATTGCCGTTTGGGCGATTGCTGCAACAGTTATCATGCCAAAAACCAATACTGTTACCGCGCCCAGTGTTTTGCCACAACTCGTCTTTTAACCAAAGAATTAGGCTTAAAAGAAAACCAGTATACCTTGTGTTTCCAATCGCGTTTAGGCAAAGACCCGTGGATCAAACCTTACACCGATGAAGTTATTGCAGATATTATCCAGCGCGGGATAAAAAACGTGCTCGTCTTTTCTCCAGCTTTCGTCGCCGATTGTTTGGAAACCACCGTCGAAATCGGCATCGAATACCAGCATCTGTTTAAAAAACTCGGCGGAGAGCGTTGGCAATTGGTCGAAAGCTTAAACACCTCGCCAACGTGGATCGAATGTTTGAAACAAATTGTTTTGGAACATTCG
>CAZWOH010000221.1:0-2706 GCA_964635405.1 uncultured Planctomycetales bacterium | reverse complement strand
TAATATTTTCCAAATTCTGTTCTGGCAAAGGCAGCGGCACCCCGTGCCCGTCGCGCTTGATTTGCAAGTTAAGTTTTGTCGGGTCAAAGTCGATACCGCCAACGGTGGAATATTTCTCAATAAGAGCAGTTGAGGAAGCCTTCAGATCACCCACACTGCTCGACGCTGCCCCAGAGTCGCGTTGATTTGAAAGCCGTCTTTCTAAATTGTCATAGACATCTCTTGCTTGCGTGGTATCTTCTTTTATCTCTAACAACCAATCCGCAAATTCGGCCATGTCCTTGGGAATATTTCTTCGAGTAAAGTAAATATCTGTCATCATATCAATTAGCTCTTCGAGCGGACCGTCGAGGGCGTGTTCATAAAAAAGCACTTGCGCTTGGATTTCAATATTAATCATCCGGGCCAGTTCAATAATTTCCCCTCGTATCGCATCAGAAGGCATCTGGCCAGCACGAGAGTCGTACCCATACAAATAACTTTGTGAAAAGTCAAAGGGCAGGGCAACGGTCTTCCCATCTTTTTGGCCGACCATAATGGATTGCGCATTGACATTATTGTAAATAATCCCCGCTTCGTGCATTTTTTGAAAAGTATTGGCAATATCCATGAGGATATCAATCCGTTCGTCAAAACTCGAATGTTGCCACAATGCAGACTTTGACATCAGCTGGCCGTCGGGTAAAGATTCAAATTTAATATACACGACACGTTTATTTAAACTTAAAAGCGCATGCTTGATACTGATAGCGACACCTTTGATGTTTTGTAGAGTTAGAAATCGTTTGGGCTTTGAAGAATCTAAAGTTGGCGGGGCATAATCGCGTGACGTATACATGCCTGTTAAATACTCCCACATCGTTGGGATTTCTAGGCTGGGATCAAGCTCTGCCTTTATGTAATTTAAAATACTCTCTTTGCTCGATTGATAACTTTTTTTCAGAAATCCTTTGATGTCCCCAGCTATTTGGGCAAGGGACATGCGGAAGTTAACTGGTTTTGTTGGGATCGTCCCTCTTTCGACAATTTTTCCAAAACTGAGATCCTCAAAATTTAAAAGTTCTAAAATATGCCCGAGTCGATCGTGAAGATCTGCGTTCTCGGTAATAAAATACAAAACACCTTTCTCTGCTTGCCTTTGATAAATTCCATATCCTTCGCCGCGAAAAACAATGCTCAGTGAGCTTAAGGGATCCGAAGGATTCCCCACACTGCTCGAGGAGGCGGTTTGGATGGAGTTCCCAAGAGTTTTCAAAAATTCGTCACTTAAGGGAGCATTGCCGTGAGTAGCTTTGCCATTTAAATAAATAACTTGATCAGCGCCTTTTAACCCTCTTTGAAAATTAGCACTGAAATTGGTTTCTTCAGCAGACATTTTACTTTCAGGTTTTTGTTTTGGATTATTCGCATCTTCTTCCACAAGAAAAACAAGCCTATATCTAAAATCAAGCTTCGCTATGGCCTCTGGGCTGAAAAGTTTGTTCTGTATTGTTCCGCCAGGATATTGGGCTTCGCTGATGGCTTTATAACCTAGCAATTCTGTTGCTATTTCGGCAATTTTTTCGTCGCCATATCTGAAAGCATAGCGCGACCCGCCATAGGTTGGTGCTATTTCGAAAACAGCAGTTTTCCTAAATAAGTCTGGGTCATCGTTGACAACCCGCCGAAAAACCACATCGCCGTACGAATGAACGGCGACAATAACCTTAGAATTATTGACATTATTTTTTTCTTTAAAACTTTGCCATTTGTCAGCTAGTTCTTTAGCAATTTTTTCTAATGATTTAGAATCATCAAATTGATAGGCAAGCAAATTGGCATTCTCATGATACAGCGCTAAAGCGTCGATAAATTTAGCAGCGCCGCCTTCTTTCGAGGCTCCGTGGATAAAAAGAACGACCGGTTTAGCTGGATCAAATTTGTTATAAAAAGGAATCAAGCTATAGCCCTCTTTTTTAAACAAGTCCTCTAAGTGTGCACGGACACTTGTCTTAAATTCGTCAGAGGCTGTGGGAGAATTGAACATTTTTAATTCAGAAAGAATCATCATGCGGTTGGCGGAGAGACCCGTGTCATAAACTTGCTCAACAGCGGCTTTGATATTGTTTTGTTCTTGAGCAGAAAGATTTGCAGGCGGTGTAAGCAAAAGCCCTGTGGAAACCAGTGCCACAATTAGTTTTTGGGCGATGGAAGATGAGGAAATTTTATTTGGTTCATTTGCTGTGGCCTCTTGAAGATTTTCAGCTGTATTAGCGGCGACGAGGGCGATATTATTTCCAGCTTCAGTAATAGCAGACGCCGCACGATTAACTTCAGATGGAGTAGTCACAACAGTCAACGGTGTTGACGCAAATGCAAAACTTAGTCCCTCGCCCCCCGAAAAATATTTTCGCGGGATCAGCTCGCCATCAGGACCTTCATCCTCTTTAATAACGTTGTACGCCCCTTTTTTGAAGGCTTCTAAGTACTGCTCATACACTTTTTGTTTGATATCTTTAACGTCGGTTTCAACGCCGGCAATCTTACTTTTGTCGGCGTAGATTTTTCCAAGTAAAGAATCTTTCAACGCTCGTTTGTACCACGCGGCAAGAATGACGCTTTGATACACTTGGCGGGTCGCGGCAAAATTCTTGCCTGTATTGACTTCTTCGATGAGCTTGGGCAAGATGAGTTGGCGGAAGACGGCGGTGGAGATAACTTGAACTT
>CAZWOH010000220.1:0-2773 GCA_964635405.1 uncultured Planctomycetales bacterium | reverse complement strand
TTACAATGTTGGCAGTATAACGGGATTGATTTTTACTGTCAATTTTTAATTGTCTTCATGTATAATGCCTGCACTATGTTTTTAGAAACTCTTCACCTAACATTCTCGGCGACGATGCAGGTTTTGCTTTTGGGCGTCTGTGGGTATTTTGCCGTCAAGGGTAAAATGCTCGACGGCCGCGGGTTGGATCAGTTGACGGCGGTTTTGGTCAATATTCTGTTGCCGTGTTTTGTGTTTATTCAATTGTCTCAACATTTTAGTTTCCTTGAATATCCATTCTGGTGGAAATTGCCGCTGCTCTATATGGCCATGGCTTTTGCCGCTTTGGCCTTAGCGTGGCTCGTCGGGTTTCGTTTGCAAGGCCAGCGCAAAAATGAATTTATGGCGCTCGTTGGTTTTGCCAATTGCGGCAATATTCCGTTGGTTGTCGTCGCGGCTCTGTTTAGCGGACCAACCGCGCACACGCTTTATATTTACATCGTTCTTTATATCATTGGCGCGAATTTGTTGATCTGGTCTTTAGCGGTTTGGCTTCTGCTGCGACCGGGTGCGCAATCGGATAAGCCAATAGCAAAATTCGATTTCAAAAAGATTCTCAACCCGCCTCTGTTGACGACGCTTTTGACGATGGTTTTAGTTGGGATTGGTGCTCAACGGTATATTCCACAAGTTATTTTAAGGCCGGTCGAAATGTTGGGTAACTGCGCGTTGACCATTGCCATGTTTACCGTCGGAGGCGGATTGGCTAATATCAATTTTCGCCAGATTGAAGTTGGTCCGGCGGCTTTGGTTGTTTTGGCCAAGATGATTATCTTTCCGCTTTTGGCTTTGATTTTTGTGGTTGTATTTAACATAGGCGGGCTTATCGGGTTTTTGATTGTTCTGCAAGCGGCGGTGCCCAGCGCAGTCACCTTGTCTTTGATTAAACGTTATTATAATCTTGAAGAAGATTTTGTCAGCGAAGGGGTTTTTGTGACGCATTTGGCGAGCATCGTGACGATCCCGATTTTTTTAACCGTGTATATGAAATGGGCAGGGCCGTTTTAACCCGGATTTTGCATTAGCCAAGCTTCTGCTTGGCCCATGCAAAATCCGCCCAAAGGGCCGCACGTCTCGACAAAGTCGAGACGTGCGGGGTTAATCTTGTCCCTGCGGGACAACCGGAGGCAAATTTTGCATTACTCTATTGTGCGCGACGGATCGTCGCGCAATAAGTTGTAATGCAAAATTTGGATTTTAATGGCTTTCAAAGTTATCGCGACCAACAAAAAAGCGTATCACAATTACCATTTGGCCCAAAATTGGGAATGCGGGATTGCTTTGACCGGCGGGGAAGTCAAATCGATCAGAAATGGCGAGGTCAACTTTGCGGATAGTTTTGCGCGGGTCGATGAGGGAGAAATCATCCTTTATAATTTGCACATCAATCCTTACATGCAAGCAAGCTATTTGAACCAAGAGCCGGCACGCAAGCGAAAACTTCTTTTGCACAAAAAAGAAATTGAAAAGATCGGTTCGCTTATCAATGAAAAATCGATGTTATTGGTTCCGACGAAGATTTATTTTAATAAAAAAGGTTTTGTCAAAGTCGAAATCGCCCTAGGCAAAGGCAAAAAACTTTACGACAAGCGCGAGGACATCAAAAAACGCGACATGGACCGCGATCTTAAGCGCGCGGTCAATACGAAAAGAAGAGGATGAACAATGTTTCTTTATGAAAGTGTCATCAGAGCTTTTCATGAATCAAAAATTAAATATTTGCTTGTCGGTGGACTCGCGACTAATTTGCTAGGCATTGAACGCTCCACCAGCGATATGGATATTTTAGTGGCCATGACAGACGCCAATTTGCGAAAAATCGTTATGATTCTAAAAGATTTGGGGTATAAAGTTCGTCATCCGGTTGATCCTATGGGCATTGCCGACCCCGCCATTCGGCGCGACTGGATTGTAAACAAGAATATGAAAGCTTTTAACTTCTATCGTCATGAAAGCCACGAAGAAGTTGACATTATTATTGAGTCGCCGGTAAGTTTTGCGCAGGCCAAAAAGAATGCTATAATTAAACGGCTCGGCAAAATTAGTGTGCATATTATTTCGCCGGCCGATTTGATTAAGATGAAAAAAGCCGCTGGAAGGGACGTCGACCGATGGGACATCGTTCAACTCGAAAAAATCAAAAGAATTTATCCGTCGCGTTCGGCGGCTGGGAAAAAGAAGAAATCCGTATAAAAAAATGGGCGCGTCTTTCGCCGATCAAGAAGCTTGAAGTTCTTGGCAAGTTAAAGCAATTTGTTGATAATTTTTCAACCTCGCAATCTCAAAAAGCGCGACGTCTGCTTCGCGAAAGTTAAATGTATTTCCCGTTGTTCTTTCACAGGGGGTGACTGGTCTCGACTTGTGTGACTAGTATAGGTGGCATGCCGAGGACGCTGGTTGGCCTCGTTAATCAGTCCAGCACAAAATAAACGCAAACAGTAATGATGCGTTGATCGCAGAAGCCGAAGCTATCGCTAACGGCGCTATGCAACCAGCCTTAGTTTAATTTATTAAACTAAGCCCTTTTGTAGGTAGTGCCTGCGGGCTTACAAAAGGTCATTAGCAGGATAGCTTTTTATGGTGTCTTGACGTAGAAAGCGAACCTTTTCAAGACTGGTCCTGCCAAAACCTGTTTGCCGGTTAAAGCAGGATAAGATCCAAAGACAAACTACGCATGTAGAAGCTTATATGATGTGACTTAAGGACGGGGGTTCGATTCCCCCCACCTCCACCA
>CAZWOH010000219.1:0-2779 GCA_964635405.1 uncultured Planctomycetales bacterium | reverse complement strand
TTGTTTAAGATAGGAAAGCGGCGTTGCTTGATAAGATTCGCCGGTTAAAAGCAAAATGTTTTCGATGCCGCTGTCGGCGACGTGCTTCATTTCATCGCGCATTTGTTGGCCCGTTAATTTGATGCGGTCAATACGATGGTGACTATTAAATCCGCAATACGTGCAGTGGCTTGAACAATAATTAGAAAGATATACCGGCGCGTAAAGAGAAATGGTGCGGCCAAAGTATTGTCGGGTAAGACGCACGGATTTTTGGGCCAATTCTTCAAGCAAGAGCGGATCGTCGTTGGCGAGGATATTATTTATTTTGTTAAGAGAAAACATAGGAAAAGAGATTTTGATGGGTTATTGGGTTAGCCTATGCGAGTTTGGCGAGCGCCGGCTTTTCACGCATTTCTTAAGTTGCAGTCTTGGCGCGAGACACTGTTTGAGCAGAGGCTAACCCAATAACCCATTATTCGTTATAAAGAAATCCGGTTAACGGCGATGAGGCGCACGCAATATCAGTTGTCGACGGTAATTTGCTCAAAAACCCAAGTCGTCCGGCTTTTACCGCGAGAGCAAAAGCCTCTGCAATCACAGCTGGATACCCTGCCGTGGCCACGGCTGTGTTGACTAAAACCGCGTCGGCTCCTATTTCCATCGCTTCTGCTGCGTGTGAAGGAGCCCCGATCCCGGCATCAACGATAATCGGAACATCAATTTCTGCGACGAGAATTTTAATAAATTCTTTAGTTTTCAGCCCTTGATTGCTACCGATCAAAGACCCCAATGGCATGACAGCCGTGGCGCCGACTTTAACAAGTTCACGGGCAACATACAGATCAGCGGAAATATAGGGAAGAACAACAAAGCCTTCGCGGCTTAAAATTTTGGTGGCTTTGATTGTTTGCTCATTGTCAGGCAGAAGGTATTTGCTGTCGTTAATCACTTCAATTTTGACCCAGTTGCCGTGACCGGCGTCGCGGGCGATGCGGGCGATACGGATAGCTTCATCGGCATTGCGCGCACCCGAGGTATTTGTCAAAAGCGTCACCGACGGCGGAATATACTCGAGAATATTTTCTTCGTGGCGTTCTAGATCAATGCGCCGCAGAGCCACTGTGACAATTTCAGTCTGTGAAGACTCAATGCTGTCTCTAAGGTCAGACTTATTTTTAAATTTCCCTGTGCCTAAAAGAAAACGACTGGTAAAAGATTTACCTGCGATCACCAAAGGATCGGCAGTTGTTGTTTTTTCTATTTCCATTTTTTTCTCTGAATCTTTCGTTTATCCGCCGGCAACCATCCGGACTAATTCGATCTGGTCGCCTTCTTTAACCGGAGTTTGTCGCCATAGAGGAGATTTGATCACGCTTCCGTTTAATTCGGCGATCACATATTTATTATTTTTGCAAAAATGGTCGATTAGATCATCCAATGTTGCTATGTTTTCGATAGTGTGGGATTTTCCATTTAATAAAATCTGCATACAATTCTCCTTTAAAGTCGTCGCCATTTTAGAGGAATTCACGGTAAAATGCAAATTTAAGACCAGTCGCGACGCCAGAAAAAAAAGTAGATATTTTTGTTTATTTGTAGTATAAATTGGACTAATTTACTGGTAAACGGAGCTGCATTGCTCCCTACGATTTAACAATCTAAAAAAGGACACATGTTCGGATGAATAAAGTGAAAGATGCTAAAAGCCCGGCTTTTGGTTATCAGTTGCTTTTGGATTTGTATAATTGCAAACAAGGCGCTTGCGATGACTTGGCGCTGTGTTATAAGTTTTTAGATGATATCGTCGGATATCTAGGGATGGAAAAGCAATCGCCGCCGAATATTTTTCGCAGCGATGAAAGGCTGTTTCCCGAAAAAGCAGGTCTCTCCGGCTGGGTTCCTTTGATCGAAAGCTCGATTGTTATTCATACGCTGACAGTTAAGAATTTTATTTCAATTGATATTTATTGCTGCAAGTATTTTGACGTTGAGGCGGCCAAAGAGTTTTGTGCCAAGTTTTTTGCTCCGCAAAAGACCGACGCCCAATATATGGAGCGCGGACAGGATTATTTTAAGAGCGATTCGAATTATCATTCGGTGAGCGTCAAAAAGGTCGCTGGCAAAAATCCGCAGATCGAAGTTCACAAAAAAGAACCGCAATTCGCTACAGCGAAGTAAGGTTATTTTGGTTTGATTTTTAAAGGGGGATTGCGAAGGTCGTAATCCCTCTTTTTAGTTTATAACCAGGGACATCACCCGAAAATCCCCATTACACAATCTACCCCTCCAACTCAAGGAGGAAGTATGTCAAAAGTTGAAGTTTCTTTAGTGCAAATTGAGCCAAAAATTTATTTGATCAGAGGGCAAAAGGTCATGTTGGATCGTGATTTGGCTCAACTTTATGGAGTTCTGACTAAATATTTAACTCGTCAAGTTCGAAGAAACATTGAGCGCTTTCCGGATGATTTCATGTTCCAACTGTCGAAAGAGGAAGCTCATCATTCAAGGAGCCAAATTGGCACCTTGAAACGTGGACAAAATATAAAGTATCTTCCATGTGCTTTTACTGAACATGGGATTCTTATGTTGTCGAGTGTTTTGAATAGTCCTCGTGCCATCAAGGTTAATATTCAAATCATGCGGGCATTTGTGAAATTGCGTGAATTGATGACAACACATCATGATCTTGCTAAGAAGATCAATGATCTTCAGCGGCAGTACAAGGATCACGATCAGAAAATTATTATGATATTCGAGGCTATTCGTCAGATTATGATTACGCCGGCATCTGAGCCAC
>CAZWOH010000218.1:0-2802 GCA_964635405.1 uncultured Planctomycetales bacterium | reverse complement strand
TTTTGGCTGTTGGAACAAATTTACAGGCAACCGGCGGATACGAACAGCAACAGGCTGCCGGAGCGCTTAATATTACATTTGCTTTTACGCCCGAAGAAGCGGGGCTGATGTCTTTTATGGAAAAAAATGGGCAACTACAGCTTGTTTTGCGCGCTCCGTCGGAAACAAAGATCGAAAATTTGCAAAAAGCGGATTGGCAAAATTTAGCAGAGTATGTTTTCAGTAAACAAGGGACCGAAATTTCAGCACCGGTCAGTGCGGCAAATTTAAGACCGGATACCGAGAAAAAACCAGATGCCAAGCCGTTAATTGAAATTTTTAAAGGTGGCGTACAGCAGTAACATTCATATATTAGAGTAGTCTGTCCATCAGCTTAAATTCTCTTTAAGGAGATTCCATTAATATGTCCTCAGATACAAATTCGTTAAAAAAGATCGCATTGTTTTTCGTAATAACTATTTTGTCTTTCAATTTGATTTTTCCTCCTTTTGCGTTAGCTCAGTTGCAAAATGTGGTGGATATTACAAAAGAAGACAATGTGTTTTTGTATGTTGGGGACCTGGTGACCTTGAAAGTCAAGTCTTTAACGAAAGTTGCTGTGGCAAATCCCGGCGTTGTTGACATTACTAACGCTTCTGATGATGAAATGACTCTTGTTGGCCGCAGAGTCGGGGAAACGCAGGTTTTTATTTGGGATGAAAACGGAAAAAAACAAATCCTTGCACGTGTTGTTTCAACAGATCTCAATACAGTTGCAAATCGTATTGCGTCTCTCGTACAGTCAGCGGGAATCGAGGGCGTTCTTTTAGAAAAAAATTATAGCGAAGGAAAAATTCTTTTAAGCGGATCGTTGAACAAAAATGAAAAGAAAAAGCTCGATGAAATTCTTAAGAATTTTGGAGACAACATAATTAATTTAGTCGTGGAAGAAGGCGAATTGATACAAATCGATGTGCAGTTCTCCGAGCTGGATACGACACTTACCAAGGTTTTGGGGTTTGACTGGACAACGGGTACATCACTTGCTTTCGATTTTGAAGAAACCCTTCCGACGCAGGATGGAAGCTTTGCGGATTTATTTAAAGTCGGCGATTTTGCGAGGACTTCGGCTATTTTGTCTGTTGTTAATCTTTTGATCCAGGAAGGCAAAGGACGCATTCTCTCCAAGCCGTCCTTGGTTGTGACAAACGCAGAAGAAGCGTCATTTCTCGTTGGTGGGGAAATTCCGATTCGAACAACGTCGACTGCGGTTGGCGGAGGAAGTGTTCAAGAGAACGTTTCGTTTAAAGATTATGGCGTTGAGCTTACAGTTACTCCGGAGTTGCGCGATGGAAAAATTGATATCAAAGTTAATATTACCGTAAGAGATGTTGATGCGGCTAATGCGGTTGGCGACGATGTTGCGTTTTTGACCCGGACGGCAACGACAAAGGTCAGACTTGCAGATGGGCAGACGATTGTTTTGGCCGGAATGATACAACGCCGGCAATCGGAGACAGTTAAACGAGTTCCTTTTTTAAGCAAAGTCCCGGTTGTTGGGATGTTGTTTAAATCTAAAAATACGCCAAGCAATGAACAGGAATTAGTTGTTTCATTGACGCCGCGGATATTAAAGAATTTGCCTATCCATAATAAGTCTGAAAAAAGATCTAAATCCCAATTAGATAAGCAAGAAACCAGCGCAAAGACAACAGAAGAATCGTCATCTCAAAAAGACAAAGCATCTGTTGTGCGCCTGGAGCCTGGTTCCGGAGAAAAAGGGCAAAAATCGGATTTAGGCAAGGCAATGAAAGACGGTTCTTCCAAGGTCGCCGAGAATAAAACATCAGAAACCGATTTGCCCAAATCAGCCGCTCAGTTAAAGATTGAACGAGAAGCCGCCCAGAAGAAAGCAAAGGCAGACGCTAAAGCGGCAGCGAAGCTAAAAAAACAAAAAGACAAACAAGCTAAAGCCGAGAAAAAAGCAAAAAAACTGGCAGAAAAAAATGCTAAAAAATCCGGCAGCTCAAAATCAAAAAAGGACAAGGTTGTTAAGTCTGATCCCGCAAAGCCATCCGATAAGCAACCGGCTGCGGATGTTAAAATTTCTGAATCCAAAAATGGAATGCAAAAATCTTTAGATGATCCAAGTTTGAATATGGCGCTGGATGATCCTCGCCTTGTGGATCCCCAAAATGTTTTAACGGATGAAGAGATTTCTGCTATCAAAGAGAAGTACGGCAACAAAATCAAACAACAATTGTCCGAAACAATTTCATATCCTTATGAAGCAAAAGAATCTGGCTGGGAAGGAACGGTTGTTTTGAATATTACGATTCTTCCCGACGGCAATATTAAAAACGTTGTCGTCAACAAATCTTCGGGATACGCGATTTTTGATAAAGATGCGGTTAACACCGCAGAAATTTTGTCGCCATATGATCGTTTTATGCCAGCCAAGAATTTGAGAGAACTCCAGTTTTCTGTTACCGTGGAATATAGTGAGAAAGCCATTCTTGGAACACCCGTTCCAGATAAAAAGTAAAACAGGTTTTTAATCACTGCAGCATAACTGCAATCGCATCTTAAAATAACATTTTTTGAAAGTAAAAATGGAATCACGGATCATAACCATTTTTGGAAATAAAGGCGGAGTCGGCAAAACTTTTGTCGCTCTTAATTTAGCCACATCATTGGCTTTGACGGATAAGCGCGTTTTGCTAATAGATATCGATTTTCAGGGTGTGCACGATATGGCGCGAATGCTAAATTTGGCCCCGCGGTTTGCGCTAGTCAATCTGCTTTCCGAAATTGAAAAGACAG
>CAZWOH010000217.1:0-2803 GCA_964635405.1 uncultured Planctomycetales bacterium | reverse complement strand
CCGCATTGATTGCACTTGGTCATCGTGCTAAATCCTCGGCGGTTTAAAAACAACAAGACTTTTTCGCCACGCAAAAGAGTTTCCTGGATATGGTTCTGCAGGGGAAACGACAAGAGCATATTCTGATACTTGTAGTTGGCCAGATCAATGACCTGCAAAGCGCCCGAATGTTTTTCTTCACAGACCTGCCAATCGGCCTTTTTTTCTTTCAGGATTTTCCAGAGTTCGGCCGTCGGAGACGGTGTCACAAAAAGCAAGTCGCAAGATTCATATTTTTGCCGCCAAAAAGCGATTTCACGCGCATGATAAAACGGTGACGGCTCTTGTTTATAGGCGGGATTTTCCTCGTCGACAATCACGATCAGGCCTAAGTTGGGCATCATCGCAAAAACAGCCGAACGCGTTGCGCAGACAACACGCACTTTCCCTTCTTTGACGGCCAACCACTGCGCCAACTGCTCTTTAACGCCTCGCGACCGGTCCAACACCGAAACTTTGCTTTGCGCGACTTTTTCCAAAAACTCTTGTGCGACCCGAAGCTGTCCGGCTTCCGGGACCAAAAAAATAACGCCCCGCCCCTGTTCTAAGACAGCCTTGATTTTTTTTGCAACCACAAAGGCAGACGCCTGCAAAGAGCCCTGACAAAATAAGGTCTGAGGTTTGTTTGGGATTTCCACGTTGGCAGGCGGTGTCCAGACGATTTGTTTTTTCCCGCGCAAAATAACCGGCAAGGCCGCTTCAATAGCTTGGCCTAAAGAACAGGCGTAATACTGCGAAAACTCTTTGGCAAGTTTTAGAAATTTTTCATCCATCGTCGGAATATTGTCCAAAAGTTGCACAATCGGTTTTAAGCGAGGGAAACGGCTTTTTTGCAATAATCCAACGACGTACCCGACACAAAACTTGGAGCCAAAGGACACATAGACCCTCGACCCAACACGGGTATCCTCCAAAAGATTTTGGGGTATCACATAATCAAAAGGACCGTGGACCGCAAGCCCAACAACGACTTGGGCAATAGAATGGGGCATGAAGTATTGTAACGTGAATTTTTATTTAATAAAACTTGCACATGGCGTAATACTAGTAATTAAGATGACACAGGCTCATGATGTCCTTGACCGCGTTAGGATAGGCAACGACCTTGATTTTTTCTTTTAATTGAGCATATTCGTCGGGCGAAGATTCCAGTCGTTTGAGTTCTTGGGACATTCGCCAAACACTGCACCCGCTAATCCCGACACCATAATAAGACAAGACCTTGACATTATTGGTTTCCTGTCCGGGAATCGCATTAAAAAAGATCATCGGCAATCCGCTGACAAGCGCTTCTGAGATGGACAACCCGCCGGGTTTGGTGATCATCATATCCGACAAAGCCATCATTTCATGCATATTATCGACGAGACCAAAAATTTTGATCGTCTCGCTACCCAAACCTTTAAGCCGCTGGTAAAGATTTTTGTTGTGCCCGCAGATGACAACCAGTTGAAAATCCTTGATCTCTTGGATAATCGCCTCAATAGGCCCGATGCCAAAGGAACCGGTCGCAATCAAAACCGTAAAACGATTTTGTTGCATATTCATTTTTGTGCGCAGCTGCGCCACATTTTTTGATTTTGAAAAATTTTCATGCGTTGGGATACCAGTCACGGCAACTTTTTCTTTTGGGACACCCATCGAAATAATCTTTTCTCTGGTCCACGGACTGGCTACAGCGTAACAGTCAATACCTTCTGACAACCAGATACTATGCACATCAAAATCCGTCACAACCCCAATAATCACCGGACGGATTTTTCCGGCTTTTTTTAAAGCCCCGGCGACTTCATTGCCCAAAAAATGCGTCGAGATAATATAGTCAAAATGCTCTTTTTGCAAATACGCTTCAAACGGACGCGCGTTAATATTATTATAAATCCGTCTAATGACCCTGACTACAGGCCGCAAAAACGGAATGTCGAGCAACGCAAAAAAGAAACCCCACAAAGACGGCAGCCATGTGATCAAAAATGTATATACTCCGCCGTAAGCTTTTTTAAAAAACGGATTGGTGTAATCGAGTGAATCGACAAGGGTCACGTCACAATGAACGTTCGACATTTTTAAGCCATAATAAATCGCCTCGGCCGCCTTGCGATGTCCGGCGCCGGCGGTTGCATAGACAACAAGAATTTTCATTTGGATTCCTTCCCGGGTGACTTTAATCTGAGGGATTTTTGTTTCCCGTTTGCTAAAATAATGCTGGTCGCCTCCCAAAGGTCCTTGACGATATAATCCGGCCGCACTTTCCAGCTCTGCAGCGTTTGCCGGTCGCTCATTCCTGAAAGGACAAAAATCGTTTTACAGCCTGCGTTTTTTCCAGCAGTTACATCCACTTCGGTGTCGCCGACAAAATACGCATGCGCCGCATGGGTAATAGGTTTTTTTAAAAGCGAAAATGCCGCGCGGATCGAACCGATATTAGGCTTGCGGCAATCACAGCCATGTTGTGTCGTATGCGTGCAATAATAGGCTTTTTTGATTTCTCCGCCGCTTTCTTTGACTTGCGTCATCATCCGACGGGTAATACGGTTAAGCTTGTCCTGACTATAAATCCCTTTGCCAACACCCGCTTGGTTGGAAACAACAAAAACCGTATAACCGTTTTCTTTAAGCCGGCGCAAAGCATCCAAAGCTTTGGGAATAAAATGAAATTCCTTGACCTTGGTCACATAGTTGCCGTTGCCGGGGAATTCATTGATCACCCCGTCGCGATCTAGAAAAACAATCTTTTTGCTCATAGCAAGATAGTATACTGGAC
>CAZWOH010000216.1:0-2833 GCA_964635405.1 uncultured Planctomycetales bacterium | reverse complement strand
TTGGTCAGCCACTGGTTAAATTTGTCGGTAAATTTTTGTTGGAAAATTTTGTTGTAAATATCGTCTTTGACTTCTTCAAACGCTGAGAGTTCTTCCTTGATATGCCCGGTCAGACGAAAAATGTAAAAGCCGTTGGGGACTTCGCAAACCGAGGAGGTTTCGCCGATGCTCAAATTAAAAACGACACGTTCGATTTCCGGTAAAGCCTGGCCTTTTTTAATGATGCCAATCGACGGAGCTTGAGAGTATTCCTTGGCAATGGCATTAAAATCGCCGCCGTTTTTAATCTTTTCGGAGGCTTCGTCGATTTTTTCCCGTGCTGTAAGCGGGGTATCGGCTTTCGCGATAAAAATAGATTCGAGATTGACGCGCTCGGGCTTTTTGTATTCTTCAAAATGGTTTTTGTAAAACGCAGTTATTTCCTGCGGGTTGACATAAATTTTGGCGCGGATTTGCTGGTCGACCAAACGCTTGGTTTTGATTTGGTTGGCAATGCGCTTGCGGACATCCGTGACCGAAACGCCTTGATCAAGCAGGGCCCGCAAAAACTCCTCTTCGTTTTTATATTGCATTTTGATACTGTTTAAACGTATTTCAACTTGATCTTCGATTTCTTCTTTACGGCGGTCTTCCCCTTTGGGGTCTTCGAGATTGAGTGCGGTTTCGTTTTTATTCGCGGCGTTAAGAAGGATTTTGTCTTCGATAAGACGGTCCAAACCGTTTTGGGCCATGTCGCTCATAAATTTTTGGACATCGCCGGAAGCCGTCCCCTCCAGGCGCATTTGCGTGGCACGCATTTCAATGTAATCTTTAAGGTCGTTGAGCGTGATCACCTCATCGTTAACAACGGCGACAATGGTGTCTTCGATGGCCGAAAAAACCGGACATGCAAAGACCAAAAGAAAAAATAAAACCAAAAAATATTTTGGGTATTTTAGATGCATTTTTGATTAAACTCCCTGGATTGTTTAAGGTGCTCAACCGACTCTTTTAAAAGCCGGCAGTAAAGGTCAAACCCGACGGATGCGATATATCCGCTTTGCTCTTGCCCCAACAAATTCCCGCCGCCTCTGATTTGTAAATCTTCAAACGCGACCTGAAAACCGGCGCCTAACTCGCTGTATTTTCCTAAAGCTTGCAGACGCGTTTGCGTAAGCTTGCTTAAAGACTGTTTGGGCGGCACAATAAAATACGCATACGCCTGATTGGTAAATCGTCCAACCCGCCCGCGCAGCTGATGCAATTCGCTAAGTCCAAAACGGTCCGCGCGGTTGACAATCAATGTGTTGGCGTTGGGAATGTCAATGCCCGACTCGATGATCGTCGTACAAATAAGGACATTGATTTCACCGGTCAGAAACTTTAGCATAATTTCTTCTAAAAGTCTCGAAGACATCTGTCCGTGTCCCACCGCAAGGCGTGCGTGCGGCACCAAACGTTTGATGATTTTAGCAATTTGCTCGATATCTTGCACGCGATTATGCAGAAAAAAAACTTGTCCGCCTCTTTTAAGTTCCCGGTCGATGGCATCCGCAATCAGTTCTTCATCAAATTCAACAATGTGTGTGACGACGGGAATACGGTTTTGCGGCGGCGTTGAAATAACGGACATGTCTTTGACCCCGGATATGGCCATATAGAGTGTACGCGGAATCGGGGTCGCGCTCATCGACAAAACATCGACAAGCAGTTTTAAATGCTTAAGTCGTTCTTTGGCGCGCACGCCAAAATGCTGTTCTTCATCGACGACGATAAGCCCTAGGTCTTTAAACGAAATGTCCTTGGACAAAAGCCGGTGCGTGCCGATGACGACATCCACACTGCCTTCGCGCAGTTCCTTAATCGTTTGGATTTGTTCGCGTCGGGTGCGAAAGCGGCTTAACATCGCGATTTTGACGGGAAAATCTTTCATGCGCCGCGTAAAATTATAAAAGTGCTGTTCAGCCAAAATTGTCGTCGGGACTAAGACGGCGACCTGCTTATTGTCCATGACTGCTTTAAAAATAGCGCGCAGGGCTACCTCGGTTTTGCCAAACCCGACATCCCCGCACAAAAGACGGTCCATCGGCACACTCGATTGCATATCCGCTTTGATTTCGGCGGTTGCGCGGGTCTGGTCTGGCGTTTCGGTAAAAGGGAATTTGGCCTCAAATTCTTTTTGCCACGGGGTGTCCGACGAAAATTTTGTGCCCGTGATCGTCGCGCGAAGAGCTTGAATACGCAAAAGCTCGGCGGCAAAACGCCGTAACCGCTCTTCAATGCCTAATCGAACTTTTTGCCATTCTTTACTGCCCAACTTATAGAGCCGCGGCGGTTTTTTTTGAAAGCTCACATATTTTTGGATGAGATTCATGTCGTGCTGCGGGATAAATAGCTTATCTCCGCCGGCATACTCGATGACTAAAAGATCGCGCTTTTCTTTGTTAATTTCAAGGTGCTTAAGCCCTAAAAACCGGCCGATGCCGTGATGGTTGTGGACGACATAGTCGCCTTTTTGAATGTCGACAAAGGCGTTAAGCGGGGTGTCTGCGTTAAAAGGCGATTTGCTTAAAGGGGTTTTGTGCGGCAGGATAATCGCAATTTTATGCTGCCAAATCGCTTTGCCCGACTGGATGTTAAAACTCGAAATTGAACGGATCTGATTATCGTCGAGCGCAATGCGGATAGGCCCGTCGTAATTGGTCGGAAAAATATCAATCACTTCCCCACGCTGGCAAAAGTCGCCTTCTTGGATGACTTCTTTCGCATGGCGGTAATGAAAATCGGACAGCTCTTTAAGAATTTCTTCGACGTCAATGGTCTGCTCAACGTAAAATTTGAGCGAACGAAACAT
>CAZWOH010000215.1:0-2873 GCA_964635405.1 uncultured Planctomycetales bacterium | reverse complement strand
GGTTAGCGGTCAAAGGCTTGAGACTGAAATTTATTTAAATGCCGCCAGAGGTGTTGATGGCATAAATCCCCAAGATCAACCGGTTGTTATTGGAGTCCATGGCTATTTGATGCGGGCATGGAAACCGATTTTGGCCATGCCCCAGTGGAGTAAAGAGAAGTACATTTTTGCTGACTTAGCCCGTCGTCCTAAAGTTGACGATATTCAAGCATGGCGCAACACGGGTTTGAGTGACGACGAAATTTATATGTGGCAGACAGCTTTACATATTCAAGCGGTCATTGCGCATTTTATCCGGCAAGGCCACCCTGTTGGTCTTGTGATGCATTCGATTGGCAATGAGTTTTTAAATTTTATTTTGGCCAATCTTAAGACTAAACTTACACTTTCGGATGCAAAAGAATATCAGATTTTGGAGTTTATGGATGAGAATATTAGCCGTATCCCCATCGTCCTTGTCAACCCGTTTTTTGCGCGGCACAATTTTCGCGCGGCATTAGGCGTGTTCCAAATGTTTTTGACGCCAAGATTTCCGTCGTGGCTTTATGCCCCTTGGCAATGGTTATCCTCAAAAATCCCTTCGACTTTAGAACAAAAGCTCGACAGCCCGACGCGGAATTTGGTGCGTTCTTTGATTAACAAAACGGCTTCTATCGCATCAATGACGAGTGGGTTGCCGTATTTGACAAATTATTTTCGCACCCTTTTTCTTAATCAAATTGACAGCGTTGAGAGCATGCCCCGTGAATTTAGAGAGGACATCCTCGAGGAGTTGGACAATGTTGTCGCGTTTGACGAATTGCGCGCTGTCATGGCAACAGCTGGCAGAGAAGAGTTGGGGGCGCAAAACGCGAAGGCTATCGACGACCATAAAATCCCTGTTCTTATGATTTTGAATCAGAGAGATTTTATTGCTTTAGTCGGCAGTGATATCCGACGGGAATACGAAAGCGCCGGCGTCAAACTTATGGATGTCACGCAAATAACGCGTGTTAGTCCTCTGATGGCCCATAAGTTTTTTGTCACGCATCAAGAAGAATTTGCCCAGACAGTCCTTGATTTTACGAAGAAAAGTTTTTCAGCGGCATCGTCGGTTGTTGTGGATGATGAAGTTATGTCCTTATTTAAGATTTTTGTTGAACAACAAGAACGCATGGGAATAAATCTTCACTCGACTATCAGGCCGAATTACATATTGGATTTATCAGAGTTGCGCTTGCAAAACGAACCTTTAGCTCAAATGATTGCGGACGATTTTTTGTATCAAAAATATGGCCTAGCCGCATTGTTACCTAATTTTCGCAATTTACTTAAAGTCAATGATTGGGAAATGCATCCGCTGAGAGAAAATTTCACGCGCGGATCTGTCATATATTTTCGAAATATATCGGTGGGAAATGAATATTATGTTAAGCCGTTTCAAGATATTACAGAAAAAAGAATTTTAAAGACGGTTGAAGACTTGGGGATTTCTCCGCGTATTTTAGATAATTTTGGCGGCTACCTTGCTGAAGAAAATTTACCCGGCGAATCAATTACCTCTATTGCTCGTCAAGGGCGTCTTGCTCCCGTACAGTTAGGAGAAATAGTTGGCGTTGCTCTTGGAGAGATGGCACACCATAGGATTGTTTTTTTAGATAAGGCTTTTGAAGGGACTGTTTATTACAGCCATATCTATCTTGATGAAAGCACTGGACGTGTTGGAGTTATTGATTTCGGGAAAACATTTACCGAACAATTAAGAGGTGAAAAATCTTTAACCCAAGAAGAAGAAGATGACAAAATTAATATTTTAATGCAAAAGTTTTTCTATCTAGACGAAGAACGAGCAAACCGTTACCGCTTATACGATGTGGAAGAATTAAATCGGGAGAATATTGAGCTACAGTTAGATATTTTTTATAGTACATCGGATCATCACTCAGACGGGTTTTTTGTTGTTCAGGGCGAGCAATCACGGCAAGCTAAAAGAGCTTTTCGCAATGCTTATTATGAAGCACGCGAAGGCAATAGACGCGTTAAAGATTTGCGTATTTTTACCGCCTCAAGCGGTATTGAAAATGAAAATTTATTGCTTTTGTTAAAAATTAAAATTACGAAAGAAACTTTGGAAGAGTTTTTTAGGAAGGCCACAGACGTAGAGATTAATCAGCTTCGAAAACTGATGATGATTCTTCCAGCTGTTTGGCAAGCTGTTGACAATGCTCTGTCTTCTTTGGCGGATGACCATAGTTTATCGCAAGTTCGGAAACCGTCGGGTATTTTTAATTTACTTGCTAATCAGCATAATGATTTGGCAGACCTTTTGCCGGATTTGCCATCGGACGAGATTATAGTTAGTCGTCAGATGAACCGATTAAGCGTGCAGATTTTATCGGACCTAAATTCTTTGAGTCATAAAAGTCTTAGTTCGTTTATACCAATATTTATCGTTCTTATATATAACGAAATATTTCCCCAAGGGGCATTGCGAAATTTTGCAGAAGTATTTAATTTAGAAATAGAATTTGATTATCAAAGCCGGTATGCCTATCTGGGGCATGGCCGTATGCACCGGGATCCGATCGTTTCAATTTTTCAGAAAAATGGGATTTTGACTCAAGTCGCCAGCGCGGCAAAAGATTGGGTACAGAGACACTGGTTTTTAGAACAGCTTATTCCATGGTTAGCGTCGAGAGAGCAAAACGGAAAATATTCTTTTGATTATTTTGTTGTCAGGCATGTTTTGGCCCGAAGTTATGAGATGTTTGAAAATTTTGGTTTTCGTGTTTTTCAGCACACCGAGGGTGATGCCCCAATCGCTGTTTATGATCTTAAGGCATTTCGTCAAAAACAAGCCCAACAAATAGACTCCAGCGCCTCCTCGGCGCTGG
>CAZWOH010000214.1:0-2883 GCA_964635405.1 uncultured Planctomycetales bacterium | reverse complement strand
TTATGTCAGACAAACAAAAAACAATCCTTAAAGACGTTTCGCTCAAAGGGCGCGGTTTGCATACGGGTGTTGCAGTCAGTGTCACGTTAAAACCTGCAGAAGAAAATTCAGGGATCACATTTCTGCGCACCGATTTGCCGGGGACACCGGCGATTAAAGTCGGGGCGGACACGATCCGTTTAGACTCGGGCGTGCCGCGCTGTACGACGATTGGCTGCGGGAATGTCCTGGTCCATACGGTCGAGCATTTGATGAGCGCGCTAGCCGGCCTTGCCATTGACAATATCGTTGTCGAAATAACGGCGCGGGAAGTCCCGCTTTTAGACGGCAGCAGTCTGGAATTTGTGCAAGCGATCAAAAATGCCGGAATCGTTGAGCAGAATGCCCCCAGAGAGTGGATTGAAGTCAAAGAGCCGATCGTCGTTTCGCGCAACGGCGCCTGCATTGTCGCTTTGCCTGAGAACGATTCTAAAATTTCGTACCTGATGGATTACCCGCATCCTCTGTTGCGCAGTCAATATTATGCGCTTAGCTTGACAGCCGAACATTTTGAAAAACAGATCGCCCCTTGCCGCACATTTTGTTTGGAAGAAGAAGCCCTTGAGCTTCGCAAAAATAATTTAGGGCTGGGCGCTGATTATAAAAATACGCTTGTCGTCGGAAAAAATGGGGTCATCGAAAATACCATCCGTTTTACCGATGAGTTTTGCCGGCACAAAGTACTCGATATGATCGGCGACCTTTATCTTTTGGGCAAACCTCTGCGGGCCAATATTTCTGCCAGCAAAAGCGGGCATAACTTAAACCTTGAACTTTTGATGAAAATCGCCGCGCAAAAAGAACATTACGCCAAGCACACGTTTTTGCCGGACTACAGTTTTTGCAATCATACAGAACTTGATATCAGCCAGATCATGAAAATTTTACCGCACCGCTACCCCTTTCTTTTTGTTGACCGGATCGTGCATTTGGAAGGCGGCAAAAAAGCCGTCGGGATAAAAAATGTCACGGCCAATGAAAATTTTTTTACCGGACATTTTCCCTCACGGCCGGTCATGCCGGGTGTCATTATGGTCGAGGCTTTGGCGCAAACCGGCGGGATTCTCGTGTTGACCGACCCTGCGCATCGTGGTAAAGTAGCGCTGTTTATGGCCGTCGACAAAGTCAAATTTCGCAAACTCGTTGTCCCCGGGGAGCAGTTGACGCTGGAAGTTGAAATGATCCGCGACCGCTCGCGGACCGCGCAGATGAAAGGTGTCGCCAAGGTTGGGGATGAAGTTGCCGTCGAGGCGGAGTTTATGGTTTCATTTTTGGATGCCGATTTTTTAAAACAGGTTTGATATGGAAACGATAAAAATACATAAAACGGCTGTCATTGATCCGTCAGCCAAATTAGGGCACGATGTTCTCGTCGGTGCCTATTCGGTCATCGGGCCTCAAGTTGTCGTCGGGGATGGATGCCGCATCGGCAGTCATTGTGTTTTGGACGGAAAGACGACGATCGGAAAAAATTGCCAGATTTTTACCGGAGCGATTGTCGGATCCTGCCCGCAGGACAAAAAATACAGCGAGACCGACGATGTCGAACTTATTATCGGGGACAACAATGTGATCCGGGAGTATGTCACGATGAACACCGGCACGGTTGAAGGCGGACGAAAAACGATTGTCGGCAACGGAAATCTTTTTATGGCCAGTACCCATGTGGCGCATGATTGTATTGTCGGCAATAACTGTGTTTTAGCCAACGTCGGGACCCTGGCCGGGCATGTGACCTTGGAGGATGGCGCGATTTTAGGGGGATTAAGTGCGGTGCATCAGTTTGTGCGCTTGGGGCGCCTGGCGATTGTGGGGGGCTGCTCAAAAGTCGTGCAGGATATTCCGCCGTTTTCGATGTGCGACGGACATCCGGCCAAGGTGTATAAGCTTAATACGATCGGTTTACAGCGGGCGAAGGTGCCTGCCGCATCTGTTGCTTCGCTAAAAAGCGCTTTCAAAATTCTGTTTCACAGCGGGCTGACCAAAACGCACGCTATTGAACAGATTATCAGAGATGTCCCGCCTTGCCCTGAGCTTGACCATTTGATTGATTTTGCCAAAACGAGCAAGCGCGGGCTTTGCGCGTAAGCCACGGATAAACCCAATGGAAAAAATAGGTCTTATCGCCGGAAACGGCAAATTTCCTTTTCTTTTTGCCCGTGAAGCAAAGCGGCAAAACTTCAAAGTCGTGGCTGCAGCCATCGTCGGGGACACGTCCGTTTTTCTTAAATTTTTTGTCGATGAAATTGCCTGGTTTAAAGTCGGCGAGCTAAAGAAACTGTTTTCGTATTTTAAAGACCGCGGTGTTGCCGATGTCATTATGGCCGGGCAGGTCAATCCCAAAAATCTTTTTGACAAAGCACTGAACTTAAATGAGGAATACCGCGATTTGATGCAGGCTTTGGAAGACCGCAAGGCCGACACGATTTTTCGTGGCGTCGCTGAGAAGCTAAAGTTAGAAGGTTTGGAACTTTTGGATTCGACGTTTTTGCTCAAAGGTTATCTGGCCAAGTCTGGCACGTTAACAGCGCGCACACCCACCAAAGTCGAGCTAGAGGACATTGACTTTGGCCGCACGATTGCCAAGGCGATGGGCGGGTTGGACGTCGGACAAACGGTTGTCATAAAAGAAAAAGCGATTGTCGCTATTGAAGCGATGGAAGGCACAGACCGCTGTATCCGTCGGGGCGGGGCGATTGCCCGACTCGGTGCTGTGGTTGTCAAAATGAGCAAGCCTGATCAGGACTTGCGTTTTGATATTCCTGTCGTCGGGCTTCGCACTTTGCAAAATATGGCGGCGGTCAAGGCCAAGTGTCTGGCCATTGAAGCGGGCAAGACGCTTGT
>CAZWOH010000213.1:0-2908 GCA_964635405.1 uncultured Planctomycetales bacterium | reverse complement strand
TTATGCAGGCGTTTCGGGATGATGAGGGAGTCGAAATTTTTAAAAAACAATTGAACTGGTTTAAACCACTTTTTGAGAAGTATTATGAAAAAGACCGATCGTTTTCGCATTGACGGCAAAGTTGCGGTGATAACCGGTGGCGCTGGCTTATTAGGGACAGAGCACGCTAAGGCGATTGCGCAGACCGGAGGAATTCCGCTACTTTGGGATATCGATGCTCAGGCCGCTAAAAAGCAAGCGGCCGCAATAGCTAAAGAATTTGACGTTGCCGCCAAAGGCTACGGTGTTGATATCACAAACGCAAAGCAGATTAAAAATGGTCTTAAAAATATTTTAAAAGATTATGGGCGTGTTGATATTTTGATTAATAATGCGGCCCGTGATCCTAAAGTTGACAATTCCCAAAATCCCGCCTGGTCGCGGCTTGAAAATTTTAGTATGGATTTCTGGGACAAAGATATCGCGGTGGGCTTAACCGGAGCGTTTTTGTGCAGTCAAGTTATTGGGACTCACATGGCCCAACATGGCGGGGGAGTTATTCTAAATATCTCGTCAGACTTAGGACTAATTTCTCCGGACCAGCGGATCTATAAAAAAAATGGTTTACCCAAAAATCAACAGCCTGTTAAGCCAGTTTCTTATTCTGTTGTCAAACACGGTTTAATTGGCCTAACCAAGTATCTGGCCACATACTGGGCAGAGGACAAAATTCGCGTCAATGCGATTTGTCCCGGCGGAGTTTATACCAATCAACCGCAGGAATTTGTAAAAAAATTGGCATCATTAATCCCTTTAGGCCGGATGGCCCATCAGGATGAATACCAAGGGGCAATCCAATTTTTGGTCTCTGACGCATCGAGCTACATGACAGGCTCTTGTCTTGTGGTCGATGGCGGACGATCCGTTTGGTAATACAAAATATTATGGCAATCAAAAAAGCATTATTTATCGGTTTAGGCGGAGTTGGCCAACGCCACTTGCGCAATCTTGTTACGTTACTTGGTGACAAGGTGGAAATTATGGCCTATCGCGTGCGAAATCTACCGCACACCATTTCAGCAGACCTGGCTATCGTCGATGACAATTTAACCGGACGATATCCCATAAAAGTCTTTAATGATTTATCCTTAAGTCTAGCGCAACATCCGGATGTCGTGTTTATCTGTAATCCGACGAGCATGCACATTGCTCCAGCCATTGAGGCTGCCAAAGCAGGCTGTCATATTTTTATGGAAAAGCCCTTATCGCATTCTCTGGAGGGAGTCGAGGAATTAAAGCACTCTGCAAAAAAAACAACCTGATTTTTTTTGTCGGTTACCAATTACGATTTCATCCTTGTTACAAATTATTAAAAAAGCTCATTGGCGAAAATAAAGTTGGCCCTTTGATCTGTGTTCGTGTCCAGGTCGGTGAATATTTGCCGGGATGGCATAAATACGAAAATTATCGGGAAATGTACGCGGCCCGGGAAGATTTAGGGGGAGGTGTTGTTTTGTCGCAAATCCATGAGCTGGATTATCTCTATGACCTGTTTAATATGCCCACCAAAGTTTTTGCTTTAGGCGGAAAACTGAGTTCTTTAGACGTCGACACGGAAGACTGCATTGAAGCTGTACTAGAAACAAATTATCAGGGTAAATCACTGCCGGTTTCCCTGCATATGGACTTTTTTCAACGGCCTGGCATACGTCAATGCACAATCGTCGGCGAAGAAGGCCGTATCACGATGGATTTAGTCAAATCTCAAGTTATTATTGAGAAGCCCGACGCTAAAGATAATGAAATTATTCGCTATGAAAGTTTTCAACGCAATGATTTATTTATCGAAGAATTGCAATGTTTTCTTGAATGTGTTGAAAAAAATACTCCACCGATAGTCAATCTTGAGGACGGGATAAAAAGCCTGCGCATGGCTTTAGCGATTAAGCAATCGCTAAAAGAAGGCCGAGTCATTACTCTTGAAAAAGAATGAAAAATTTATTTAACAAAATAGATGCAAGCTTCAAAAAGAAATTGCAAAACATTTTCCTGATTGCGTTGGACTTTGACGGGGTCTTGACCGACAACAGAGTCCTGCATGACCAAAATGGCAAAGAAAGTGTGTTGCGTTCCAGGGCCGATAGTCTTGCTATTGATTTATTAGACGAGAGCGGATTATATGATAAAAAATCCTATCAATCCTTGGCCCATAAACTTGATATTGTCATTTTGTCGCGGGAGCCGAATAAAGTTGTTTTGTCTGTTGCCAAAAAGATGCGAATCAAATGCCACAATTCGGTATACAAAAAATGTGAAGCTCTTAAAAAAGAGGCTCAATTAAGAAAAATTACCCTCAAAAACGTGTTATTTATGGGCAATGACCTTAATGATTTTGAATGTATGCAAGCCTCTGGGATCAGCGTTGCTGTCGCCGACGCTGTGCCACACATAATCGCTTGCGCTGATTATGTGACTTTACAAAAAGGCGGGCAGGGAGCGTTTCGCGAAGTTTGCGAATTGATCATGTATGCAAAAAAACAATCACCCAGTTAAAATCAAAATATTATTAATTTAATAGAAAAATGAACTTTTTATCAAAAGATTATCTGCCAGACTCACAACAGCGGATCGCCTATCTTCAAAAAATTATCCGCGGCAGGCCGGTGGCGATCCTCGCGGCTGGTCCTTCTATCCATCAGCTGGAAAAGAGGATCGCTGAGCTTCGTCATGCGGATATTTGTTATTTTGGAATAAATAAGTTTTTTGTACAAGAAACAAACATTTTGCATAAAATTGATAAACATATGGACGTCATAACACTCAGCGGACGCGAAGGCATGGGGTCTGCGATAGGTTCTGTTATCGATTTTTTAAAACGGCCTGAAGACAATTTGTTTATTTCAACTTTTTTTCGGGATGCTTTTGGTTT
>CAZWOH010000212.1:0-2914 GCA_964635405.1 uncultured Planctomycetales bacterium | reverse complement strand
GATGAACTTAAAATTGACCGCAGTTTTACCCACGATATTATTGAGAATCCCCAAAAAGCGGCAATTGCCAAAGCGATCATTGTCATGGCCCACAGCCTCGGTTATTTTGTGACGGGCGAGGGGATCGAGACAATTGGGCAGATGGACTTTTTGATAAAAAACGGCTGCGATGCGGGCCAGGGTTTCTTTTTTTCGCCGGCTGTCAGCGCAGAGGAAATCAAAGAAAAGTTGCTAGCAGGAAAAGTTTAGACGAAGCCTTATGAAGAATATCCTTATCGGCCTGGTTCTTTTGTTGACCTTTCTGATTTATTCTCCGGGGCTCTACCATGAATTTGTCAATTTGGACGATGCGGCGCATGTCAGCGAAAATCCGCACGTGCGGTCTTTATCGCCCCAAAACATCAAGCGCATGTTTTCTTCTCTGGTCCAGCGCACGTATATTCCGCTGACGACGCTGTCCTTTGCCATGGAATATCAGCTCGCCGGGAAAAATCCGTTTCTTTATCATCTGGACAATGTCCTTCTGCACGGGCTTGTGGTTTTTTTGGTTTTTCGGCTGGGGATGGGGTTAGGATTACAAACGCTGGGGGCTACTGTTGCGGCTTTTATTTTTGCGCTTCATCCGATGCACGTCGAGTCGGTTGCGTGGGTGACAGAGCGCAAGGACGTTCTTTATAGCGTATTTTATTTGGGCGCGGTTTTGTGGTATTTGCGTTTTTTAAAATCCGGGAAATGGAGAGATTACAGCCTCGTACTTCTGATGGGGTTTTTAAGCATTTTAGCCAAGCCGATGGCGTTGAGCCTTCCTCTGATTTTGCTTCTCTGCGACTGGTTTTATAAAGGAACACTTAAAAAAGAGGACTGGTTCAACAAGATCCCGTTTGTGCTTTTTATTGTCCCGATAGCCTGGATGACGTTTTCGATCAATGCCGGGATTGTCGGCCAAAATCCCGGGCCCGGATTTTTGCTACGCTTCTGGACGACGGCGTTTTATTTGAAAAAATTTTTCTGGCCGATTCTTTGTGTGCCGCATTATTTGCCGTCTTTGCCGATAAGTATTTTTCGTTTGGAATATGCTTCGTCGGTTTTGGTTGTCGTACTGGGTATTTTTGTTTTTTTAAAATTTTCTAACCGGTATTTGCGTTTTGCGTTTTTGTGGTATTTTTTATCCATTTTTTTTATCCTGAATTTTGATTATGGCCGTGTGATGCAAATAGTGGCCGACCGGTACATGTATTTGCCGAGTGCCGGATTTTGCTTGTGGGCAGGATTTAGTGTTCAGCGACTGGCACAAACAAAGTTTTATTCATCGTCTGCCGGAAAATCCGTTGTTTGGGCGGCACTTTTGGGCATGGCGTTATTTTTAACAATTAAAACTTTTTATCAGGTCGGTATCTGGAAAAACTCGTTTGTCCTCTGGAATTATACGATTAAACATTCTCCGACGTCATATTTGGCTTTTAATAATCGCGGGCGCATTTATGAAAGCCAAAGACAATGGAATTTGGCCCTTGCCGATTACAGGCAGTCGATTGCGCTTAATCCTCAATACGAAAAAGCTTACAAAAATTTGGGGATGGTTTATGAAAATTTGGGCGACATTCCATCTGCCATTGAAGCTTATTCCAGGGCGATTGAAGTCAAACCTAATTACAGCGGTGCCTATAATAATCGCGGTCTGCTTTTTGAAAAAAAAGGCGATAACTCTTTGGCGCTCGCGGATTATACCCGGGCGATTGAAGGTGAGCCTCCTTATGTTTTGGGATACATTAATCGGGGCGCGCTTTTTTTGAAGCTCGGAGAAATCGAAAAAGCTCTGGCTGATTTTAATTCGGCGATTTTGTTAAAGCCGGATTACTTTGAAGCTTACAAGAATCGCGCGGTCTGTTATTTGCAAATGAATTTGTTGGACGAGGCTTCGCACGATTGCCAAAAGGCCTTGCAGTTTAATCAATCCGATACCAATCTGCACGCAATCTGTTCGACGATCAATCAAAAAAGGGACACTCAAAATAGGGCCTTTAATGCGGGCTCGTTTTCAGAATAAAGGCCGGCCTTCAAATCCTTGTTGCTTTTAGGGGTGTGTGCCTGTATGATGCCTGCTTCTCTAACGAAAGGAAAAACATGAACGAACAGTCAAAAGATGGCGGTCAGGAAGTCTCGTCGGGATCGCAGGGGGATGTGGTTTTTTTACTTAAAAAATTGCAGGAGCAGTTGACTTTTTTGGAACGCAAAGTCGATATTTTGATCAACCAGTCCAAGGAAAAGCCTGCCTTTAGCAAAGAGCGCAGTTTTTCAAAGCCTGCATTTCGATCCCCCGGTTCTTCGTATGGGGATTCGCGGTATGCAAGCCGGCCGGACAGCCGCACAGAGCGCCGTGGCCCGCCGAGGGAACGAAGTTATGAATCGGGCCATCGTTCGTCGCAGCGCTCTTACGGCAATAGTGACAGCCGCGGCTTTGCCGGAAAGAAGAAACCGTTTTTTGCAAAGAAACGTGAGCGATAAACCCGGATAAGAATTTTTACAATGCGCCTTAATCGAGAGGCGCATCAACCAAAACAGGAGAATCACATGGCTTTTCAAGGTGGATATGACCGTGGGCCGCGCGAAATGCATAAGGCCGTTTGCGCTGATTGTAAACAAGAGTGCGACGTTCCTTTTAAGCCGCGCGAAGACCGTCCGGTGTATTGCAAGGACTGTTTTTCGAAGCGCAAGGGCGATAGCCGCTAAAAAGTTAAACTTTTCCCCGGTTGGTCCGTGTGTTTCGCGGATCAGCCGGGGATTTTTTTTGGGGGGGGGGGTATAAATAAATGAAAAA
Organism: uncultured Planctomycetales bacterium; assembly: GCA_964635405.1. Taxonomy (GTDB): domain Bacteria; phylum Omnitrophota; class Gorgyraeia; order Zapsychrales; family JANLHA01; genus JADLGJ01. Next base: position 96 of record CAZWOH010000212.1, on the reverse strand, counting down.
GTTAGAGGGATGATCGGGATCGATGATTCGCGATTATTCTTTTAATTGGGATAGAAAAATAGACCTCATCGTTCGAAGATTTTCTATCCTATTGCC
>CAZWOH010000211.1:0-2937 GCA_964635405.1 uncultured Planctomycetales bacterium | reverse complement strand
GTTATATGATCAGCCCTTTGTTGTGGAAGAAGGTGGGCTCGCGTTTGAGCGCCGGGCGTGTGCAGTCAGTGGCTCTGCGGCTTATCGTTGAGCGGGAGAGGGCGATCAAAAATTTTGTGCCCCAGGAATATTGGCTTGTTGCCGTTGATTTGCAAAAACAAGGGTGTCCCGATATTCTGACTGCTAATCTTGAAAAAATTGATAATGAAAAATTCGAGCTTAAAAGTAAAAAAGAGTCTGATAATATCGTCGATGAATTAAAAAAACAAACCTTTGTCGTTTCGGATGTTATCGAAAAAGATGTCAAGCGCAATCCTTTGGCACCGTTTATTACCTCGACATTGCAACAGGAAGCGTTTAACAAGCTTGGGTTTAATGCCAATCGTACGATGAAAATCGCGCAAGAACTCTACGAAGGTATTGAATTGGGCAAGGGCGACCCCGTCGGGTTAATCACTTATATGCGAACGGATTCAGTTAATATTTCCAATGAAGCCTTAAGCTCTGTGCGTGATTTTATTAAAACGGAATATGGCGGTGGATATCTTCCCGAAACGGCCAATCGTTACAAGTCCAAAAAGTCGGCGCAAGAAGCGCATGAGGCGATTCGTCCGGCAGATGTTTTAAAGAAACCCAAAGACATTGAGCAATATCTTGACGAAGACCAAAATAAACTTTACGCGCTTATCTGGCGGCGTTTTGTCAGCTCCCAGATGATGCCGGCGATTTATCGCAACAAGCGCATAGAAATTACAGCCGGAAGGTTTCTTTTTTCAGTATCGGGTTCAATTTTGATATTTGATGGATTCTACGTTTTAGATTCGGCGGCAAAAGAGGAAGAAGGCAAACAGGATCTTTCATTTTATGCTAAAGAAGATATTCTCAAACTGATTGAGGTCAAACCCAGCCAGCATTTTACCAAGCCGCCCCCACGGTTTTCGGAAGCGACTTTGGTCAAAACATTGGAAGAGCAGGGAATCGGCCGTCCCAGCACATATGCATCGATTATTTCGACGATTGTTGCGCGCAATTATGTCCTGCGCGAGCGCGGTTATTTTAGCGCCACCGATTTAGGGATGCGGATTTGTGATCTTTTGGTCGAATATTTTCCGACGGTCATGGATATCGGATTTACGGCCGGCATGGAAGAGCGGTTGGATTTGATTGAGGACGGCGAACTTAAATACGCGAGTCTTCTTAAGGAATTTTACGGGCCCTTTAAGAAAGAGCTCGACCATGCCATGGCAACGATTGAAAAAACGCATGAATTTATCGACGAAAAATGCCCCGACTGCGGAGAGCAAATGGTTGTCAAGTGGGGGCGCCGCGGAAAGTTTTTGAGCTGTTCAACTTTTCCGACGTGCAAATTTGCCAAGCCGATTACAACCGGTGTCAAATGCCCGACTGAGAATTGCACGGGTGAGCTTGTTCGCCGTCGTGGAAAAAGCGGGCGCGCATTTTTTGGGTGCAGCAAATACCCGACGTGTACTTTTACGGCCAACGCTTTGCCTGAAGCTCAAGCGCCCGACAAAGCCGAATGATGCTTTTTTGGAACCCGGATTTTGCATTAGCCAAGCTCCTGCTTGGCCAAACAAAATCCGCCCGAAGGGCCGCATGTCTCGACAACGTCGAGACGTGCGGGGTTAACCTTGTCCCTACGGGACAACCGAAGGCAAATTTTGCATTTCCCTTTTTGTGCGCGACGGATCGTCGCGCAATGGGTTGTAATGCAAAATTTGGGTTGAAAGTTTTCCATGAATCGTTATCTTGAAAAATTTCTTTCTTTTCTTGAAATCGAAAAGAATTATTCTGCGCATACGATTCTCAATTATAAGCTCGACCTTCTGGATTTTATTGAATTTATCGAAGACAAGCCGCTCGAAAAAGTCGAGTACAATGATTTTCGCCGTTTTTTGGCGCAGCTGCGGTCGAATCAATTTAAGCCGCGCACTCTTGCCCGCAAGCTTTCCTCGATACGAAGCCTCTTTAAATTTCTTGTCCGGGAAGGGCATATTAAGGAAAACCCGGCAGTCCTTTTGATGACGCCCAAGCTCGACAAGATTTTACCCCATTTTCTTTCTGAAGTTGAAATGACGCAGTTGATTGATGCTCCTCAAGTTTTAAAGCCTTCCGGACAAAGGGACCGGGCAATTTTTGAAACTCTCTATAGTAGCGGTTTGCGTGTGAGCGAATTGGTTGGTCTTAATATCGAGGACATCGACTTTATCGGGAACGTTGTTAAGGTTATGGGTAAGGGAAAAAAAGAGCGGATTGTCCCTATCGGGGATATAGCGCTTAAAGAAATACGCAGTTATCTTTCGTCGCGGTCAAACAAAGAAGGGGATCGACAGCGAGCGGTTTTTCTCAATAAGAATGGATCGCGTTTGACGGATCGCAGTATTCGCAATATTATCAACAAGCATCTGTTGATGACGAGTGTCAAAATGAAAGTTTCTCCGCACGTTGTTCGGCATTCTTTTGCCACGCATCTTTTAAATCGCGGGGCGGACTTGCGATCCGTGCAGGAACTTTTGGGGCATGCCAATTTATCGACGACACAGATTTATACGCATGTTACGACAGAACGGTTAAAAAGCGTTTATGACAAGGCGCATCCGCATGCGTAAGGGATTTGGGGAGGGGTGTCAGCATATCCCGGGCGAGTTTGGCGAGCATAGTCCCGCCCAATCAGCGGGACAACGCGAGACATTGTTTGAGCGCGGGATATGCTGACACCCCTCCCAGACAGTTAATCTATGTTTACACTCTACGACATTTTATATTTTTTAGGTTTTGTTTTGTACCTTCCGGTTTTGCTCGTTAGGGGAAAACTGCATGGCGGGTTTAAACAGCGCTTTGCCATTTTTGGGGAAGAATTGCGTTATCAGTTTTCGCAAAAGCCTAATATTTGGTTTCATGCCGTAAGTGTTGGCGAGG
>CAZWOH010000210.1:0-2942 GCA_964635405.1 uncultured Planctomycetales bacterium | reverse complement strand
AAAAGCCGCTGGCGCTAGACCCGCAAGAATGTTTGCAGTTAAAAGAACTCGCCAGCCAAAAGCAAAAATTACTCATGGTCGGCCACATCTTTGTTTTTAATCAAGGCATTGTGCGGCTTAAGGAATATATCCAGTCCGGCGAGCTGGGAACAATTCAGTACGCGCACTCCCAGCGCACAAATTTGGGGCCGTTTCGCTATGATGTCAATGCGCTGTGGGATTTGGCGCCGCACGATATTTCCATTTTTGATTTTTTGTTTGATTCAGCGGCTTTGAAAGTTTCATCCTGCGGGCAAAAATATTTGGGGCAAAGCCTCGAGGACGTGGCTTTTGCGTCGCTAGAGTATCCGGGAAACATTTTGGTCAATGTCCACGTCAGCTGGCTGGACCCCAAAAAGGTGCGGCAGATTACGATCGTTGGTGACAAAAAGATGGTTGTGTGGGATGATTTGGACAATTTGGGCCCGATTCGTCTGTATGACAAGCATGTGGAACGCACGAGCAAGTTTTATGAAAGCTACGGCGAGTTTCAACTGCTCTCTCGTGAGGGGAGCATTACGATTCCTAACATGGGATTCCACGAACCGCTCAAAGTTCAGGCGCAATATTTTATCGACTGTGTTTTGAATCAAAAACAGCCAGAGCGCGCGGACGCCCAAAAAGGGTATTATGTGGTCCGCACGTTATGTGCGGCCCAGAGATCCATTCAAGAGGGCGGCGTGCCGCAGAGGATAGCGTGATAAAAAAGAAATTTTTTAAACACCCCACCGCTTTAGTCAGTCCCAAAGCGCAGATCGGCGCAAGAACGCGCATCTGGGCTTTTGCCAATATTCAGGAAAAAGCGATAATCGGCGAGGATTGCAATATTTGCGACGGCTGTTATATCGAAAAAGGGGCTGTCGTCGGCAATCACGTGACGTTAAAAAACGGGGTCAATGTTTTTGAAGGGGTGACGATTGAGGATAATGTTTTTTGCGGGGCCAATGCCGCGTTTACCAATGACCGTCATCCGCGCGCTCTTAGGCGGGATCCGTGGGTGTTAGAAAAAACGTGGGTGAAGACCGGCGCTTCGATCGGCAGCAATGCCGTTATTCTCTGCGGGATTACCGTCGGCAAATACGCTGTTGTAGGCGCCGGGGCTGTTGTGACTAAAAGTGTTGGCGACTTTGAAATTGTCGCGGGCAATCCGGGCCGCTGCTTGGGCTTCGCGTGTCTTTGCGGGCGCAAGCTTTCTATCGACTATTATTGTGCCGCTTGCCGCAAACAATTTTTGCTTCTGGAAAATCAACTTCGGCCTAAGAAATAGATTTTTATGAATAAATGTTTGGTTTCTCCTGTCGCTTATAATGAGCATGTTAAGCTCAAAAACGTCATTGAACGGTTTTTAAAATCACCGGTTGCAAAACAAGTGGACTACCTGGTTGTCGACGACGGATCTGACGATGGAACCACCGAGATGATTCGCTCTTTTGACGCCCAAGGCGTTAAGACGCTCAAGCATGCCAAACGCCAGGGGGTCGGTGCTGCGATACGAACTGCGATTAAGTACGCCAGACAAAACGGTTATGAGGTGTTGGTCATCATGGCCGGTAACGACAAGGACAACCCCGATGAAATTCCTCTGCTTCTTGCGCCTATTCTTGAGAATGGGTTTGATTTAGTTCAAGGCTCGCGTTATTTGGGAGGAAACCGTATCGGCGGGGACATGCCGTTTTATCGCAAGTGGGCAACGCGGCTGCATCCGTTTTTACTTTCGGTTTTTGTAGGCTGCCGCGTGACCGACAGCACCAATGGCTTTCGCGCGATCAAGCTTTCTTTGTTTGATGATCAGCGGATAAACATCGACCAGACATGGCTTAATACCTATGAGCTTGAGCCGTATATTCTTTTTAAAATAATACGTTTGGGCTATCGTTTTTGCGAAGCGCCGGTGACAAAAATTTATCCGGCCAAAAGTCTGGGGTATACCAAGATGAAGCCGGTTGTCGGCTGGTGGAGCATATTAAAGCCAATCTTTTATCTGGGGCTGGGAATCAAGAAATGAAAAAATGCAATCGCTGCAAGATAGTTTTTCATAATGACGAACGCAAACAGTGTTTGTATTGTGATACGGATTTGTTGACCGTTGAGCGTGACGATACGGTAGGGTTTCGTGATGAAAAAGACTTTGACCCCAACTTGGTCGGCGGGGACATTAAGCGTGAAGTCTCAACGCTAAAACAGATTTTGTCGGATTGGGAATTAGGCGAATATTTGCGGGCCCAATATGTCATTGGAACATATTTTAAAGTCAGGACATTTAAATTTTTGTATGATTTTAGCCGCAATCATTTTAAGATGGGCAGGGATTTTAAACGTCTTCTTGTGCAGCCTTTGAATTTAACGTCCTTTCTGACGCTGCCTTGGGTTATTTACAACATTCTTGATTCGACATATATTCGTTTGTCCTATAATGCGTATTGCACAAAATGCGGTTGGAAATTTCATCAGGTACATGCGACCCAATTGCACAATCCGGTAGAGTGTGAATACAACATGGAGTATTCCCGGATCGTCAAGGAGATTTTAAACGGAAACCTCAACAAGACTGAAGGCTTGATCAAAGAAAGCGCGTATAAAAAAATCCGCAGCGGCAAGCGCAGCGCCTACAAGGACCTTTGTTCCCGTCGAAGCGGTATCGGCTGGTTTTTTGATGTGATGTGTATTTGGTTTTCGATTCTTGCTTTGATGAGTATTGTTGTTTGGTTTGCGTTTCCATTTTTTCTTAAATTTGGCACTTTTATGACAGGGGAGGAAGCGGTATGATCCAAAACCAAAATGCGCCCAGCGCGGCAACCAAGATGATGCCATGAGACTATACGGACGCAATCCAGTTTTAGAGCGAATTAAGTCCAACCCGCGCAGTATCAAGCGGATTTTTGTTGAGCATGGCCATCCGGACG
>CAZWOH010000209.1:0-2944 GCA_964635405.1 uncultured Planctomycetales bacterium | reverse complement strand
AAAATCATCTTCAAAGTCAATGCCTGAGATTTCACGCGTCAACTGAATAACCCGCGCCGCATATCTTAGAATCTGGACGGTTTCAATGCCGGAGATCTCGTCAAAAAACCATCCGCAACTGGTGTACATAAACATCGCATGCCGCTGCATTTCAAGCAACTTCAGGGCCTTGACTTTTTGCTCCTGGGACAACGGTGATTGAAAATGTTTCGTAAAAAATTTTTCAACCGAAACGACCGAGCGATCGAGCACCACATCAATATAACCGTCGCGCGCACCCCAGGGGTCCTGACAGAATTCGCTCATTTGAGTTTCAAAAATCGGGGATGCCATATCCCTAAGCCAATCTAAAGCTTCCCTCAGCGGGTGACGCCATGTCTGCTTCCAATCATTGCTTGCAATCCGGCAACCGCAATCACTTCGCCAACGCTCGACGCCATGCGCGCAACTCCATGAAGAACGCTCATGAATTTCGACTTCATAAGCCGGAGGATGAAGACTTAAATACTCCGCATAAATTGTCTGCGCAGCCAAATTTTTTGACTCCAGAGAATACAAACAGTAAGACAAAGCCATATTGCCAAAACGATGGTGGTGGCCAAACGTTTCCCCGTCAGTTGCGGCATGGACAAGACGCGGCTGATCAATATGGCCAGGAAAAGAACTAACAATGCGGTTTGCAAAATTTTCGCCGTTGCTTAAGAGTCCGCCAAACGCGATATCATGCGAAATCGGCCCATCATAGAAAAAAATAGCAATTGTTTTTCCAGACGGCAGAACACACGAATAAGGTACCTGCGGATCAATAACCCCGTCTTTGATGGGCGTCCAATTTTTGTCCCCAATCTTACGGATTCTCTTCGCCTGCCGAGGTGCCAAAATCGTAAATTTAATGTCCATTTTGGCCAACATTTCCAAAGAAGCGATATCAACAGCTGTCTCGGGAAGCCACATCCCCTCGGGCTTGCGATGAAAGCGCGAGACAAAATCCGCAATGCCCCAGACAACCTGTGTCCGACGATCGCGCTCATTGCACAATGGCAAAATCATATGGTTATACGCCTGTGCGATCGCAGCCCCATGGCCGGAAAAATATTCCAAGCTTAATTTATCAGCTTCAATAATCGCGTCGTGGATTTCCGGAGCAAACCTCTGCAGCCAGACTAAAAGTGTGGGCCCAAAGTTAAAACTTATTTTGGAATAATTATTAACGATATTACGAATGTTGCCTTTATCATCGAGGATACGCGAAGCCGCGTTAGGCCCGTAACACTCGGATGTGATCCGTTCATTCCAGTTGCGAAATGGGTGTGCGGAGTCCTGAATTTCAATTTCTTCAAGCCACGGATTTTCGCGCGGCGGCTGATAAAAATGACCGTGCAGACAAACAAATTTTTTCATTTTATCCGCCATAGCTTAGAAAGAAAAAATATATTCCTCAACCCTATATCGCCCGCTTTAAAAACGTGACCCCTAAAGGCGGAATCGTCAAAGAAAGCGAACAGTTGCGTCCATCCCACGGAATATTTTCGGTATGGACTCCGCTGCCGTTACCAAGGTTGGCTCCACCATAAAATTGCGAATCGCTATTAAAAATTTCTTTCCAATATCCATCAGCTGGAGCACCGACGCGGTACTGATAACGTGTAACAGGTGTAAAATTACAAACAACGAGAATCGTATCGTCAAAAAATGCGGATTTACGCAAAAAAGCCAAAATACTGTTTTGCCAATCCCCATGATTAATCCATTCAAACCCATAATATTCAAAATCAAATTTATGCAACGCCGGTTCCCTGCGAATAAGAGCGTTAAGATCCCTGACAAGACTTTGGATTCCGCCATGCTGCGAATATTGCAACACATGCCAGTCGAGACTGTTTTCATGCTGCCATTCGCCCCATTGACCGAATTCATCGCCCATAAAAAGCAATTTTTTGCCGGGATGACTAAACATATACGCATACAAAAGCCGTAAATTCGCCCACTTTTGCCAATCATCGCAGGGCATTTTGCCAAAAATCGAACCCTTGCCATGAACAACTTCATCATGCGATAACGACAAGACAAAATTTTCGGTAAACGCATAGAGCATGCTAAAGGTCAATTCCCCGTGATGATATTTTCGAAAAATCGGCTCTTTTTTGAAATACTCAAGCGTGTCATGCATCCAGCCCATGTTCCACTTCATCCCAAAGCCCAGACCGCCATGGCTCGTCGGACGCGAAACCCCTCCCCACGCGGTCGACTCTTCGGCAACCATCTGGACATCCGGGAACTTCTGATAAATCACTTCATTTAACTGCTTAATAAAACTGATCGCCTCAAGATTATCACGCCCGCCGTAAACATTAGGAATCCACTCGCCTTCTTTGCGCGAATAATCCAAATACAGCATTGACGCAACCGCATCCACGCGCAAACCGTCGACATGGTACTTTTCAAACCAGAACAAAGCGCTTGAAATCAAAAATTCTTTGACCTCATTGCGGCCAAAATTGTAAATATAACTTTTCCAATCCGGATGAAAACCTTTTTGCGGGTCGCTATGCTCATAGAGATGCGTTCCATCAAAATACGCCAAGCCATGTCCGTCTCCCGGAAAATGCGACGGCACCCAATCTAAAAGAACGCCAATGCCTTCTTTATGAAAACAATCAATCAAATACATCAAGTCCTGAGGATTTCCGTAACGGCTCGTCGGCGCAAAATACCCCAGGCACTGATAACCCCAAGAGCCATAAAAGGGGTGCTCCATAATCGGCATCAGCTGGACATGGGTAAAACCCATTTTTTTCACATAATCGACAAGATAATTGGCATGCTCGCGGTACGTCAAAGGACGATTGCCTTCCTCGGGCACGCGACGCCAGGAACCCAAGTGAACTTCATAAATCGAATAAGGCGCCGACAAAGAATTTTTGTCACGGCGATTTTGCATCCA
>CAZWOH010000208.1:0-3029 GCA_964635405.1 uncultured Planctomycetales bacterium | reverse complement strand
TTAAAAAAATACCGGACATACAGCCGGATGTATTGGGATGTTTCCGGCGTCAGCGGTTCGAGCAATTTGACGCCGACAAAATATTGGGGCGTATCTACGTAAGATTCCTGACGACTCCAGATGACCTTAACCGGCAGGTTAAGGCGCAAATTGTCAGGGAAACGGACAAACATCGACAGCTCCTGTCCGGGCGAGATAAATTCCTTTGTCGTAAATGAAAACCCCAAAGCGCTGATTTCATTGATCAAGCCCAGCGAAATATGTTCTTGTTCTTCAAAAACCTTAAAAGACGTCGGCAACTCAATCGGCAAACGGTACGAACGACGTTTGTCTTGCATCCTTTGACCTTTCGATTATGAGGTTGCGGAATCGACGTGATCTGACCAGGCCAAAATACCACCGGAAAGATTAATCAATTCTCCTTTAAAACCAGCTTGTTTTAGCGCCTCAATCGCCTGCATGCTTCGGTATCCACCCTTGCAATAAACGACCGTCGGGCAATGACTCGAAATTTCACTAATTCGCTCGACGACTTCTCCTAAAGGAATCAACTTGGAATTTGGAATTTTTGAAATCGCCGCTTCGTAGTCTTCGCGCACGTCGAGAATTTGCAAATTTTCGCCGCAGTCGATTCTGCGTTTTAACTCTGGAGCGGATATTTCCTGCTCGTCATTTGAAACGAATTGTTCTGCCATTTTACAAAATTCCTCATAATCAATTAAATTTTTAATCGTTGGGTTTTTCGAACATATCGGACACAGTGGATCTTTGCTAAGCTTTAATTCTTTAAAACGCAAACTCAAGGCATCATAAGAAATCAGGCGATTGACCAAAAGCTCGCCCTGCCCCACAATCCATTTGATCGTTTCAGTTGCTTGAATAACGCCGATCAAGCCAGGCAGAACGCCCAAAACTCCACCTTCGGCACACGATGGCACTACGTTTGCCGGCGGCGGTTGTGGGAAAAGACAACGATAACACGCGCCCTTCTCTGCCCAAAACACGCTGGCCTGTCCTTCAAAGCGAAAAACCGATCCATAGACATTGGGTTTTTGCAAAAGCACGCACGCATCATTGACAAGATATCTCGTCGGGAAGTTATCTGTGCCGTCGGCAACAATGTCATATTTTCCAATAATTTCTAAAGCATTAGCGCTGGTCAATCGAGTCTCATGGGTTTCAATATTAATATGAGGATTGATCCCCAAAAGACGCGTTTTGGCCGACATAATTTTAGGATGTCCGACATCGACTGATCCAAAAAGAACCTGCCTTTGCAAATTTGAAACATCGACATGATCAAAATCAACAAGGCCCAGCGTCCCAACGCCAGCAGCAGCCAGATACATCCCGGCCGGCGAGCCCAAGCCGCCGGTTCCCACCAAAAGAACACGAGCGTTTTTCAGTTTGAGCTGTCCGTTGTAGCCAAATTCAGGAAGAATCAAATGGCGGTTGTACCGCACAACTTCTTCGGGGGTCAGGTTACCTGATGGGACGGGATTTTTCATTTTTTTTCTACATTTGCGGGGTGTTGTGGACGCCAAATGAAATTTGCCTTACCGATGTATGCGCAGCAAGTGTCTGCATTTGACGAATAGCAATCTGATTCAATCGCTTTAACCGCTCCCCTTGTGTCAGCCTCATATGGATAAATTCGGCATTCATGCCCTCTATGTTTGCCAACACCAATAACTGTTCTACCGTAGCGTATTCTCGCATATTGCCTTCGAGTTTTGTGTTGGCATCACGCCACTGTTTCGCTGTTAAACCGAAAAGAGCCACGTTGAGAACATCAGCTTCCATGGCATAAGTTATAGCTGCCTGTGCGGGTGTAATTTCCCGAGGGATAAGATGCGTTTTAATGGCATCTGTATGAATGCGATAATTAAGTTTGGAAAGGGTACGATTAAGGTCCCAAGCGAGGGAAAGTCGACGATTTTCATCTTCCTTTAGCCGGCGAAACTCCTTAACAAGGTATATCTTAAACTCGGGGCTGATCCACATGCCGAACTCAAAAGCAATATCCGGATGAGCATAAGTGCCACCATATCGCCCAGCCGTAGCCTTTAAGCCAATAGCATTCGTCTTTTCAACCCATTCCTTCACGCTGATCTTGTACCTGTTAAGACCTGCCTGACTTCTAATTATGGCGAATTCGCCATAATTAAAATTGGTATTAAAAACAGCCTCCCAAATGCCAAGGAACTCCACAGTATTTCGGTTGCGAAGCCAGTCTGAAATAAAGAACTCACCATCCTTCGCCCTGAGCATATCCGTAAGCGAAATATAATCGCCCTCTTTTTCGGAAAGAATCGAAACAGGCGTTCCCTGAACCTCAATCGAAATATTTCTTGTTTTCTTCATATGCTTATAATCGCCTGCGAACCTGCCAACTACCTGAAGCACATTATTTATAAAAATCTACCGCAAACGATCAAATGGCTGGCGAATATCCACTTAAAGCGACCCTATAAGTAAAATCAACTCTCATACGGCGTAGCTGACACAATTTTTATACGTTCACATTCGAGCTTTACCTCACATCCATAGGAAGACAGCATCACAACATCAATAAGATGCTCCTTATCTGCGCTGTTTGATTTTTGAATAATAAGGTCTGAAAGGACGTTTTGATGGTTAAACCATTTCAGGTACTCAAGACTTATTTCACAAAACCTAAAGGTGGTACGTGTGTGGTTCTTCAAAACATAATGGCCCTTCACGTCAATTTGTTTTGTCATTTCAAAAACATGAATATCAACTTCTAAATAAGGCGCATCTTCACCAGCCCTCTCAAGACGCATAGAAATGATTTCCGCATCATGAAATGAAGGCCAATGCCCAAATCGGTTTACTAGAAGCTCCTTATTCTGAATCTCCACTATTAACCACCTTACAAAAAAAGTTCGAATCCCCTTCTGCGAGATCCAAAACTTGCTATAACTTTCGTCGGAAGTGTTCACATAAAAACTGGCGGAGCACTTGTTCGGGCGGAGCCTCACAAGTACTCCTATTTCTTTTCTAAATTT
>CAZWOH010000207.1:0-3032 GCA_964635405.1 uncultured Planctomycetales bacterium | reverse complement strand
TTTGATGCAAATAGGAAGAAATCGCTAAATAACCGCTGATATTTTGGCCCAAAAGTTCCTTACCGACTTGGGCTAATGACGTTTTTGTCTGTTGGAGTGTTTCGCCGGTAATGTGCGGCGCAACAGCCGCTTCGCCAAAACCTTTGGTCCCGTCGGCTAATTCAATACAAAAACCTAAATTTTCTAAACTCGTATGTTCGCCCAACGCGGTACGAAACGCTGTCGTCAGCTGGGCATTGAGCGGATGAATGCTGCATTTTTTTATAAAACTTTTTTGCACGCGCTATCATAACGCAAAAAAAAATCGCTCGCAACAAGGATTGCGGGGTTTTTCTAAAATTTATTCAGGAGATGTCAGACTTTTGAAGCAATAGCAGACGTTGGAGAATCATTTAACTGCCCTAAAATCGGCAAGGTCTGGGCATTGACGGGAAGAATGTTTATGATAACAGGATACAGGCCTTTGATGTCGATATTTTCCAAATCTTGTTGCGGCAAAGGCAGCGGCACGCCATGCCCATCGCGCTTGATTTGTAAATTAAGTTTGGACGGATCAAAGTCGATACCGCCGACGGGGCGGCTAGCTGGGCCTTGAGTTTCCATGACCCCGGCAGAGGCACTCTTCTGTTGTGCCGCAGCGGAAGATGCACGTGTTGTTTGTGATGGAACAGGAATAAACATCGCATTTTCCGCAAGACGGCGAACTCGCACTTGGTTCCCGCTTACATAAAACGCCCCATCCTGATATTGGACATTTGCATAAAGTCCAAGGTCCCTTTTCATCGCTGGTTTCATGTCATACCCGCCAGATTTTGTTTTATCAGTATTTATCCACCCCAGAATTAGAATAACATTTTGATCTTCAAGATATTTTACATAAAGATGCATATTTTCATGACGAAAATCTAAACGATGAATATTCCCGGGAAGACTTTGGCTGTATTTGTGGGCATTATTTCTATTTTCATCTCTTACATATTCCAGTAAAGACTCTCTTACTGCGGTCATCATAGGCAGACGCGTTGCTAGAGGGGCAAAATACCCGCTTTTGCCTGCTAAAAAAACGGAAACACCATTGACAATAAACGGTGTTGTTCGAGCTGTCGAACGATCCTCGCCAGGATTGCTTACAAGATTATTAAATCTTTTTTCACTTAATTTTTCTTGTGAAAGCACTTGAAGAATCTCCTTCGACGGAAGTCCATTTAAATAATTACCTTTAACATATTCAACAAATTCTTTATACGTACCAAATGATTTTCCCCGTATTTGCTCAAAAATTTCCTCTTTGTTTCTTTTAAAATCCTTAATTGCCTCATCTTCCCTTTCTTTAACAACAGCGCTATCTTCAATCAGCTCTTTCAATTCGTTCTGAATATTCGACAATTGAGATAGGACAAATGTAAACGCTAACGCTTTTATTGCTAAATCTATGTCTTCTATACTTATATTCATACTCTTGGCAATCCTGGAAATAGAAATATTAATCCCTTGATCTCTTAATTCCCGGACCACAGCAAAAATCCTCCACTGCAGAGGTAAAAAATTAGCGGCCATAGTAAGCGGCAAACGATCAAAAATTTCTTTATAAAATAATAGGTCATCGAGCGTTTTTATTTTATTGGTTTTGATCCATTGAAATAACCTCGATATCTCATCCACAACAACCTTTTTCAAATTTGGATTACTGTCGAATTTTGTCGCCAATATATTTAGATTTTGCATGGCCTCCAAGTAATTTTGTTGTTCGATTGCCGTCTTGATATTATTAAAAATCATCCCGATCTCTTCCGAGAATTCGCCAGCAAGCTGAATGCCTAATTGAAAAGCACCGGAAGCCTGCGCCTCTTGTTGTTTTTTATAATTATTCTCTGCCTCTTCAATCTTTTTAAGGAAGGAGTTAATTATTTCCAAATTTTGTTCTTGGTTTTTGAAAAGCGGCCTTAGGTCATCAGAAATTATTGTATATACCGCAGTAAAATCACTATTATTCAATGCTTCATTTAAGCGGTTAATTAATTCTTGAACTTTATTAACAATCGCCTGATCTGTGAATCTTAAAATTAAACCTTGCTTGGTATCAAGAGTAAGTTCATATTGTTGCCTCGGACTTGTTGTCAAACCCCTGGTTTCCAACGCATTAGCAGGCGGAGATGTTAAACTTAACACATAATTATACTCATAGGGATTTCTCGTATTTATTTTGACTTCAAGAGTAATATTATTCGGAAATGCCGTTCCAGCTGATCGCGCAAATGTTAACGTTGCTTCATTTTTTCCTTTTAAATCCGCAAACTGAATATCTTCCTGTAAACTGACAAATGTCTTTCCCCAATAGGTTCCTCTTGTAAGAGTTACGACACCGTTGTCAAATTGTATTTTATACGCAGTTGGAATCAAGTCTGTACCCGATTCAACAAATATCAACTCAGTGTCTTTAGTATTACCCTTATATAGGGCACCAATACTTATCTGTCTCGGTGTGTTCAACTTAAAAATAGCAGCAGTATCCACAGACGGACTCTCCTGCGTAGCAGAAGAAGCGACGATAGCTTGCGCCTCACTAGAATTTTCAACTCCGTTAGCGACAACGAGGGCGATTTGATCCCCTGGCAATTGCCTGATAGCTACGCTGGCCCGTTGATGACCCGGATCCTCAACAACAGTCAGTGAACTGGAAGCCAAACTCATCACCTCTCCCCCCGAAAAGTATTTTCGCGGGATCGTCTCGCCGTCGGGGCCGTCTTCTTCTTTGATCACATTGTACGCGCCTTTTTTGAACGCTTCCAAATACTGCTCATACACTTTTTGTTTGATGTCTTTGTCATCTGTCTCGACGCCGGCAATCTTGCTTTTGTCGGCGTAGATTTTTCCTAGAAGAGAATCTTTCAGCGCTCGTTTGTACCACGCGGCAAGAATAACACTCTGGTAAACTTGACGGGTCGTGGCAAAATTCTTGCCGGTGTTGACTTCTTCAATGAGCTTGGGCAAGATGAGTTGGCGGAAGACGGCGGTGGAGATAACTTGAACTT
>CAZWOH010000206.1:0-3047 GCA_964635405.1 uncultured Planctomycetales bacterium | reverse complement strand
CGCTCTTGCCAAGGAATTTTCTTTTTTAATACTATTGCCATCGCTCACCTCATTAAAGATTCAAAAATATTTTTAACGTTTGCCGATAATCTGCATTTTTTGCAAATATGCTTGCTTATAGCTTGGATCAAGCTGCAGCGCACGATCAAAATCTGCAATCGCTAAATCATTCTCACCACTTTGCGCGTACGCAAGCCCGCGATTAAAATAAACCGACGGATTCTTAGGATCCAAAGCTAGCGATTTAGAAAAATCAGAAATCGCTTTTTTAAAATGTCCTCGACGAGCATAAATGACTGCGCGATTATTGATAGCATTGATTTCCCGCGGGTCAAAGCGAATGGCCCAATTGAAATCCGCCAAGGCCAAATTCTCCTCATGATTAAAAAAATATGCTGTCCCTCGATTTGCATACGCCTGCGCATACCCGGGGAGAAACTCTAAAACTTTTGTATAGTCCGCAATCGCCAAGGAGAACTTACCGTTTTCCCGATAGAGATTGCCGCGGTCAAAATAAGCGCCCCAGAATTGCGGTTTTAAGGCAATGGCTTTTGTATATTCGGCCTGGGCTTCGTCAAAATGTCCCGCTTCTTTATAAATCATCGCCAAATTACTATGCGCATACGGGTCATCCTTAAGGGCAATCGCTTTTTGATAATCGGCTGACGCCGAGATAAAATCACCTTTTTCCTGATACGCTGTCCCGCGATGCACGTAAGCTAACGCTAAATTCGGCGAGCGTTCAATGACGGCACTCCAAAGAATTGTAGCATCACGCCAAGCACGACATTGTATAAAAGTTTTCCCAGACAAGATAAGCACGCATAAAGTTAAAGCTAAAATCGCGTTCTTTCGCAAATGCGCTTGACGCATTTTATCCTCGATAAGCCTCGCAAACCCAACACCCAAAAGCGCACAAAACCCGACGCTGGGCAAATACATAAACCGGTCTGACACTGGGTTAATGTTCTCAACATCATCAAAACGCAAAAGAAAAAAAATCGAAAAGAAATAAAACACCACTGAAAAAACAAAAATTTTATTACGTCGGGAATAAAACAGCGCCGCACAAATACCGACAAAAGCAAAAGCAGAAAACAAAAATTCCCCATTGCTCCAGGAAAGCGGCGCGGGGAATTGATAAAAAATAATCAGGTTTTCGGGAAAAATAAATTTTCTGATATAAAAAACAAAACACCACACCCACAGCATCAGCGCTTCCCCGACGCTACGCCAGGGCACACGCGCATTATAAAGATAGGTAATCGCGGCAATCGGCATGACCACGATCCCAAAAAGAATTTTTTCCAGAAAAATCTTCATTTTCCAGCCGCGGCCCATCCACCAATCGCACAACAAAAGAATCAGCGGCAAGCTCAACGCCATCGGCTTGGCCAGCACGCTTAAAAAACCTGCTGTCAAACTACCTAAATAAAATAATTTTTCGCCCGACAAAGCATAACGCCAATAAAGCAATATTGAGGCCATGTAAAAAAAAGCATACAGGACATCTTTGCGTTCGGTGACCCAGGCAACCGACTCGACGTGCAAAGGATGAATCCCAAAAAAAAGCGCTCCTGCGCCCGCAGCCAAAACCGAAAGCCCCATTCTTTTAAAAAATAAAAATACAAACGCCACAACGGCTAAGTGCAAAAGTAAATTATCCAAATGGTACACAAACGGATTGTAACCAAACAAATGATATTCGAAAGCAAACGAAACGGTTGTCAGCGGGATATAGGTTGTGTTGATGATGCTTTGGAACATCGCACGAAAATTTTCTGGCGTCAGCGCACGCAAAGTGGGGTTTTCAAGCAAATGGCCGGGATCGTCGTTTTTGATAAATCCGTTAAACAGCGTCGGAGAATAGGCCGCCGCGACAATAAAAAGGACCGCAGGAAGAATCCAGGAATTTTTGGGGCGCTGAAAGAAGAACATTAAAATATTTTTAAAAGCACTTAAAGAAAACCTGCTAACGTTTATGCTTAGGGTATTGATTTTTATAGTAATTTTCTAAATCTTGCGGACTATGATCGGCGGCCAAAAATTCTTCACGCCAAGCTTTGGCCTTATGGCAATGCGGGTTCTCTTTATTCTTAATCGGACAATACCGCCGCTCAACTTCGTTGATGACGCTAAGCGTCCACTGCAATGTTCCGTTGGCCCATTCACAATATTCACACCAAATTTTGTCCAAAAGACTCAAGTGAGGAATCTTGTGCCGATCGTACTGATAAAACTCTTTGCGGTTAACCGGTTTTTCTTTACGAAGCCAAAAATAAACCTGATTAAAAAAAAGCATATAAATAAACAACGGCAGAAGAAAAAGGCTAAACGAAATAATCAGCGGATATCCAATCAAAGGCGTCATCGGGCCTAGTCGGTATTCGTGCCCTGGACAACCGGCTAAGTCTTTCAAGCATTTTTGTATGCTTACCCTTGGAGGATTGTCCATATCTATCCTTTCGTCACATTGCCTCAAAAAAATCTTTTATGGACGAAATTATAGCACGTTTCTTTCCATCGCCGCCAAGAGACATTTAAAATTATCGCAGCCTTAACAAGGCTGCAGTATTGCATTCTAGCAAAAGTTCCAATATCAACGCTTAGGCTGTTACACGTTGAATGCTCGAGCTCAAGCGACTGAAGACGCAACGTCTAAAGGAGCGTCGAGGCCTCCGGACGAGGCCGAGAGCGCAACACTTCGAGAGCCCTTAAGAGCAACTTGTAATCGCTGATTGGAGAATCGGAAAATTACGTCTTGAAGACAGAATATAATAATCACGCAAACGCCATGTTTTATCGCCCTTGCCTTGAAACAACGACGTTTCAAACCGGTCAATCGTTTGGCCTGTTTTTAGATTGTACAACCGCAGTCCTGCCGACTCAAAAATCGGCCACGCGCCGGCAAAATCCCAAATATGCGCGTTAAAAAACGCCCCAGCCCCGCGGCCTATTGCCGGAAAACACAAATCCAAAACCGCGCAGGAAGGCGTCATCATCTGGCAGAGCGAAAAGTCCCAGTTAAATGTCTTAAAAAACCCGTC
>CAZWOH010000205.1:0-3107 GCA_964635405.1 uncultured Planctomycetales bacterium | reverse complement strand
TGTCCCGTCATTGGTGGTTTAGCGAGCGCTGCAACAGAACCCGGTGAAAATGTTTTGTTCCTCAATCAAAATTCATATACCGACGGTTGTGTCGGCTTAAGCCTGCAGGGTGACATCCGCGTTGAAACGGTTGTTTCGCAGGGCTGTCGCCCGATAGGGGAGAGTTATATCGTCACGCACGCAGAAGGCAACATTATCCATGAACTGGGCGGACGGACTTTTTATACGGTTCTCGAGGAGGTTTTAAGTAAAAAAGCTTCGGAGCGCGAACGAATTTTGTCACAAGAAGCGATTTTTATCGGCATTGCGATGGATGAATACAAACACCCCTTTAAAACCGGGGATTTTTTGATCCGTGCTGTCATCGGGCTTGACCAGCAAACCGGTGCCGGCGCGATTGCCGATTATGTCAAAACCGGGCAAACGATCCAATTTCATGTGCGTGACAATGTTTCCGCCACACAGGAACTCATTGACCTGATGACTACACAAGTCAAACGTCATCCCAACGAAAACCCGCAAGGTGCGCTCATTTTTTCTTGTAACGGGCGGGGAATAAATCTTTTTGGTGACGCTAATCATGATTTAAATATCATCAAAAACAGCATCGGCCAAATTCCTGTTGCCGGATTTTTTTGCGCCGGTGAAATCGGCCCGGTCGCCGGCTGTAACTTTGCGCACGGCTTTACCTCGAGCATAGCCCTGTTTTATCCGCTCATAATTCCTAATTGAGTAATTCCTGCATTTGTGTTAATTTATAGCCATGAATACAACGGAAAATAATACAACACCCCCAAATTCACCCTCAAGGCCTGTCGTGCTTTTAACAGCGGCGGCCATTGAAAAAGTGCGCACAATGATGCTTAAAGAAAACAAGCCTGATCACGGCCTGCGCGTCGGCGTTGTGACCGGCGGCTGTGCCGGCTTGTCCTATGAAATGCGCCTGCAAAAAAGCGCTTACGATAATGACCTTGTCCTGGAGCAAGACGGCATTAAAATATTTGTTAACACTGAAAGTGTTGATTTCTTAAAAGGTATCGAAATCGACTATGTCGATACCTTAAAAGAAAGCGGCTTTAAATACAAAAACCCCAACGCCAAGTCCAGTTGCGGATGCGGAACGTCCTTTAGCTAAACATTCGATTTTTCCCCGGAGATCCTATGATCAATCGTTCTCAAAATGAAATACATGCAAGTTCTCTGCATGCTTTAGACTTAAGTTATAAACCTTTAGCCGGATCAAAAAAGATCTATCGCGAAGGCCGTATCCACAAAAATATTCGTGTCCCTTTTCGTGAAATTTCACTTTCCCCGACGATAACGGCAAAGAATGAATCGATTGAAAATGAACCGTTTATTACCTATGACACCAGCGGGCCTTATACTGATTTGGATTCCAAGATTGATATTACAAAAGGTTTGCCGGTTTTAAGACGCGAATGGATTTTAAAACGCGGCGATGTTGACGAATTGTCGTCTGCAACTTCTAAGTACCGTCAACAACGTCAAGACGATTCGTCGCTTGATGCCATTCGTTTCCCGATTTCGATTAAACCCCTGGCCGCTAAAAACGGAAAGAATGTCACTCAAATGCATTATGCCCGTCAAGGGATTGTGACACCTGAGATGGAGTTTGTTGCGGTTCGGGAAAATATGCCGGTTGATTTTGTTCGAAACGAAATCGCTTTAGGGCGCGCGATTATTCCTGCCAACATCAATCATTCTGAGCTTGAACCGATGATTATCGGCCGCAATTTTTTGGTCAAAATCAATGCGAATCTCGGCAATTCGGCGGTTTCGTCGAGCATTGCCGAAGAAGTCGAAAAAATGACGTGGGCCACACGCTGGGGCGCGGACACCGTCATGGACCTTTCGACGGGCAATAACATTCATGAAACCCGCGAATGGATTATCCGCAATTCCTGCGTTCCGATTGGGACTGTTCCCATTTATCAAGCGCTCGAAAAAGTCGGCGGCAAAGCCGAAGATTTGACATGGGAAATTTACCGCGACACATTAATCGAACAGGCCCAGCAGGGCGTTGATTATTTTACCGTTCACGCCGGCGTTTTGCTGCGCTACATTCCTTTGACAGCCAAGCGCGTCACAGGCATTGTTTCTCGCGGAGGCTCGATTTTGGCCAAATGGTGCTTAACACATCACAAAGAAAATTTTCTCTATACGCACTTTGAAGAAATCTGCGAAATTATGAAAGCCTACGATGTTTCATTCTCGCTGGGCGATGGTTTGCGGCCTGGCTCGATTGCTGATGCCAATGACAAGGCGCAGTTTGCCGAATTAGAAACTTTGGGGGAACTGACCGCTATCGCCTGGAAACACGATGTTCAGGTTATGATCGAAGGGCCCGGTCATGTGCCGATGCATTTGATCAAAGAAAATATGGATAAACAGCTTACCCTTTGCAAAGAAGCCCCGTTTTATACCTTAGGACCCTTGACAACAGACGTGGCACCCGGGTATGACCATATCACCTCCGCGATTGGTGCGGCGATGATTGGCTGGTTTGGCACAGCCTTACTCTGTTATGTAACACCTAAAGAACATTTAGGGTTACCCAATAAAAAAGACGTCAAAGATGGCATCATTGCTTATAAAATTGCCGCGCATGCCGCGGACTTGGCCAAGGGCCATCCGGGCGCTCGGGCTTGGGACGACGCTTTGTCCAAAGCGCGTTTTGAATTCCGATGGAAAGACCAATTTAATCTTTCCTTGGACCCGGAAACCGCCGAAAGTTTTCACGACCAAACACTGCCTGCACAAGGGGCGAAGCTTGCGCATTTTTGTTCGATGTGCGGCCCGCAATTTTGTTCGATGAAAATCACACAAGACGTTCGCGATTATGCCCAAGCCGAAATCGACAAAGAAAAAGGCTTAAACCAAAAAGCCGACGAATTTAAACGAATCGGCAAAGAAATATATACTTAAGTTATTTACGCACAGAGAAGTTGCGGGGCAGGGTTAAAAATACTGCTGTAGGTCGTAACAAATTCTTCCAACCGGGCTTTGAGGCTATGGAGTTCTTCTAGCGCCTTCTGACGGTATTCTTCAGTTTCCAAAACCATTTGCGGAAAAAGTTTTTGATAATA
>CAZWOH010000204.1:0-3107 GCA_964635405.1 uncultured Planctomycetales bacterium | reverse complement strand
CGCTGGGGTGTTGCAGGCCGAATTATCTGGGCGTGGATCATCACGATTCCCTGCGCTGCCTCGATTTCGGCTGTAGCGTATTTGGTGGGAAGAAATATCTTTCTGCATTAATCATTTCATTCTAAGAACTTAGAATCCAATTCAAGTCTTTTTAAAAATAATTCTTGACAAAAAATCACCGCAGTCGTATTCTCTACAAAGTCCATAGGGATATAAAATCCATGATTTCTAAAAAAACAAAATACGGTTTGCATGCCGTCATTTATTTAGCGCGGCATTTTTCTGCCGGGCCGGTCTTGATTGCCGATCTTGCCAGGCAGGAAAAGATCCCAAAGAAATTTTTGGAAGCCATTTTGCTCGAACTTAAGAAGCAGGGCATCCTGGAGAGCAAAAAAGGCAAGGGTGGAGGATACGCCCTTTCAAAGCAACCAAGTGATATAAAAATGGGGCAAATAATAAGAATTTTAAATGGTCCATTGGCTCCGGTGGCGTGCGTTAGTCAGATTGCTTATCGAAAATGTGAAGAATGTCGCGATGAAAGCTCTTGCGGCATACGTGCTCTTATGAAAGAAGTGCGTGATGCGATGGCCAATATTTTGGATAATACGAGCTTGGAAGATGTTGTTGAAAAAACACATCATCATAAATTGGGAATGATTTCGAATTTTCAAATTTAAAACAAACCAAATACAAAAAGGGGATGAAAATGAAAAAGTTTAAGACTGGGCTGATCGTGCTTTTGATTTTAGGAGGAATTCTTCCGTTGATAGCTTGGGCATCCGATGGTCCAGAGTCAGCACAACCGACTACGGCCGTGGACACTTCGTCGACAGCTGCCATCGAGAAGCGGCTTGAAGGATTAGAGCAGGAAATTGCGGTCCTTAAAAAAGAGTTGGCGGCCAAAAAAGAAGATGAAGCCAAAAAAGATGCAGAAACCGTGATTGTTACGGCGAATGTCAAAGACGGATTTAGCATTAAAAACGCGGATGAAAGTTTTAAGTTAAAACTTCGCGGCTATGCTCAGACCGACGGCCGTTTCTTTTTTTATGACAAAAAAAATCTTGGCGTCAACGATACCTTTAGCGTTCGTCGGGCCCGTTTGATTTTTGAAGGCACCGTCGGCAAAATTTTTGATTTTTACATCATGCCGGATTTTGGAAGCGGCGCTTCAACGCTTGTCGATGCGTATAGTGAAATCAAGTTTTCGCCTGCGCTAAAACTTAAGGGCGGAAAGTTCAAAGTCCCCTTTGGCCTGGAACGTCTTCAATCGGACAGTGCAAATAATTTTACGGAAGTTGGTTTGCCGAGTAATTTAGTCCCTAATCGTGAAGTTGGTTTTCAGTTGTCTGGCGATCTTTTTAAGGAAACCGTAAATTATAACGTCGGTATTTTTAACGGTTCTGCAGATTTGGCCAGCTCAACCGGTCAGGATACGGACAATAATAATGACAAGGATGTTTTGGGCCGCGTGTTCGTTTCGCCGTTTAAAAATAAAGGGCCCGAGTTTTTTAAAGGTTTAGGTATCGGGCTTGCCGGTTCTTTTGGACATAATGAAGGATCGACGATTCCGACGTATAAGTCCACAGGGCAGGCGAGCATCTTTAGTTATTCCTCGGGAGTTACGGCTGACGGATTGCATGCCCGTTTAACGCCACAAATTTCTTTTTATCATGGCCCTTTTGGCCTTTTGGGAGAATACGTTCAATCGAATCAAAAAGTTGTTCGCACCAGCGGTGCAAGCATTATCCGGGAGACGTTTGAAAACACGGCCTGGCAAGTTTCCGGAAACTATGTTTTAACCGGTGAAGCGGCGACCTATAAAGGAGTTGTGCCACGAAACAATTTTGATTTAGCCAAAGGCACGTGGGGAGCGTTTGATGTTGTAGCCCGTTACGGTCATTTGTCGATTGACAACAGTATTTTTGACAGCGGTTTTGCCAGTCTTAGCAGTTCGGTTTCGGGTGCGGATGCCTGGGGTGTCGGAACCAACTGGTATTTAAGCAAAAATTACAGGATTTCTTTGGGCTTTGAGCAAACCAAATTTGATGGCGGGGCCACCGGCGGTGATCGCCGAACGGAAGATGTTGTTCTGACCCGTTTTCAGGTTTCTTACTAAATAACCTGACGTGCAGGGAGTAGCTTAAGTTGAGGAGTTCTTTTTAAGGCGAATTGCGCCATAGAGGCGCCAAACAATTGAGCCTAAAAAAGGACTCCTCAACTTAACCAACGATAGAAAATGACATATTTTTCCGTTTTGTCGGGATTTTAAAAGAGAAAAAAAGTGCGTAAAATATTTTTGATGATTTTAGCGTTGGCTGTTTTGAGTTTAAGTGTTTCGCAGGCTTCTGCAGCTAGACACAAAATATTGCTAAATGTTTCTTATGATCCGACCAGAGAGTTTTTTGATGAATATAACAAGGCTTTTATCAAGCATTGGCAAGAGTTAACCGGAGAAACGCTTGAAATCAATCAGTCTCACGGCGGGTCTGGCAAGCAGGCCCGTGGCGTTATCGACGGACTGGACGCCGATGTCGTTACGCTTGCTTTAGCGTATGATATCGATTCGATTGCCGAAAAGGCGGGGCTTCTTTCAACGCAATGGCAACAACGTCTGCCGGACAATAGCTCGCCGTATACGTCAACGATTGTTCTTTTGGTGCGCAAAGGTAATCCTAAAAATATCAAAGACTGGGACGATTTAGCCAGGCCGGGAATTAATGTCGTCACTCCAAATCCCAAAACTTCCGGCGGGGCGCGCTGGAATTATTTGGCCGCCTGGGGATATGCTTTAAAAAAGTGGAATAATGATCCACAAAAGGCGCAGGATTTTGTGAAATCTGTTTTTAAAAATGTTGCCGTGCTTGATTCGGGGGCGCGCGGCTCGACGACAACGTTTGCCCAGCGCGGGATTGGGGATGTTCTTATTTCGTGGGAAAATGAAGCGTATTTAGCGGTTAATCAATTAGGGAAGGACAAATTTGAAATTGTGATTCCGTCTGTCAGTATTTTGGCCGAGCCGCCGGTTGCTGTTGTCGAGCGCAATGCCAGCCGTCACGGAACACTCAAAGCCGCAGAAGAATATTTAAAGTATCTTTATTCCGACGAAG
>CAZWOH010000203.1:0-3132 GCA_964635405.1 uncultured Planctomycetales bacterium | reverse complement strand
ACATCGCCGACGTCCACAACTTTAGTGTACTTTCCCCAGGCGGTCCCGTATTTGATTGAATAATTGGTCGCCGTCGGGACACTGTTCCAATTTAAGGTAACCTCTCCGACGCCGGCGGTGGCGGTATATAAAGTCGGGGATGGTAACGAAGCGACAACGGCTTCGAGTTTTGACGAAAAACACAGAAGAGCAGAAACAAAAAATGTTGTCAGGATAAACTTTGCAGCCAAATTAAAGAATTTAGACATTTTCACCTCAAGCGGAAGGTTAAAAAATATTTTTAAATAGCATTTGGGGTAATACAAGGGGATGAGTGGATAATAAGTTAAGGTAGGGAAAATGTCAAACAGAAAGATTTTGCGCTATTTGCCAAATATCCATTCTTGTTTTTGGGACGGCATTGCGCCGCTTAAGTCGCGAATGAATTTTTGTCCGTACTCGACGGCTTGGCTGACTTGACCGTCCGAAACAGGAATATCCAGACGGGTCATCAGGCCAACTTGTTTTTTGTTAAACAACGAATGCCATAATTGCGTAAGTTTTTGTTCGGTCCAGTCGACTTTTTCTTTATTGATGACCATCCAAAACATCACAACAATTGCCTCGCCGGATGGGGATTCTTTTTGCGCCAAAAACGTTTTGACTTTAATCGTTTTGCTCTGAGTTTGCAGGAGCGTTTCGTCTAATTCCTTGATTTTAAAACCCGAACTTCCGTAACAAAGCTGCGGGTGATGAAAATTGCCTGCGTCCAAAATCAAAAGCAAAAGACTTCGGCCTTCGCGCGTGCCGTAGATACGGGCAAAAGCGCCGCTTAAAAAATTAAAACGATCGTCTTTTGTCGTCGACAAATTCATCGAATAGTCAACGCTTTGCCATTGGTCGCCAACTGTTAGAGGCATATTGAGATCTTGCAGGATAGATGTCCCCTGATATTTGTGCCGCGGGAGCGCAAAAGAAATCAAGATTGTTATGACCAGAATCAATGATGTGATATAAAACTTCAGGTTTTTCATTTTTTGGGTTCTCTTAAAATTCGTTCCAGTCCCATAAGTCCGGCCAACATGATCAAAAAGACGACAACTCCGCTAAATTCATGCAAAAATCCCTGGCCGACCTTTTCGCCAAAATAAAACGTGAGCAGACAGATCGCAACGACGCGGACCATATTCCCGAATAACGCCAAAGGCACAATAGAGAGCACGAGGATCAGGTTTTTTAAAAATTTTCCTTTGTTAAAGTAAACATAAATCAGTCCGAGTGAAAACATGGTGATCAGCGACCGAAATCCGCTGCAGGGGGCGCCTAAAAATATTTCATGGTCTCCTAAATACAAAAGCAGTCCTGACCGCGATACCGGATAATGGAACATTTTTAGAATAAACCCTGCGGATGCAGAAGCCAAATGCCGCATCGGCAAAGTGATGTTGTCTAAAATGCCCAGAGGAGGGGGAACCAAAAGAAAAAGATAAAAGATCGGAAAAATCAGCGGCCGGATGATCTGCGGTCCGTAAAAAAAACTTAGCATTCCCATTAAAAGCGGAAAAATAGAAAGCACCTGGATCAAAAGATAGTCCCAGCGCCAGCCAAACGTAAATAGAAAAGCGCCGGCGAGGATCAAAATAAAACCGGGAAAATAAAATGGGGTTTGGGAATTTTTTGCGACGCTGATTAACGATTTTCGTTTAAGCCAGACGATAAAAAGGGCAATCGGCAGAATAAAAGGCGCATGGCCGTAATCGATCATTTCCCAGCGTTCTTTATAGAGAATGTAGAAGACCGGAGCGTAAAGAGCGCCTACGAGTATCCACGGCAGAGTCGCGGGAAAATTTTTAAAATACATTTTAAGTGCCGCGTTCATAATCCACGCTTAAAAATAAAGGAGGCATGGTTGTGAGCATGCCTCCTGTTAAATTTATTTCTCGGGTTAGATTATGCAGTTTTTAATTTTTTCTTTAATGCTACAACAATAGCAATCCCGCCAATCAAAAACAGAATCATACTCAGCGGTTCGGGTGTTATGACCGGACCACAAGGAGCCTGCCGGGTGATGATTCCGCCCTGTGGGCAAGAGGTAAAATCTGCTGAACTTATCCCATTGGTTCCGTGAACATTAAACCAATTTACATCAACGTGCCATTCACCTGGCCCGCCGTTATTGGTCCACCAGGGTTGCGGCGCTGATTTCCAAATTTCTTTGTCAGTCCCAAGTCCTGCGAGAGATATTTTTTCGTTTTGAATTTCTGTAATATTTGGATCATCGAAGGAAGACCAAACCCAATGTAAGTGCAACGGAGAGCTTAGAGACAAATTTTCAAGTTTTAATTTTAGGTAAAGCCAGGGCGTTTCGCCAAAGTTATAACTATAGTGGTTACTCGGATCCAAACTTAAAACATGGCTGTTATTAGCGCGGACCATGTAAGCTGTTTCGTAATTGAGTGTGGTCGCTTGCACTGTGACTGGTAATAATAAAAATACAACCAGAGGTAAAATAAATTTCAAAAATGATTTTTCCATACCGCCAACCTTTGTTGATATTAATAAACAATCATATAAATTGGGTTAGGACCCTTTGTCCTCCCAAAGACTGTTAAACTTTTTCAAAATTTTATGAAAAAAATGAAAAAATAGTGAGAAAAATCAATAACATTGTGAAGTATACAGAATGATTTATGAATGTCAAGAAAGATAAGAGTCAAAATAATTTTATCAACAATTTATGTTAAACAACCACAATCAATCAACCGTACACCAAGTCTATCCTAAAATTATCTTGATTAATGGGGGAGCAATAATTATTTGGGCCTAAAATATGTTTTACGGTCCGATTTATTTCTTCATACGTTCTACTTCCGACGTTTAGAAGTTGATCTTCGGCATTGTATGTCAAGAGCGTCCGGCAATCCCGCGCAGCGCTGTCATTTCGAGGAGCGAAGCGAAGGCCATCAAGGCCGAGCGGAGTGCCGAAAACAGGAGTTTTCGGCCGAAGCGACGCGGCAATCTTCGTCGATAAAAGAAAAAACTGTCAAAGAACTGTATGAATCAAACTAACAATTAAGTCTTGTGTCACCGGAATTATTCACGCGAAGTTTTATGAATATGAAGGCACGCAACCGGCAATGGACAGTTTGAAGG
>CAZWOH010000202.1:0-3134 GCA_964635405.1 uncultured Planctomycetales bacterium | reverse complement strand
CTCCCCACGGTGGGGGAGGGAATAAAAAAGTTCAAGTTATCTCCACCGCCGTCTTTCGCCAACTGATCTTGCCCAAGCTCATCGAAGAAGTGAACACCGGCAAGAATTTTGCCGCGACCCGCCAAGTCTACCAAAGCGTTATTTTAGCCGCATGGTACAAAAGGGCGCTGAAAGATTCTCTTCTAGGAAAAATCTACGCGGACAAAAGCAAAATTGCCGGCGTTGAAACCGACGTTAAGGACATCAAACAAAAAGTATATGAGCAGTATTTAGAAGCGTTCAAAAAAGGTGCGTACAACGTCATCAAAGAAGAAGATGGCCCCGACGGTGAGCTGATCCCACGAAAATATTTTTCGGGGGGAGAGATCATGGACATGAGTCTTGCCTCCAGCTCATTGACTGTTCTCGATGACCCAGGTCATAAACGGGCCAGCGTAGCTATCAGGCAATTGCCAGAGGATCAAATCGCCCTCGTCGCCGCGATTGGCGCTGAATTTGCGACTGTTACGCAAGGGGCTATGATTGTCAGTCCCAAGTTAGATTATCAGGTGGATATAGACAAAGGCGTTAGAAATAATTTAATCAAGATTAGTGATGAATTGGGTTCCGATGTATATTCTCATCGTGATAAGTTGGTTGAAGGGAGAATTGTTGGGGCAGGATTGACACAGTTTAATTCAAGAGTTTTATCAGGACTGGCCGAAAGAATTTTTAAAGGGCTTCTTGCATTACCAACGAGTGACAAAGGAGTCTTTCATGCTCTTGATGTCGGTGCAGGCTCAGGATTTGCTATTTCTGATATGTGGCATATTGCTAGGGATATGCAAATACCCGTAAAATTTGAAACGGGTGGATTAACGCCGACTGCTCCTCACTATCTTTGGGCGCAAGGCATGTCAGTTGTTCGCCTTAAGATTTTGATTTCCCAATATGTGCAAGATCATTCCGGTGATTTTTTGCTTGGCTTTAATAAATACATTCGCGATGTGATGGAAGATAAAAAGTTTAGCGATTATGTTAGGTCGATATACTATAAACCAGTTCAAAAACCGGAAACATTGGATGATATCCCAATAAAAGATGCTGTTGATTGGGCTATTTATCAGGATCATATTCCGGTGCCGTTGGCCTTAGCTATTTCATTACAAGAAGCAGGATATAATGTATTTAAGTATGTCGATGACAGTGTTGCTCCTCGTCAGATTATAGGAAGATTTAGCAAAGCCGCATCAGAAATGTCTGAACGCCAAAATTTTATTTATGATAGCTTAGGCGGGTTATATTACACTTTTAAGAATGCGGCTTCGGTCGCAGAGATTAAAGATACTTGGAGAAGTTTGAAAAAATTGTTGCATCCCCAAGGGATTCTTTTTTTCTCAGCCAGTGACGCCTTGGCTGACGCTATGCAAGAAGCCCCAGACGATTTTATTGTTGTCAGAATGGTTTCGGATGAAAAAAGTCCAACGATCGTTTTTCATAAAGACAGCTATTGTTATCAAGGATTGACTAGCATTCTCCCCGGGAATAACTACAGCATAAGAAGGAATGTAATTTCAGTGTCGGTTTCTAACCCGGATATTTTTATGGATCAATTGATAGCTGGAACTGTGTTAAAAGCGAAGGCAGAGGTTTCCGCCGCGTCGAGTACGATAAAAAATGTTAATAGCCCGGAAAATATTGCCCAAGAACTTGTCGAGGCGCTTAAAGAATTTGGAGCAACAGAGCAATTACCTGACGTTGTGGCATTGTTTCGTCGAAAGGCAGCGAATGCGGATAGCTGGCGTAGATATTTTTTTGAGAGCTTCGGGGTGAGTACAAAATATCCAAAATTAGCTCAAGCTTTTATAAAGGTTTCTAATGCACATACAGATACCTATGACATATTCGAAAACGAGGATGGTCAATTTGCAAGAATTTTAGAGATTGCAACAGGACTTATTGCTAATGTGCCGTCTTCTCCTTCGGTTAAACAACCTGCCGCCCCCGGCGGGATTGATTTTGATTCGTCCAAACTTAATCTGCAAATCAAACGCGACGGACGCGGGGTGCCACTTCCTTTGCCGCAACAGGATTTGGAAAATATCAATATCAAAGGTTTGTATCCGGTTATCATCAATATTCTCCCGGTCAACGCGCAAACCTTGCCAATCTTAGGTCAACTTCAAAAATCATCTGATGCCGTCATTTGACAAAATTCATGAAATTTATTGTCGAACGTTTAAGCTTGTGATATTGTTGATACAAATTTGTTCAATAACAAGTAATCGATCGAGGAGTTTACTATGTCATCTGTAAAGAAGGGGCAAAACTTGTGGGGCTTGATTGTTATCGCCGCGATTTTAAGCGGTTTGTCCTATTGGACTTACAGGGAAGTCGCCAATGATTATATGGCCGTCGAGAGTTCTAACCGTATGGTCCAGTCGTTATTGGAAAATCAGACACATTTTGTCCGTTCTTATGCCGCGCAGATACTCGAATTTAAAAAGAATTTAGAACAGACACAAGAAAAGCTTGTCCAGGTGCAA
This sequence comes from uncultured Planctomycetales bacterium, assembly GCA_964635405.1. Lineage (GTDB taxonomy): Bacteria > Omnitrophota > Gorgyraeia > Zapsychrales > JANLHA01 > JADLGJ01. Next base: position 609 of record CAZWOH010000202.1, on the reverse strand, counting down.
TCCGAGAACGTTGAACTTAAAAATAAAATGGCGATGCTGGATAATGTCGCTGTTCTGGAAGAAAAAATTGCGCAGATGGAATTAGCTGCCGCCGCTGCAAAAGAACGTGAAGAGGCGATGCACACAAAGCTTCAGGAACTTCTTTCCGAGCAGGATTTTAAATCAGTCTCCGAGGGGCGTGCGATTTTGGCAAAATATAAAAAGAAAATCCGTGAAATCAAATCCCGCATCAGAGAATTTCAGATCGAAGACCATAATAAACAAATCGTTAACCGTCAAAAAGAAGATGAATACCGTCTTTCTCTGGGCAATAACGGATATATGCTTCGCAATGGCCAGGAACCATCCGCAAACGTCGTTTGGCCGCCTGTTGTAACAAACAAAAATGTTTCGATTGACGTTACGATTGTTAAGTAGCGTCTTTGGCGTTTGATGTCGTGTCCCTTTTATCCGACGAAACTCTGCGTACACTGGCAACTTCTGCCGGAAATATTTCTTATGCTCTTCGGCGGTCTTCCCGTCGCAGAACAATGCAAATTTCAATAACCCCAGCTGCCGATGCCCGCGTTACGGCCCCCCGCTTTGTCCCGCTGGAAACAATAGAACGTT
>CAZWOH010000201.1:0-3192 GCA_964635405.1 uncultured Planctomycetales bacterium | reverse complement strand
TATTCAAAGCGGCGAAAGCCTGCGTCTGACCAATGAAATTCAGATGAACAAATCCAAGGGAATGATTTTGATGGATGACTCGCTGATGGAGTTAGTCACGTCCGGAAAAGTTTCAAAAGAAGCCGCGTATCTTAAGGCGATCAACAAATCAAGATTCAGCAACCTGCCTTCATAAAACAAACCAATCTTACAAAACTTCGTCCTCATCCTCTTCTGACTCAACGGCAGTGTCTTTTTGAAGTCCGGCCCGCTTTAGATCGCGGTGATATTTGATCTTTTCAAGCAAAAGATCCTGACTGCGTTTAAAAACCTTGATGACCGTCGTTTTCATTGTAGCAACATCCGCGTCGCATTTTTCGCTGACGACAATGTCCTGTAAATGCGGGGCCTTAAGGTCCAGACGCACGATTGTGCTGTTGGCTTTTTGATGATGCTTGCTTTGCTTTTCAAAAAACACGTGGCATTTGGTAATATCAGGACGGATTTTGATAAGCTTTTCAAATTTTTCTTGTATCAATGTTTCAAGTTTTTCACTGCGGACCAAATCATGAAAAGTGATTTCGAGTGGATTCTGCACAGGCGACCTCATTTCATTTATGTTGTTTGCTGAAACTATGTTTAAGCTGTTTTAAAAAATCTTGTGGCGGCAAAAACGACAACCGAAATAATGCTTATGCCTAGTAACCCGGCCATAATCGTCGAGAAAGACGCATCACTAATAAACGTTGTCTGGTAGTTTTGGAAAAGAGCTGGAAACACTGACCCGTGAAATTCCAAAAAAGATAATTTTCCTGCGACGGACTCAAGCCCATCAGGGAAATGGCTCGCAAAAGGACTAAGCACAGCAGCCAAACCCGCAATACCAAAAGCGGCCAATGCAATGGCATTTTCATTCTTCTGCCAAACGGACGCTAACGAGGCTAAAAGAAGAACGACCCCGACGGTCAATAGCCCCTCGCCTACACCAATAAGCGCATGGACAGAGAGCATCGCCACCAATACTTTGTTAAGCGCAACAGCGCCGGCAGAAGCGACTTCTATTGAACAGGCTGTTGCGGCCATAATAACTGAAAATACGGATGCAAGGCCAATAGCTAAAAATTTTGAAATTTTACGGGCTTTTAGCCAATTTAAAAAAATGCCAGCAATCCCGGTTCCCAAAAGTGCGATATTGATAATGTTCGCCCCCAGCGCATTGACTCCTCCGTCGCCAAAAAGAATCGCCTGTACGGCTAAAACCAAACTGACCGACAAAACGGCAAACGGCACACCCAAAAGAGAAACAGCCAGAACGCCGCCTAACAAATGGCCGGATGTTCCATGGGCAATCGGAAAATTTAACATCTGCAGGGAAAAAATCATTGCGGTCACGGCCGCAAATTGAGAAGAAGAAGGCTTGCTATCAACCTTATACGCAGCAAAAGCCGCAAAACTTAAACCCACGGCACCCACGGCAAGGGTAACCGGACAAACTGTCCCATGTAACATTGAAGCTGGAATATGCATGTTGTCTCCTTAAAAATTCAATGATTGATCTACTAAACTACGATTTAAAAATCTTAACACTCTTTATGCAGTCGTCAAATAATTTCTTATCGACACAGTGTTTCAAGATAAGATCAAATATTCCCTGATAGATACGATTTTCGAAGCGTTGGCGCAAAACGCTCGATCGCATAACGAAGCATCGTCCGAGGCATCCTTTGGTAATGCTTGCGTAAAAATTTTTCCTGCACCGGCTGATCTCTCTTGCCGACCTCGCGCAGCATCCAGCCTACTGCTTTATGAATCAGGTCATGCTCATCGTCGATCAAAATCTCGGCGATTAAAAAAGTTTCGTCAAACTGCTTTTGTTCAATAAAATAAAACGTCGCAATAATCGCGATCCGCCGGTCCCACAAAGACTCAGATTTAGCCAAACGAAAAAGGACGTCTTTGTTCTTTTGATAAAGATGCGCACCGACGATATATTTAGCGCTCAAGTCAACCAAGTCCCAATTGTTGACATAGCGCGTGTTCTTCAAATAAAAATCATAAATCTCCTGGCGCAGACTTTCATCGGCATTTTTAAACCGCAGAACAAGAATCAGCAAGGCGAGCAAACGTTCTTCGTGAATTTTAGAATGCAAAAGTTGGCTCAAATCACTAAAGCTAAGATGAGAATGTCGTTTGGCGAGGGCGCGTGTCGCCGGAACTGTCACACCTAAAAAAATATCGCCGTGACCATATTGCCCGGGAGCTGTTTTGAAAAAACGTTGAAGAACCTTTGCTTTTTCTCGACTGGCAGAAGCTTTAAGATCTTTGCGTATTGTCTGTAATGCCATTGCCATCTATTATTCGTCGTTATTTGTCATTTTAAAAATGCCCGCAGCCAAGGCTCCACCGACAAAATTCGCGACAATAAAAACCCAAAGATTACTTATTTTGCTTAGTCCCATGACCGTTAACCCAATGGCGACCGCTGGATTAATCGCGCATCCGGAAATGTTACCTATGGCATACGCCGAGGCCATGACTGTAAATCCGATCGCTAATCCATAATTTGAATTACCTGCCGTTGATTTGGCGGTTGCGACATTTAAAACAACATAGACCAAAGCAAAAGTAAAAATAAGCTCTGCAATCAAGGCATTGGACGTATTCAAGTTTGCCGCCGTAACGACACTGCCCGCTTTTAATTTTAAAACCACCCCAGAGGCCATTATTGCGCCGAGCACTTGAGCAATCATATAACACAAAGCATCTTTTGCTTCACATTTGCCGCGCAGCCATACCCCTAAGGTGACCGCAGGATTGTAATGCCCGCCGGAAATGTGTCCCCCCGCATAAATCATGACCATCAGTATCGACCCAATGGCCAAAGGCGCCATTGTCCCTGCCCCCGGCTCAATCACGCAAAGGCCAATGACAAGAAGCAAAAAAAACGTGCCGATCAATTCAACGATATACTTTTTCATGTCTCCTCCATGGTTAACAAGAAATTATTTTAGTTTTTGAAAAATGATTATATTAACTTTGGCGTAAATTTCTAGTGCTCTTTATTTTTCGTTTTTTACTCTCAAGGCGCACCGCGAGCGGATCTTTTTCTTTTCTTAAGGGGAAATCAAATCCCTTTAAAACGCACCCCACGCCACCGGGATAACAAACGGCTTTTCGGCGTCGGCATGAATCATCTTCTTTGCGGTGTTTACA
>CAZWOH010000200.1:0-3193 GCA_964635405.1 uncultured Planctomycetales bacterium | reverse complement strand
TTTCAAAAATTTTGAATATTATACCAGCATGGGCATAATCCGCAAGCAGGTTGAACTGACGCGGATTTTATTATTTATAGACAAAAATCATCGAATAAATAATCCCAACAATCAACGCCAAACCAATCCCCAGCGCCACCCAGCCGAGATTGACCAGTATCTTCACTGTCTTAGGCGCCAGAGGATAGGCTAGATGTTTGTCGAGTTCCTTTTTGGCAACCAAATCCTCATATTCCAATGGCCTTTCCTGCTTTAGTTCCTCTATCGACATACGTCCAGTAAACATAACCTTGTTCATCGGAAACTTTTCCGGACGAAAATGCGTGTTAAAAAAGTGTATCGTAAAAATAAAGCCGGTCGCCAACAGCGCTTCGTCGCTGTGAATAATAGCGGCCACATTAATGACCCAGCCGGGCAAAAACAGCGTAAAGAAATTCGGAAACCAAAGCATAAGCCCTGAGGTTCCGATGACAGCAATTCCCCAGAATACGGCAAGATAGTCGAACTTTTCCCAATACGTCCACCGGCCGTACTGCGGGCGCTGGCATCGGCCAAGATACCATTCGATAGTTTGTTTCAACTCTCGAAGATCCCGCATAGTAAACAACATCGTGTTGGGCCCAAAAAACAAATCTTTCCAACTTTCTTTTTGCGCTTCTTTACGACGGATAATATAGATGATATGCACAATAAAAAGGCCGAACATCAAAACAGCGGAACATCGATGAATAAAGCCGGAAATTTCTATCCCGCCTAATAATTTCGAAAGCACAATCGCCCAGCCGGCATACGAAAACTTTAAAGTCATGCCCGTAATGGCCAGCGTCAAAAAACTGACAATCATAACGCCGTGCATCAGACGATATTCCAGAGGAAACCGGACATATTGTTTTTGATCAGAAACATCGGCGACGGGCGGATGAGCACGGCGGATTTGTAATAATCTAGGGATCGACAAAAGCGCATGTATCCCGCTTATCAAAAATGTTCCGACGAGCAACGCCGTCATCGACCAAAATGTCCAAAATATCCACGGAAACTTTTTCGGATTATGATGGGTTGCATGCGTCAGATACCCGGCAAAGCGTTTTGTCGCGCCGGGATGACATTGCTGGCAGGTGGCCACAATATTCTGGCGGCTTAAACTCGAACGCGGATCACTTACAGGCAGAATCTCATGCGCGCTATGGCAGTTTTGGCATTTTGCGGTCTTCGTGTAACCGAGCTTCGTTGCCTTGCCGTGATATGTTTGAAAATACGTCTTGGCGATATCCTCGTGGCACTTTCCGCAGACACTCATGATTTCAAATCTAAAACTATCTTTATCTGTACGCGTAATCTCATGCGCACTATGACAATCATTGCAAACCGGTAATTTGGCTTTGCTGTTATTAACGCCGGTCGCGTGAATACTGATCTTGTATTTTTCATAAACGCCGTTATGACATTTGGCGCACGTTTGCGCAACGTTTTTGGGGTTAACACTTGAAGAGGGATCGCTCGACGGCAATTGACGATGGGTGCTATGGCAATCCGTGCACATGGCGGTCACAACCAAGCCGCTTTTAAGCAATCCTTTGCCGTGAATGCTCTCCTGATAATGTTTGATGATTTCATGCTGATCACCTTTATAAAGCACCGCCGCTTTTTGGTTCTCGCGGTGGCAACGGGCGCACAAAGTCGGGACATTTAAAGAATACGTCAAAGACTGCGGGTCTTTTTTAGAGAGCATATTATGTATCCCATGACAATCCAGGCAAGAAGGCGCGTTGGGATTATTTTGGGCGAAAAGTTTTCCGTGGACACTTTCCTGATAATCTTTAACTTGTTCGACGTGGCAAACGGCGCAATTTACTTTTTTTCGGACTGTTTCGCAAGGTCGGACTTTGGCAACAGACACATCCGTGTGGCACTGTGCGCACGAAACTTTGGCATGAGCGGATTTTTGGGCGACTTCATAGTCGACATATAGCGAATGATTGTCTTTAGAGGATACAATATCTTTTTTACCGTGGCACATCAAGCAATCCAGGTCAGCCATTCCCTCGTTATAAAACACCTTTCGGATTTTATGCGGCTGATGGCAGTCGACGCAAATAGGGATACTCTTGGGATCTTTTTCCCAAAGCTCGCCCTTAATGACCTTGCGGTGAACTTCTTCGATTTGGTTGTGGCACTTAAGGCAAGTCGACGAAATATTGGCAGGCGCAATCGAAGAGCGGGCGTCGGTATGCGGCAAAATATCATGCGCCTTGTGACACGAAACACAGGTTGCCGTCACGCTTAAACCTTTTTTGAGCAACCCTTCCCCGTGAATACTTTCCGTATAATTTTCGACGATATGCGACTGATGAACTTCCCTCTGCGTTTGCACAGGTTTTCCCTCGCTGTGACAACTGCCGCAAACAAAAGGAATTCTCAAAGCCGTAACTTTTGAGTTAGGATCATTGACCGGCAAAATATCGTGATATCCATGGCAATTTTGACAACGCGGAGCCAACGGATCAGCGCGTTTTAGCGCTTGGCCGTGAAGGCTGTCTGAAAATTCGGCTTGTTCTTTGCTGTGGCATGTCCCGCAGTCGACGCTGGCTACCGAACTTTCGTGGGGAAGCGCTTTGCCGGCAAGATCCGCATGGCAGTTGACGCACTGAAGCTGGGAATGGACGGACTTTTTAAATTTTTCTTCGTTAAAATACAGCGAAGCTTCTTTTCCCTTGTGGCCACCGGTCAATGTTTCGTCTGCATGACATTGTAAACAGTCGGCATTGCTGGCATCCGTCGCTGATTCGCAAACCGCATTCCCAAAACAAAACAAAAGCATTACAATCGCAGAAATGGAAAAATACGATAGGCGCAAGCGCATATTCAAATGATAAACCCCTATTTTGCATGACACTTCATTGCCCGACGATCCGTCGGACAAACAGATAAACTGCAAAATTTACCTTGGGTTGTCCCGCAGGGACAAGGTTAAATTTTTAAATACAGCCTTAGTATAAAGGCTGATTTCTCTAAAGTAAATAACTGCTTATATTTTTAAGCGACCCAAAAACTAACGGCCTATCTGCCAAAACTGCAGATAAGCCGTTAAAAATCAGGTTAAAAACCCGGCAACCTTTTTAAGCCGGTTTATTAGCGTTTTTAAACACCGACGTTGTTGCCGCGACCATGCCTGAAATATCCGCCAAATTGC
>CAZWOH010000199.1:0-3194 GCA_964635405.1 uncultured Planctomycetales bacterium | reverse complement strand
TCTTGGTTGAGAATGCGCAAATGATCCGCCAAACGGCGGCATCGACGGACAAGGTTGCGACCCAGGTTCAGAAAAGCCGGGCGGAATTTATCGGAGCATTATCGCAGGAAGCACAAAAACGGCTCTTGGACGCCGATCCTCAGGTAAGACAAATCGGAAGGACAGGAGACTAATTTATGACGGTGGATACTGTGATAGAAAAGCCAAAACAAAAAACAACGAATTGTCTCATTCGTGCTCTTGAGCAGAAAGGTCGTGATGCAGGATTTTTATACGATGATCTTGATGACGAAGATTTGTTGAATTTTAAGTCCGCCTTAAGACAGATAAATCAACACGGGGTTACAGTTGATGATTTGTGTGCCGAAGAAGTAAGCCATGGGATGTGGCATGTTACGGATAGTATCGGATTGCCGTTGACTGTTTTGTTAGTTGGTGACAATGACAAGGTTGGATGGGTGCCAGCCGCGATTATGGCGGCTGGTATGATTGGTTCGTCGTTGATTGGTAACAAGAAAAAACAGGAACAAATTCCGCTTGAAACACCGGAACAGGCGGCGGCACGCCGGAAATTGATGGATTTCGCAAATACTGGGAAATTCGGTAATTTTACGGCTGGTGAAGCAATACCTCTCGACTACGGAGATTACGGTATGACAGGGATCGAGGGGCAAGGGCAGTCGGCTCTTCAAGACCTTTTAAATCAGGGCCTGCCGTCGCAATACGCGGCTGGAGATGCGGCCTTGGCCGACTACTTGAAAACAGACCCCGCCGACGTGGCCGCGCAATATGACCCATTTAAAACGCAAGTCCAACGCCAGATTAAAGAGTCCAATCGTGCCTTAAAGAGGAATGCAGGTTTTGCTGGTAATCTTTATTCGACGGACACGATTCGCAATCTTGGGGACATCGAAAATCGCGGAAACGAAACTTTGACTTCAGAGCTTGCAAGATTGACCGACAACGCATTAAACCGACGGCTCCAAGCCATTCCACTTGCATACCAGAGCGGAGAAGCACAGCAAGCCGCACAGTTGGCTCAAATCCAGGCGTCACAGCAATACGGTGGACTAACGCGACAACTTAACGATGCTTCGATCAAGGCACGTGATGCAGAAATTCTTAGGCGCCGCCAGGAGCTTCAGCTACCAATTCAGGCGGCTCAAACGGTAGCTGGTCAACAGGCGAATTTTGGTGTTCCGTCTATTAACACGAGTCCCTATGGCGACTTGCTTGGGCTTGTTGGGCAAATTGGTGGTCAGTATCTTTCCAATTTACAAACTGACAAAATGATGCAAAGGTATTATCCGTCTGGTGGTGGAACGGCTGCGGGTGGTTATAATCCATACGCACAGGGTAATTTACCGCGAACGCGACTAGGGATAGGGTACTAACATGGCATCCGTCGATGAACTCATTGCGGCCGCAAACGCTGAAAAATCTCCGTTTGTGTCGGGATTGGAAGGGTTGGCAAGAGGATATTTAAACAATCAAAACAGTGCAATTGAACGTGCCAAAACGCTTATAATGCTTGAGCAGAATAAGCGAGAGCAGGAACAGCAGATGGAAACACAGCGTCGTTTGCGGGCACAGTATGAGAAACAAATTGAAGAGGCGCGTAAACAGGATTTAAAAAACATCGGTGAAAAGAAATCGGACGTTTTTCCAAACCAAAAACTAAAAACGGTTTGGGAAGAAGACGAGAAGGGGATGTTAACACAAAAACAAACATTAAATGAAGACGAAAAGAAACCAACGATGATTTTTGCAGTCGATCAAACTGGTCAGGCGATTGATCCGTTTTCGGGTGAAAAATTACCCGAACAAAATCCGGACTTGAACTATAGGTCAGTGACAATACCAAGACAAGGGAATGCACGGTATAATCCGGCTCAGCAATCCAGCTACATGGATTCATCCGACAATACGCCTGTATTTTGGGATGTGGCTACGAAATCCTATTTACGTGTGACGGACAAAAAGAAACCGATTGGAAAAATTGCCCCAGTAAAAGGTAATGCAGATGCGGTAACATCGGCTTCCCGTGGTGTATCATTACTTAAAAATGTCGATGCGTTTTTCGACAAACTAGATGAAGGTGGCGAAATATCACAAAGAATGAAGCTGGCCCCCGGCGTTAGGCAAGTTTTTCACCCGGAGATTGAGCGATTTGTTAACGAATTAAAACAAGTTGGATTTTCATTCGGTGGAAAACAACTAACCGGGACGGAAGAAGATATTATTATGGGGACTTTTGTTCCAAATGCACTTGACAACAAAGAAAGCAAATTAGCAAAAAGGCAAGCATTGAAAAGTTATTTGTCTGGTAATATCGACTTGTTGGCGGCGAGTAATTTATTGGGAACACAAGGGCAGGCAATTAGGGACGTTCTAAAGCCTTACATGGAAGGACAAAATTTAGGACAGCAAGAGTTACAGCCGAAAAATGACGATCAAAATATTGAAAAGTTCAGAGCGATTTATGACTACTAACATGCTTACAGAAGAACAGCGTACAAAGTTAGACAACATAGTTTCACGCATGACTCAGAACGGGGAATCACAAGACAACATCATGTTGGTTGTAAATGATTTTAAGCAAAAATATGGAAGTCCGAATGTTGATATAACGAAACAGGAACCAAAAACAAAAACATTCGTTGAAAGTGTAGGTTCTTCCGTTGGAAAAAGTATCGGATCATTGTTTGGCCCTGCTGGCGGTGTCGCTGGGGCTGAAATTGGAAAACGCTACGGATCAAAAATCGCAGATAATCCAAAAAAGGCCGCTATAGATATACTCGATTCGCTCCCAATGGCTGGTGGTATGACCGGGGCAATCGCCGGTTCTGGTGTAGCTAGTATTCCGCTTTCTATGTTAATGACAGCTGGTGGTGAAGGATTCCGTCAGGTCGGGCGTAGAGCGTTGGGTGAGAATCCGACACCAGCGATTGAAAGTGGAATCTCAGGTGTAAGAATGAAACGGATTCAAAAGATGTCTCCGGAAATTTCAAACATTATAGAACAAGGTGTTTTGTCTGGATTAATGGACACGGCATCTCTTGGAGTTGCTAAAGCAACAAAAATTGCGTCTCCAATTTTTAAAACTCTCCAAAGCAAATCGGCTGGCAGTGCTATGGGTGGGATGAAAAATGTTTACAACAAAGTGCGTGGTGGATCAAAGGCGTTTAACAAAG
>CAZWOH010000198.1:0-3268 GCA_964635405.1 uncultured Planctomycetales bacterium | reverse complement strand
CAAACTCCTGCCCGTTGACTTTGGAAATCACTTCATTGCCAAAGTCGAGATATCCCACATTGATGTCATCCGGAAGAACATCAAGAAGAACCACAATCTCCCGACGTCCTTTTTCATTGAGGACGCCTGTCCCAACAATGTAATTCAAGAAAGGAACAGGCGCTTTTTCCCACCAGTTCTGGCCCCACGCTTTTAGAAGGTCCGCACTCAGGACACTAAAAATCAAACCGCCATAAATGTAATATGGCGGTTTTTCAAAATACTCCGGCGGTGGAACAAGTCCTGTAAATTCGGTTAATTTGACATTGACGAATACGGGCTTGCTTTCACGAATGATTTTCAGTCCCAGCGACTCGCCGATGTGCTTGCTATTAACTAAGTGTGTAAAAAAAAGTCTCTCCCCTTTTCGAAATTCATACGTTCCATCGACAGCAAGGGGAACATTTTCAACTTCGACAATCGTGTCCCCCTCTTTCAAAATATTTTTTGCCGGAGCATGCTGGGCAACACGGGTAACTAATACACCACCTTTAAAATTTTCAATATGATAAAATTCACGCAAGGATTTATTTTCGGTATTGCGGACATCAATGCCAAGTTGGGGAAACCCGTCGACCCGCGTATCTTTAATATCGTCGAGAAAATGATTTATAATCGGCGTTGGAATAATATAGCCGATATTTTGCGAATTATTCATCACCTGCATCGCAATGCCAATCACCTTGCCGTTTTGATAAACCGGCCCGCCGCTGTTGCCGGGATTGATCGCGGCGTCAATTTGGACCGCAAGGAGTTTTTTACCGCTTTTTGAATACGGAACAAGCTCGATGCGAGAAACAACTCCGCCGGTAATCGAGATCTTATCGCCACCTTCAGGAAACCCCATCACGATGACAGAATCTTGCAAAAAAGGCAAATCACCTAAAACCGCCGGTGTCGTATCTTTAAAAAATTCCGGATCACTGACAGAAAGCAAAGCCAAATCCGAGTCATGGCCAATCGCTTCAATCTTTGCTGTATATTTGCGCGGGTCTGCTTCTTTGCGCACTTGAATAAACGTTGCTGAATCAACGACGTGGGCATTTGTCAAAATACGGTTCCCGGCAATGATACAACCCGAACCACTCGCCGCCGAGCTTCCGACAGACTGCCATGGGCGAAAATAATCCATGCGATTGGAAGTGACAAAAACTTTCACGACATTATCACGAACATTTTGCGCAGCAGCGAAGGAAGAAATTCCCAAAAACAGGACAAAAAAGATACCAACTAAAACAATTTGGCGAGACCTAACGACGATGGGCATTTTGATTGCCTTTCTTTAGAATTATCGGTCCGTTTGTTTTGATAAGGTCAAATCATGGCTGTTCGAAAGAATCTTCAACGGGTTTGAATTCCCTGCATCTTCATTGATTGGGGTAGGTTTTGTTGATGCATTTTTAAACTGGGTCAGCTCCTGCTCTTTTGTTATCAAAGCCTGTTTTGTTTCAGCCAATTTGTTGCGATAAATATCGAGCATGCCGATTAACTCATTGGCCTTTTCGTTTGTTGTCAAAAAAGCATTGCGATATTGCGAAATTGAAACATCTTTTTTGTTGGCATCTTCTTTAAGATACCCGATCTGCAAATCCTTGGCCTGGATTTCTTCGGCCATCAGCTGATATTTTTGCGTTAAATCCGCAAATTGAATTTCTAAACTAATGATTCGCTCACGGCTTTTTCCCATTTGGGACTTGAATTGTTCTTCAAAATTCTTAAAATCTGATTTTAGCTGCACAACCTGCGGGTCCGACGAGGAAAGCCCAGAATTAACGGCAAGATGCAGGGCAGACATTTCCTTTTCGAGCGATGCAATCCGATCATCTTTCTCCTGAATAATACGCTGGACCAAATTCATTTTTTCATTCGCTTCGCTAATTTCACGTTGGAGCTTGGCGGCATAATCCTCTTTTTGGGCGATTATTTTGTTTTTTTCAAAAATCTCTATCGACATTTCGGCTAGCTTTTTATTTAATTCCCCAATTTTCAAATCCGTTGTTTTAAACTGTTGCTGCAACTGATAAAAATTATCGCGGACACTCGAAAGTTCGGATTGAAAATACTCGATATTCTGATGTTGTGTCGCCAGCAGATCATCTTTTTGGGCTGTGCGGTTTTCGACTTCACTGAGTTGAGATTTAAGTTTATTGGCAACAACGAGCGGATTTTCAGCAGACCCCTGGGATAGAATTGAACGTCGTACAAGCCTCAAGTCATTATTTTGCTCTTCCCAAAAACTGATCTGTTCAAGCAAAAGTTGACGTTGTCGGCTAAGATTCAAAATAACGTCGGGAAGATTTGTTTTTTTATTGTCGTCGCTGGCGAAACCCAGCTCCCCAACACTCGGCAGAACAACACTGCGGTCGGCCTGACGGGATTCAATCGTTTGAACTTTTTGAGCCAAGATTGGATCTTTGGGGAAATTTTTTCGGACAAACTCAAAAAGCCGTGAATTTTCGGTTGTCAAACTTCGATAACGCAAATCTAAAAAATTGAAATATTCAATTTGGTCAATAAAACGCGTTATTTCAAGAACGCGCGAGTTTGAAGAAGGAACAATCTCTGCACTGATTTTACGCAGCGAATCTTTCGCAGTTTTATTCTCAGGGTCAAGAAGAAGGGCTTTGACAAAACGTTCAATAGCAAAATCCATTTTGCCGTCATGGTAAAGTTTTAAACCATATTCACAATGGTATGCCGACAAAAAATGCGGATCCTCGGCCCAAAGAACCCGGCAAAAAGTCAATGAAATTGCGCAAAGGACAATCAATGTCCTAACAGTCATTTTAAAATTCATATCGATTTCAACCCAAATTTTGCATTACAACCCATTGAGCGACGATCCGTCGCGCACAAAAAAGTGACTGCAAAATTTGCCTTCGGTTGTCCCGCAGGGACAAGGTTAACCCCGCACGTCTCGACAAAGTCGAGACATGCGGCCCTTCGGGCGGATTTTGCTTGGCCAAGCAGGAGCTTGGCTAATGCAAAATCCGGGTTCAAAGTTATTCGGTGATGGTAAGTTTTTTTACTGGCAACATTATAACAATGCGAAAAAATAAATCAACTTTTTAAATCGTACGGGGAAAAATTATTGGTCAGGGACGGTCCGCGAGTTGTTTCTCAATGCAGGCAATCAATTCATCGACGGAACCAGGCTTTGCCAAAAACGCATGGCCGCCGATATACCCTTCCTGGGCGTCAACTTCTTCTTTCGTGATATTGGCGGTAA
>CAZWOH010000197.1:0-3293 GCA_964635405.1 uncultured Planctomycetales bacterium | reverse complement strand
TTGATACCGTCGGATCTTCTCTTATGGGGCATGCGTCAACACGCGATGTTGTCCGTTTTAGAGTCAGCGACCGGATGGATCCGGCTGGGGTTCGCGGCAATTATCCCTTGACGTGGCGTCATGACGGTATACGGCCTCGAATACAATGGACAGTAAAAAAAATAATTTAATTTTTTAATCGTAAAGAAAGGGATTTATTATGTCGGTTTTCATTATTGCAGAAATCGGAATCAACCATAACGGGGATATTAATATCGCAAAAGACTTAATCAAGACTGCCAAAGACGCCGGCTGCGATGCGGTTAAGTTTCAAAAGCGCACGATTGATCTTGTTTACACTAAAGAATTATTAGATTCCCCCCGCGAAAGCCCGTGGGGCAAGACCCAGCGCGCGCAAAAAGAAGGCCTTGAGTTTGGACTTAACCAGTATCAGGAAATTGACCGCTACTGCAAAGAACTCGGCATAGAATGGTTTGCATCCGCTTGGGACTTGGAGAGTCAAAAATTCTTGCGGCAATTTCATTGCCGTTATAACAAAGTCGCATCCGCCCTTTTGGTTTGTGAACCATTATTAAAAGCTATCGCAGAAGAGAAAAAATATGCGTTTATATCGACGGGGATGAGTACGCTGGAACACATTGACCGGGCGGTCGATATTTTTAAAAAAGCTGATTGCCCTTTTGAGCTGATGCACTGCAAATCCACATACCCGATGGAAGACGAAGATGCCAATCTCGCTTGCATTGCGACTTTACGCGATCGCTACAAATGTAAAGTCGGCTATAGCGGCCATGAAGTCGGCTTGGCTGTTTCTTATGCGGCTGTCGCTTTAGGAGCAACATCGCTGGAACGGCATATCACGTTAGACAGATCAATGTATGGCTCAGATCAGGCTGCTTCGGTTGAACCAGCAGGATTACGGATGTTAGTAGGCGCTGTCCGCAAGATCGAAAAAGCCATTGGCGATGGAAAGATCTGCGTGCAACCGAAAGAAGTTCCAATTGCAAAAAAATTGCGGGCGCATATCCCGTGGGATGAAAGCAGTATGGTTAAATAAATGGGTATTGCCCCTATGAATACCATAGCCATTATCCCAGCCCGCGGCGGTTCCAAGGGTGTCCCCAAAAAAAATATTGCCCTTCTAGGCGGATACCCGCTTATCGCGTATTCGATTATCGCCGCAAAATTGTGTTCAGAAATTAGCCGCACGATTGTTTCGACTGACTCTAAGGAAATTGCGGACATCGCCCTTGAGTTTGGCGCCCAAGTGCCGTTTTTGCGGCCCGCTGAGCTTGCTCAGGATTCTTCGACTGATGCCGAACTTTTTTTGCACGCGCTTGGCTGGTTTAGAGACAATGACCAGTCGATACCCGAAACGATTATTCAATTGCGACCGACAACGCCTCTGCGGGATCCGGAAAATATCAGGCGAGCTGTCCGACTTTTGGCCGATCATCCTCAGGCTTCGGGCCTGCGTTCTGCCCATGCGCTGGCGGAATCGCCGCATAAAATGTTCCAGCTTAATAGTGAGGGCTATTGGGAAGGATTTTTTCCCAACGATCCAAGACCAGAGTACTATAACTTACCTCGGCAAATGTTCCCCAAGGCCTATAAGCCCAACGGATATGTTGATATCATCAAAACACAACAGTTTTTGCAGACCGCGTCGCTTTACGGCCCGAAAATATTAGGATTTGTAACTGCCTTTACCGGCGAGATTGACACGCCGGATGATTTTGAGTTTCTTTCTTATAAACTTCAAAAAGACGGGCATGCTCTTCATCAATATCTAAAAAACCATTTTCAACCAAAGGCTTCATAGGAGAAAAAAATGTCTGGGTATCTTAAAACAGTTTATAACGAGCAAGATCGGCCTTTGACAATCTATCCTAAGCAGTTAGCGGCCTATCTTGTCGCGCGATTTAATATCGCGCCGGGCGCAAAACTTTTGGATGTCGGCTGCGGGCGCGGCGATTTTTTAAACGGTTTTCGAAATTGCGGTCTGGACGCCTGCGGAATCGACCATGATCCGTCCGGCGCCAACGTTGATAAAGATGTCGTCGTCAAATATGCCGATGTCGAAAAGGGGCAGTTTCCGTTTGCTGACAATACTTTTGATGTTGTTTACTCAAAATCCGTAATCGAGCATCTTTCTGACCCTGTTAATTTCATCAAAGAAACCCAGAGGGTTTTAAAGCCGGGAGGGAGAATCATTGTAATGACCCCCGATTGGGTGACGACGATGAAAATTTTTTATGATGACCATACGCATCGCCAACCTTATACTGTCAGGGGGATAAAAAATTTACTAAATATCTTTGGGTTCCAAAATGCTCATGCCGAAATTTTTTACCAATTGCCTGTCCTTTGGAAATTTCCATTCTTAAAAATTGTTAGCCGGGTTCTTCAACTTTTTGTTCCGGTGCCGCTTAAGTCAAAAATAAAATTTGTGCGCTGGTCGGTTGAGCTTATGGTGCTGGGTACAGGTGTTAAAAAATGAAAGCGTTAGGCATCATGCAAGGGCGGTTGCTTCCAAAGTATAAAGGAAACTATCAGGCGTTTCCGGCTGATACGTGGCAAAAAGAATTTTTACTGGCCGAAGAATTGGGTCTAGATTGCATTGAGTTTATTTTGGATTTTGCGTCTGCATCCGTCAATCCTTTGCTTAGTGAAAAAGGAATTGCCGAAATAAAGGCCCTGACACAAAAGACCAATGTCAAAGTTTTTACCATTTGCGCCGATTATTTTATGAGCTCTCCGCTTTTTGACGTTGATAAGGCTAGAAGAGACCAAAGCCTAGAGGTCTTAAAAACATTGCTGCACAACGCAAAATTACTGGGAGTAACCGATATTGTCATCCCTTTTGTCGACGAATCAAGCATGATAAAAAACTTTTCACAGATATCAGTTTTAAAAGAAACTTTGGCGCAAGCGATTTTTTTGTCTGAGTCACTGGCAATCAATTTATCGCTGGAAACAGATCTCGCTCCCGGACAATTTTTAGAATTACTTCACTTTTTAAATTCAAAATGTATTAAAGTCAATTATGATACTGGCAATAGCGCCTCATGGGGGTACGATGTTCGTAAAGAAATGGCAGCGTACGGGTCGTATGTTTCTACGGTTCATATTAAAGACCGAAAGCGTTTTGGCGGGTCGGTTGTCTTAGGCACCGGAGATGCGGATATTGGCTTGGCCATGGATGAATTTAAAAAACAAAATTTTCAAAACTGTTTTATTATGCAGGCGTTTCGGGATGATGAGGGAGTCGAAATTTTTAAAAAACAATTGAA
>CAZWOH010000196.1:0-3304 GCA_964635405.1 uncultured Planctomycetales bacterium | reverse complement strand
ATTTTGTCCTCACATGGTTATAAATTTTTTAGGTTTAATTTTATAGAAAAGACGTTCTAAAGTAAACCACTTAACCGGAATTCTTTTAACGCAAGTACGGTTCGTCACGCATGGTTGTCATGCAAAATTTAGGTTTATTAATGCAAAAGCCCCGCATTTTTAAGCGAGGCTTTTGACATCGAAACAATTGGGATAAAATTATGATGCCATATCGCCAGAAACAGGCGCTTCATTAACAATGGCATTATTCACAACAACATCCATCGAGTCATCCATCTTCTCAGCATAAGCCGCAGAAACTCCGCCAAGACTTAAAGTGGATGAAACGTTTGCACTTAACAAAAGTGCCGCAGCAAATAAAACCAAAACTGCTGCCAATTTAATTTCTACAGATCCCTTTGAAACTTTCATGCTTCTCTCCTTTGGTTGGTTATACAAAAACCTATCCTAAAAACAGGACAGGTAAAATTATATTTTTTTCAAATGACTTTTGCTAACTGAGTGATATATCTTGCAAAGCGCAGCCAATATATCATTGACGCTAATGCCTGTCAACAATCTCATTACATTGCTCCTTTTAATTTAATCGACTTTTTAAACTCATCGAAAACCTCTCCGTATTGTTCAAATTTGGCAATCATCCCGACATACTGTATCCTTGTCAAACGATTATAATCATCAATAATATATAAAGTTACAGTCGCAATGTCCGGTTTATTATACCTAAAAAGCACCCACCTGGCTGATTGCCCATCGATTAGCTGTTCCCCTGTCGATAAAATTTCTCCGTTTTCTTTCTGCAAAGCGTCTAAAACTTCAGGGAAAAAATCTTCCATAAAAAGCGCGCCTTTTTGCTTTTGGGCATAAATCGAAAAGATCGCAACCGGCATGTCCGTAACCAAATCTTTTTCTGCAGAGGTAAGAGTGACTTCATTCTGCTCTTTTTTGACATGCCATCCTTCGGGAATTTTAGCGCTAAAGGATTCGCCGCGAACAATTGATCTGTCAAAGAACCGTGGCGCAAAAGTCCTGACTCCAACAACAAAAAGAACAAGAATAATTATAAAAACTGGAGGATTTCGATTTTCCAAAACAATTTCTCCCGCGTTTCATACAAGGCTACTTAAGGCCGGCGAATGATCTGATAAACGGTAAACTCACGGTTTATTATCGTCCAAATCGCCTGATTGTCCGGCGCTTTTAACAGCGCCTGGCGAACATCCTCTTTGCTGATCACACGGCTAATCGCCCGCAGAATCTGGACCTGGACATCGTCATCATTAGCTGGCGTCAAAATCAAAAATACAAAATGGGTTTGTTCTCCGTCGGGAGAATCCCAGTCAATCCCTACCAAAGACCGGCCAAAAATAATAAGCGGCCGGCGCAATCCCCCAAGGCGTGCATGCGGCAATGCAATAGCACCCTCAACGGCTGTCCCGACAATACTTTCTCGCGCTAAAACAGCCTCTGTAATTTCCTCAGCACAAAGACTTCCTTCCTGTTCGGAGGCCATTTCACAAAGTTTGGTAATCGCCTCGGTTTTGTGCGTCGCTTTTAAATCCGCGACAATCCCGCGCCGATTAAAAAATTCTAAAAAGCTGATTTCTCGACGGCTCTTAATCGCAAAATTAAGCCACGGCCCCAAAAGAATCGAGGAAACAATCGCAGAACAAACAATCGCCGTAAAAATCGGCTCCGAAATCAAATGATGTTCGAGGGCAACTAGCCCGACGACGATTTCCATCATCCCGCCTGTGGTATGCGCAATGGAAATCGGCAATCGGTTGCTTTTGGAAATTGCGGTCATCGAAACCCCAACCCATGCGCCAAAAAACTTTGCACAGATTCCTAATACGGTAAAAACAACGACGAGAAAAAGATCAAAGTTTTTTAAAAAATCGATTTTTAATCCAATGCCCGCAAAAAACAACGGGATAAAAATCGCATACACCATTTGAGAAATCACCTGCCGGCTTTTTTCAGGCAGTGAACGCGCGTCCCCTGCCATAATCCCCGCCAGAAAAAACCCGAAGATCGCGTGAATCCCCAGCTTGTGCGTGATGGCACCGCACAAAAGCGCTAAAAGCGAAATAAACGTCAACGAGCTTCCCGGCTCAGGCATTTTGTGCTCTTTGATCTTTTCAATAACAGAGTGCGTAAACTTGCGTCCCAGCGTCAGAGCAACTACGGTAAACCCAATCGTCGAGCCAAACAGGATCAGAACATTTCCGATATTAACGGCGCCGCGAATCGACAACCCCAACACGATTGCAAAAATAAGCCAGCCGATAATATCGTTGACCGATAAAGCCGACATAATCAGAGAGCTTAAATCAGTTTTTGACATCTTCAGTTCATTTAACGCGCGCGCGGCAATCGGCATAGCGCTGATGGAAATCACGCTTGCCAGAAAAAACAATATCAATAATTTATTATGGGAATCCGAAAAATACGACGATGGCAAAAATGAAAACACCGCAAGTGCCAACCCCATCGGAATAACAATATCGGCAACGGCAATTTTTAAAACTTCCCTGCGTTGTCGCCACGCGCTTAATAAATCAATTTCAAGCCCCGTTTCAAGCAAAAGAAAGAAAACGCCGAACCAGGCGAGCGTTTCAAGCATGGTCATCTGGATTGCTTCAGGGGGAAAAATAGCTGTCTGAATCTGCGGGAAAAACCGTCCTAAAATCGTAGGCCCCAGAAAAATCCCAACAGCAATTTCCGCCGGTAAAGCCGGCTGGCGAAACCGACGCAGCAGATCACCTAAAATACGCGAAAATCCCAAAAGTAAAAATACTTGGACTAAAAACAAAAAGATATTGTTTTCACTTAAATAATGCATGCAAAATATTCCTGATTAAACTGGGCCATGAAAACAAACACACTTACGGCTTATTGGAAACACGGGTAAGAACAAACGAGTAGCTTCCGGAAAGTTTTCCGGCCTCAAACATTTCCCACGTTTGGTTCATATGGCTTTCATCAATAAGCGAAATCTTCAATGAATGCATATGCGTGTCCAGCGTCGGATCAAGGCCGGGGCTTTCGATGAGGCTAAACTCATAAATATTTTTTTGCGGTTGATTAGCCAAATCTTCCGGAACCTTTAACCGCATGACCGACCGCGTCCCGATCATACAGTAATGCGTCAACGTCAGCTGCCCTTTTTCCTCATAATACATCGTCACCATTTCCTGAGAACTGCCCGGAAAAATCCTCTCCATAACGGCACTGCCCCCCGCGGTCACTTCATAAACAACGGCAATTTTATCCTGCTTCTGGCCCGGAGTGTTTTCGCTTA
>CAZWOH010000195.1:0-3306 GCA_964635405.1 uncultured Planctomycetales bacterium | reverse complement strand
CCACTCTTGAAGACCAAGTGAAATCCATTTTTAAAAAAGTCCTTGATATCAGCCCATCGGAAATCAAGCCTAATGAAACATTGGCGTCATCGTTGGGGATTGACTCAACCGAGTTAGTCGAAATTTCCGTCGGAATAAAAAAGGAATTGGGTGTGGCCCTAGCCGACAGTGAACTTAAAAAGACCCATACGTTTAATGAAATCGTCAAGATTGTCGAGTCTAAGAAATAATATGATCATCGACCTATCGCTTCCTATTGACGACAAGCTCATCGAAACGCATGATGCGAAGATCGACCGGATTTCGCATGCAGAGGGTGTCGAGCATTTTAATTGGGTGGTGATGAAAAATCAGCCCGGCGGGCAGGAGCGTTTTGACAAAGGTGAGCGCGTCGCAACAAAGGACGAAATCCCTGACGGTGAAATGCTTTCACTGGAGATTGTGCATTCTTCTGTTCATATGGGCAGCCATGTGGACGCGCCGTTTCATTATGGCAGCACTTGTGAAGGCAAACCGGCCAAACAGATCATGGACGTGCCGCTGGAGTGGTGTTTGGGGCAGGGCGTTGTTTTGGACTTTACGTATTTAAAATTTCCCCAAGCGATTGGCAAGCTCGACGTACAAGAGGCTTTAAAAAAAATCAATTACCAGCTTAAGCCTATGGACATCGTTTTGCTTTATACCGGTGGGGACAAATTGTTGGGGACAGATGATTACGTTAATAAATATGTCGGCTGCACGGTGGATGCGATTGAATATTTGCTCGATTGCGGGATAAAAATGCTGGGAATCGACACCATTGGCCTTGATCGGCCGTGTTTTCTCATGTTTAAAGAATTTTTAACGACCAAGGATAAAGCCAAAATTTGGCCGTGCCACTTTTTGGGCCGTCGTCGGGAATATTGTCATATGGAGCGTTTGGGAAATTTGGGCGCAATTCCTAAGCCATATGGTTTTACTGTTTCCTGTTTGCCTGTCAAAGTCCGCAACGCCGGCGCCGGTTGGAGCCGTGTGGTGGCGATTGTTTAAACGATGGGCGAAGAAATTTACAAGTTTCGTATTCCTGAAGAAATATATGGAGAAGTCATCGACGGCATTGACTTGCAAATTTTAAGTTCAGACTCAGTGCGGATCATCGAGGCGTATATTAAGCAGGAAGGCCAGTTGAGCGAAATCCAAAAGCGCGTTTTGCATCAGTGCGAGCGCGAATTGAAGGCTGTTATCCCTAAGACTGCAGGAGAAATTCAAATTTATTTTACGAAGTTGCAGTCAGGGGTAGAGGATATTATTCATAAATTGGCAATAACTGGTTGGTAAAGGATATTATAAAGGAGAGTTGTGGTGGGGCAACCGTTAAAGGCTATTGTAGGTAAAGTTGTTGGTGGGATTCTGGTTGTCATAGGAAGTCTTTTGCTTTTCTTTGCTATCGATATATTTCTCTTCGAATATTCTCCTAAGCATACAGGTGATTATTTTGGTTTTGTTTTTGTGGATGTTTCTGGTGTCATCGGTGTTTTTTTATTCTGGCTAGGTATGTTATTTTTTCAGACAAAATCGTTTGCATATCTTACTGCTGGCAGTTTGCTGCTATTTAGCGTTCTTGTTTTTTGTTTTCCAGCTGTGTTTCATAATTTTGAATTATTCAATTCAGAGAGGGCATTTTTTATAAGTGAGGGTTTTGGTTGGATAACGGTAGCCTTGGTATTATTGTGGGTAGGTTCTCACGAATATTTAAAGGAAACAAATAGTAAATGGAAATTACCAAAACTGCGATGGGTATTGATTATTCTTGCCAGTTTAGTTTTGGGCACGATATTCTTTTTTTCAGTTCGAGCCAAGATTGATCCCCGATTATCTCGGTCGGGAGGAGAAAAGATTCTAGATTATGCTTTTGTGTATCAATTTTACACATATGCGGATAATAGGAAACTGATTACTCAAGATGAACAACTGCACGCTCTGCGATCTTTAGAAGTCGCGTATGACCAGCTTGGGCTTGTGCAAAAGATGAACACGGTTAATAATTTCATAAATAGCGTCGTTAAACGTGAATACGTCTCCCCCGTTTCTTCTGGTGTGTCTAAGCATCAACTATCTTTTTTAGAAATTGATTCTTTATTTCTCAAGGGGCGCATTGACGAAGTGAAAAAATATTTAGACTCTGAACCAGTCAAAAGAGTTTATGCGGCAATTGGGCTAGCCGAGTATTATTTTGACAATGGTCAGGATGATCAGGCTGCGAATATGTTGCAGTTAGTCGGAAGGGATATCTCAATCGTGTCGGATCAGACGGACAAGGATTATTTTCTTGAAAGAATGAGTGATGTGTTCTCATCTAGTGGTAATCATGATAAAGTTGCCCAATTTCTTGAACAATTGCCAGAGCCGCTAAAAGGTGCTACATATTGTATTGCTACTGGGAATTTATCGAAAGCAGGTGACGTGGATGCGATGTTTATGTTTATGACAAAAGCATCTGTTCCTTGTCGATGGAGTTTAATGTCAAATTTAGGCAAGGAATTCTATTCCAAAAAGAAAGATTTAAACTCATCGCAGTTGGAGTATTTGGAAGGCGAACTCAAACGTTTTGTCGCTGACAAAAATAAATGAGAGACGGGGACGTAAGCAATAGATAGAACCTCAAAGAAAATAAGCCATAAAAGAGGTTTAATTCTACAATGTTCATATTAAATTAATTGCGAAAGGATATCAGATGATATCTCCCAAAAAGGAAATGACAAAAATTATTGAACGCCAACCGGAAGACAGTTCGTATGACGAAATTCTCCGTGAATTGGCCTTTGCGAGAATGATCGACCGAGGTCTTGCGGACTCGAAGGCTAATCAGACAATCAGCAATGCCCAGATGAAGCAAAGGACAGCCAAGTGGCAGAAATAAGGTGGACAAAAGAAGCGCAGACGTGGCTTAAAGATATTCATGACTTTATTGCGCATGATAATGCGAAGGCAGCGGGAGAAATTGTTCAAGAAATTTTGCAAAGGGTTCAAATTTTAAAACGTTTACCAGAAGTCGGCTACAAATATGACCGTTATCTGAATGCTAATATTCGTATTTTGCTTTATGGCCATTATCGTATTGCCTATTTAATTAAGAAGGATCACGACATAGACATTTTGGGTGTTTTTCACGGGTCTTTAGACATAGACCGGTAT
Source organism: uncultured Planctomycetales bacterium (assembly GCA_964635405.1). Classification (GTDB taxonomy): domain Bacteria; phylum Omnitrophota; class Gorgyraeia; order Zapsychrales; family JANLHA01; genus JADLGJ01. The sequence goes on along the minus strand of CAZWOH010000195.1, from coordinate 132 downwards.
ATTCAATAACGTAAAAGTAACGGGAGAAAATTTTATGGGACACACACGAAATTCAATTGTCATAAGCGCACCGTACAGTTTGGTTTTTGATATTTCTAACAAGATCGAGCGATGGACAGAACTTTTTGGTGA
>CAZWOH010000194.1:0-3332 GCA_964635405.1 uncultured Planctomycetales bacterium | reverse complement strand
AAAAGTTGCGCCGACAAAAACGTGGCCGAAGCCATAAAGGCAAAGAGAAAATGCTAGAGAGTAAAAAATTGCAATCACGCCGAAAGCTTGAACGCAGTAAACAATTTATTAAAAAAATGCAAGGGCAATGATGAAACGTTTTGTTCTTGGAGTTATTCTGGCGGCTGGTATTTTTTTAAGACCGTTTCCTTTGCAAGCATCTGAGCCTTTGATGGTGTTTGCCGCCGCCAGTTTGACCGATGCGCTTAATCAAGTCGCTTTAGAGTTTAAAAAAGAATATAAACAAGATGTGGATTTTAATTTTGGCGGTTCGTCGATGCTTCGTGTGCAGATCGAAAACGGTGCGTCCTGTGATCTTTTTCTTGCCGCAGATAAGCTTAGCAGCGAAAAATTATTGGCAAAAAAAATCATTGAACCTAAAACATCAGTTAATTTTTTGCGGAACAATTTAGTCGTCGTCGGTGATTTAAACAATGACGAAAATATCGACAGCCTCTATGACCTTTCTTTTGGGGCCAATGATCATATGGCGATCGCCGATCCGCAAGCTGCGCCTGCCGGTGTTTATGCGATGCAGGCGTTGAAAAAGGCGGGATTGGAACAGAAATTGAAGGGTTTCATTGTCCCGACACTCGATGTGCGCGGCGCTCTTGCGCTTGTCGTCAGCGGAAATGCCAAATACGCAATTGTTTATTTGTCGGATGCTAAAATTTCTTCTAAAGTTAAAATCGTCTATCGGGTGCCGATGCAGCTGTATGATCCGATTGTTTATACCGCTTCACTGATCAAGAGCACGGCGAATTTAAATGCGGCGAAGAACTTTTTATCTTTTTTGAAAACGTCACAATGCAAGATGATTTTTGAAAAATATGGCTTCCAATCTTTTTAATTATGATTTTTGGTTTTCTGTCGGGCTTTCATTGGCCTGCGGGCTTTTGAGCGCTTTCTTGAGTGTCCCGTGGGGGATTTTTTGGGGATGGGTTTTTGCCCGTAAGAGCTTTAGGGGCAAAATCATTTTGCAAACAATTCTTTATTTGCCGCTGGTTCTTCCACCGGTTTTGACCGGGTATTTTCTTCTTTCGCTCTTGGGCCGCCATGCTTTTTTGGGAAAATGGTTATGGGAACTTTTTCATGTGAGTTTTGTCCTTAACTGGAAAGGGGCCATGCTTGCCTCGTTTGTCGTCGGTTCTCCGTTTATGATTGAGGCGATGCGTCAAGCGTTTCTCAACGTAGATGAGCGTTTTGAAATGGTGGCCCGGAGTCTGGGTGCTGATTCGTACAAAGCGTTTAAGACCATCACGCTTGCCTTGGCCAAGAGTGGCATCGTTACGGGATTTTTTCTTGTCTTTGCCCGCAGTGTCGGTGAGTTTGGCGCAACCATTATTCTCGCCGGAAACATCCCCGGCAAAACGCAGACTATTCCGCTGGCGATTTATTCAAAAGTTTACAGCGGTCAGGAAAACAGTGCTTGGCCTTTGATTATTTTTGCTGTGATTTTTGCCTATGCCGGTTTGGCGCTAAGCAATTATTGCCATCGCTCCAAAAAAATCGAGGACAGAAAATAATGTTTGCGCGTTTTAAAATTAATACAGAGGTAGGCGATTTTAAACTGCAGGTGGCCGGAGAATTGCGAAACGGGATTACAGGTATTTATGGCCCATCGGGAAGCGGCAAAACAACATTTCTAAAATCATTGGCCGGTTTTATCCAACCGCAATCGGGAATGATCATTGTTAATGAACAAGTCTACTTTGATTCTCAGAAAGAAATTTCGTTGCCTCTTGAACAGCGCCGTATTGCAATGGTCTGGCAGGATGCGCTTTTGTTTCCCCACATGACCGTCGAACAAAATATTTTTTACGGTCGCAGGCAAGACTGCCTTGCAACTTTTTCGGCAAGTGTTATTGATATTTTTGATATTCAAAAGTTATTGACCCGCATGCCGCAGAATCTTTCCGGCGGGGAAAAACAGCGAGTCGCCATTGCCCGCGCGCTTTTGCATGAGCCGCAGCTTCTTTTGCTGGATGAACCGGTCTCTTCAATAGACTTTATGGCTCGCCAAAAAATTCTTTCATATTTGCGAATCATTAATCAGCAATTTAAAATTCCGATTTGTTATGTGAGCCATTCGATTTCCGAGCTTATGTTCTTATGCCAAGAGGTTCTTGTCCTTGAACGCGGGCATCGATTAACTTTGGATGTGCCGGAAAAGGTTTTTATTAATGAGCGGCAACTCTCGACGATGGATGAGGATTTTGAAAACATCCTGGAGCTGTCTGTCGTCAAGCTTAGGCGCGATGAAAGGATTGCCGAGCTTGATTTTGGCGGGCGTCTTTTAAAAACTGTTTTTCATAAAGATTCGACACCAAAAGTTTTAAAAATTGGGATCAAGGCCAAAGACATTCTTATCGCGCTTGACCAAATCAAGGGGATAAGCGCGAGAAACAAATTCCCGGCGGTTATCGAAAAAATTGAGCTGGCAGGGGATGTCGTTATGCTCTGTTGTCAGGTCAACAATCGCCGGCTTTGGGCTGAGATTACGCCGGGTTCGTTTAGAGAACTGCAGCTGCATACCGGACAAATTGTTTATTTGATTATTAAATCCAGATCAGTCAGGATTTTTGATTAGCCGAAGGAGGTTTTATGACAAAAAAGAAATTACAAGGTCCGTCGGGAATGGTTGATATCAGCAATAAAAGCGTTACAGCACGAGGTGCGCTGGCAAGTGCGACAATTAAAATGAGTGCGGGTGCTTTTAAAATTCTTATGACCAGCGGTTCGCCCAAAGGCGATGTTTTTGAAACGGCGAAGGTCGCCGCAATTATGGCGGCAAAGTCAACCCCTGCGATTATCCCACTTTGTCATCCGCTTTTGCTTAATAAAGTCAACATTCGCTTTGAAACAGACAAGAAAACATCTATGATATCTGTCATTGCCGAAGTTAAATCCGACGGTAAGACGGGTGTTGAGATGGAAGCATTGGCCGCAGTCAGCGTAGGGTGTCTTACAATTTACGACATGATGAAATGGGCCGACAAGAATATGGTCATTGGGGAGATTAAGCTTTTAGAAAAAAGTGGTGGTCAAAGCGGGGACTATAAGCGAATCTGATTTGATATGAAAAAATATTTGATTGGCATTTGTGCGTTTAATGAAGGTCAGAAGATCCGCCGCGTCATGCAGAAGTTTTGTGACGATGCGCTTTATGATCTTTTGATTATCGATGACGCTTCTACCGACGGCGCTTTGCAAAGCCTTCCGCAGGGCCGCTGCATTGCGGTTATTACCAATCCTATCCAAAAAGGCGCCGGTTTTGGGGTACGCAAGATTTT
>CAZWOH010000193.1:0-3340 GCA_964635405.1 uncultured Planctomycetales bacterium | reverse complement strand
TTTTTCCGCTCGAGTGGGAAAGCCGTCCGACGCTCAAATCTTTTGGCTATGAATTACCGAAGGCCGTCAAAAAGGACAAATTTTCTTTTATTCGTGCGATTGCGATGTTTAATAAGCCGTTTTGTCAAGGACTTATCCGTCAGAGATTGATGAAAGATCTTGTGATGGCGCGCGTTTCGATTACGCCGGAGGAATTTTTTCTTGCCAAGGAAGTCATCACGGTTGCCGTCATGGCTGCAACGTATCCGTTTATTAAGCCGGATATGATGACGTTTTGGGTTTTGATGTCGTTTGCGACTGGGTATATGGCGCCGGAATATTGGCTTAAGGGAAAGATTAATCATGTCAAAGCGGTCATGACTAAAGAAATGCCGGATGCCATTGACCTTTTGGGACTTTGCGTTAATGCGGGGCTGGATTTTATGTTGGCCCTCAAATGGGTCGTCGAAAAGTCTCCGCCGTCGATTATTGTTGCCGAACTCAATGTCCTTTTGCAGGAAATCAATGTTGGAAAAACACGTCGCGATGCGCTTCGGGATATGGCGGCAAAATATGCGATCCCCGAGATTGCCAGTTTTTCACGAACGCTGATTCAGGCTGACAAAATGGGGACTTCGGTGGCCGAGGCCTTAAATCGTTTGTCTGAAGATATGCGTCTTTCGCGGTTTCGTCGCGGGGAACAAATGGCGATGAAGGCGCCGTTAAAGCTTTTGGTGCCTTTGCTGCTTTTTATTTTTCCGGTTGTTGGGGTTTTGGTCGCCGGCCCAATATTTTTGCAGTTTATTGAAACAAGCCCGTTGCAAGGCTTGGCGAAATAAGAAAAACCTGCTCTTTAATTTATTTTAAATGTCCAATCTGGAAATATTTTCAGATTGGACATTTATTTTATGTTCAATCTGTCGTTTTATCGCTCACTTTCATAGAAAATTTGTGTCATCCTGAGGCCATCAGGCCGAAGGATCTCTTGATAAAAGATCCTTCGCTTCGCTCAGGATGACGTTGGGCAGAAATGGCGAGAGGAAGGTTGCTGCAGAAAAAGTTATGGCCATTTTGTGTATTAATTTATCGTTGTATGAGTCAAAATTTGTGAAAACATTGGGTGGAATTGATTTGGGGTACTTGGCTTTTGGGTGGGTAATCGTCGATTAAAAATGGGCCCAAAATTCAGTTTTGAAAATAATTTTTTGGTAGAGTCAACAAAAAATTACCTATTTTTTGCAAGTATTGTTTTCTCAATATGATGCGTGCGAGTTTATTTTTTTGACACACTTGCGCCTGTATATATGTATGTTATACTCATTTCGTAGTTAGCGAAAATGTATTGTCGTCCACCAATCTTGAAAATTTTGTGAGCAACGTGAAAAAAAACAATATATCTCAATTTTTGTTATTTTCAAGTTTTAACTCCCAAAGTGTGCGGGGTTTTTTTCTCGCTCTTTTTTCATATCTTCCAAACGGCTTGTTTCAGCCGATTTTCAAATTTTTTGCTTTCCCGGCTGTGGCCGTTTTAAATTCATCTTGCCGTGTCCAATCTGAGATTGGACATTTTTCGGCACAAAATAACATTTATATACGATAACTATGCGTCCTCAAACCCAAACAGAAGACATTAAATTATCAGCTAATAGTAATACTATTAGTGATAATAATGTCCAATCTGAATTTGGGGAGACGCTGTATTTCCAAAGCCGGTTTAAGGCGTGGTTGCGGATTGTGGCCGCGATCGTGCTTTTTGTGTTTATTCCGGATCAAATCAGCTGGGCGTTTAATTACAACCCGTCCGTCCTCTGGGGCTCCAAAAATCCGTATCAACAAGTCGTCGAAAAAAATTCGCCTGCCGAAAGAATCGTTTCAGCTCGGCTCGCTTTAGGTGTTCATAATATCCTCAACAAAGTGGCGTATCATGATAATGCGCGCATTGAACTTAATCTTTCGGGTGTTTCAGCGAAAGATGGAAAACCGGTCGATCATCGATTGATTGTTCCGTCAAAAGTGACGATCAATGACGGGCACATGATGCTCGTCAATGCGTGGTTAAGCAATCCGGACATTCACCCCTTAAATTGCGGCGTTTATGCGTTGCGCGATCTTTTGCTTAATCGCGGGATTGCCGCGAATCTCGAAGAGCTCTCGGTGGCGACACTGGCCGTCGACTTATTGAGCGACATTGTTCGTCCGGGTGAGACCAAACTTAAAACTTCGCTTTACGCGATCGATCAAATCGTCAAAGGTTATGGCTTGCCATTTACTGCGATTAAAGTCAAGCCCGCCGATGTGCTAAAGCTTAAAACGCCGTTTATGGCCAATTATGGCTCGGAGCACTTTGTCGCGGTGCATGCGATTGATGAGGGGAAAGTTTATTTTACCGATACAGGTAAAACGGAAGTTTTGGCGGCGGATCAATTTATTGAAGGCTTAAGCGGTTATGTTTTAGCGCCGGACGTCAATGAGTCGCAGGTGGCGTTTGAAGAAGTTTCCGAAACAGCCCAAGCTTTCGTCTGGGGAAACAAATGGGTCGACCGCTCGAAAGAGCGGCTGGTGTTTATTGAGGATAAGGATAATTGGTTGGGGTTTGTTATTAAAATTGGATCCGTATTCTTAGGCGCGTATCTTGGCGGTCTTGGGGCTGGAGCAGAAGTTACACAAGCCGTTGGACAAACTGCCGCTGAAGTTGCAGCGATAGAAGGATTAGATTTAGCAGCCATAAGTCAAGTTGCGAGCGCAAGTGTGGAAGGTGGCGTTGAGGCTGCCCAAGCAGCAGCGCTGCTTAATGGTTTTTCTGAAACGGGAGCTGCCGCAATTGCTAATGCCGGGAATGCTGCTCTTGCGTCAGCGCAAGTTGCAGCATTTGCCAATGGTTTAATTTCGATAGGCGCTCAAGATTTGGCAGGAGCTATCACAAAAGCTTGTCTTTATCGAGGGTCTTGCAGTGAAGACAATGCGTTTATTTTAAACACGGCTTTGTCAGTTGGTTTAAATATTGGTGGCCAACAAATTGCGAGTGCATGGTCTTCATCGATGGCTACTTCCGCCGCTTCTCCGACGCCAGAAGAGTTTCCTGAAAGTTTTGAAAACAATGTTTCCCATAATACGTCTCCCGAAAGCGCTGTTTCGCCAGAAGATGTAAGTCAAGATATTGCGATGGAAAATGTTGGGGGAAATTTTACGGATAATGCTGCTAATAATTTTGATTATGGCAGAGTTACGGGTTATGGAGTTTGCCCAGCGGAGGAAATTAGTTTATTAGATTCTGTGTTTAACAAAGTAAGCAGAAGCGTAGAGGATATCACCGCTGAGGCGTTTAAAACAGGCGCCTCCGAAGTTGCCAAAATTCCAACAC
>CAZWOH010000192.1:0-3348 GCA_964635405.1 uncultured Planctomycetales bacterium | reverse complement strand
TAATTTATAATGCAGTCCGTATTAAACGGTTTTTCCATCAGTGGCGCTGTTGCCGCAGTGGCTTTCAAATGCGCAATAATGCCGTCCGCCCCAATACGACGGTGAAACTCGCCTAAACCTTCGTTAGGTTTTGCATTGGCCTTATAAAATTTAAATAAAGTGTCGATAACCACGACGACATCTTCGCGGGGGATCGAACGCAGATACAAATCTTCGCCGTTGGAGGCAATCAAAGGCTGACCTTGAAATTTGGCCGTTTCATCGCCAAAAAGTTTAAACATATAGCGATCCAAACCCGAACCCACCAAGCCAATTGTTTTGGTCGCCGGCCGAAAACATTGACGCTCGCAGCCCGTGACCCCAATTGACTCGGCCATATCGCCCCAGCCTAATTTTTCTAATTCATCAATAAGCTCCGGCTCAAAGCGTTCGGAATCGGTATACGTCAAACGGCACGTGTCACGCCCGACGCAAGCACCCGAGAGGGTGCGAAGTTTGGAATACGCTTTGCCGTTTCGCTGTCCGTACTGATATTTTTTTAAGTCGGCTTCAAAATCCTTTTTACTCTCGACGGGAATATTGGTGAACAAAAGGTCCTGATTGGGGGTGACCATCAGTTCAATCGGATATTTGTTCATCAGATCGCGAATCATGGTTTTAAGTTTACCGTTTGGACTGGCGTCCGAAATGCGGCCGGTTTCAATAAATGCGCCGTAGGTCAAAAGTCCATTGTCAGGTTGTGTGTGCCAGCCAAAATGCAGGTGGCGAGGTCCATAATCGTGATTTGGGTTTGGATCGCCCAGCGGAAAGTCGACGAGCTTTTGGACTTGCTCTCTGTACCATGCGAGCCCCATTTTTTTGATTACAAATTTTAGACGTGCCCAAACCCGGTTTTGCCGGTCGCCCCATTCTTGATGGACTTTGACGACAGCGTCCATGGTTTTTAAAAGTTGGGCTTCGCTGACAATGCACAAAGGTTGGGCGAGTGTAGCTAAACTCGGCTTGCCGTTTCGCTCGCCTTGACCGCCGCCGACGTAAATTTGAAATTTGGTGACTTTACCGTTTTCAACAATAGGGGCAACCCCCATATCATTAGTTAAAAGTTCGACGCAATTATCCGGCAAAAATTTTCCTGTTTTTTCGTCACGGTAAACAGAAGAAAATCCGATTTTAAATTTGCGGTTTAAAATATTTGGGCCATAGGCAAAGGATTCCTCGGGCTTTCGCATGTATTTGGGGTCAATAGCAAAAATTTCCATAAATGGCGCCAAGGGAAGCTGAAAATAATCCGCGATTTTTTGAGACCACTTCGTCGCGTCAAAAATATCCGAGTGATGTCCCAGAGGGCAGGCCATGACGTTGCGGGTATTGTCCCCGCAGCCGTTGATGCTTTTCATATTGTGTTCGGCTAAGGTCTTGACGATATCCCGCACCCCGGGCTTTTTGACCCAGTGAAACTGGATGTTTTGCCGTGTTGTCAGACGCAAAGAAGAGACCCCTTGCGGATCGCGGGCATATTTTTCGGAAAGCTCGTCGAAAAGTTGCCACTGTTTGCGGTTGATCGGGCCACCGCCGGGGATGCCTACGCGAATCAAATACATCCAGTCTTTTTCTGTCCCTGTCAAAGCGCGGTTAAATTCCAAATAAATGCCGCAGGATTTAGCCAGCGCTTCGGCTTCCCACGAAAGATCCGGTTTTTCAAAATCGCGAAATTCTTCTTTGAGCGTGCCGCGCAGGCCGTTGGAGGCGAGCTTGTTTTTTTCTTCGGGTGAAAAATCTTCGGGCTTGGTATGTAAATTCGGGGTGAATGGTTTTTTCATAATTTTTTTTCTTTCCGTTGGTTAATTTGGCGGTATTATAACCTATCAATGGCGAGTGTCAATTATGAAAACAGCTGATCCGTATATCGGACGTTGGTGGCAACCATCCGCCGACAATCGTATTCTCTGCAAACTTTGTCCGCGCCACTGTCTCTTAAGTGAAGGCCAGAGGGGATTTTGTTTTGTCCGCCAAAATCTGGGCGGGAAGATGGTTTTGACAACCTATGGCCGTTCGAGCGGTTTTTGCATTGACCCGATTGAAAAAAAGCCGCTCAATCATTTTTATCCGGGGACCAGCGTGCTCTCCTTTGGAACAGCCGGTTGTAACTTAGGGTGTAAATTTTGTCAAAATTGGGACATCAGCAAATCACGTGAATTTGATCGTCTCACCGATCAAGCCAGCCCGTCGGAAATTGCCAGCGCAGCCAAAGCGCATGGCTGCACGTCGGTCGCGTTTACTTATAATGATCCTGTCATTTTTGCCGAATACGCCATCGATGTTGCGCAAGCCTGCCGGGAAAAAGGAATTAAAACGGTTGCGGTGACCGCCGGGTATATGACAGACGATTCGCGCGGTGAATTTTATCAGCATATGGACGCGGCCAATGTCGATCTTAAAGGCTTTAGCGAAAAGTTTTATGACAAAATCACATCCGGCCATTTGCAGCCGGTTTTGGACACCTTGGTGTATTTAAAAAAAGAAACAAATGTCTGGCTGGAAATCACGACTTTGCTTATTTCCGGCGAGAATGATTCCGAAAGTGAAATCCACGCGATGTGCGACTGGATGGCCGCACATTTAGGGTTGGATGTGCCGCTTCACTTTACAGCGTTTCATCCGGATTTTAAGATGCTCGATAAACCCAGCACGCCGGCTAAAACTTTGAAAGCTGCCCGGCAGATTGCGTTGTCTAAAGGTTTACGCTACGTTTATACGGGCAACATTCACGACCCCGACGGCGGAAGTACCTATTGTCACAACTGTAAAAAATTTTTGATTGCGCGTGACGGCTATGAACTTGGTGAGTATAATCTCGTAAAGATTAATCAATGCAAATTTTGTGGAACAATATGTGCAGGGCATTTTAATAATATCCCCGGGGCTTGGGGTGCAAAACGTCAACCAATAAAAATTATGTCATTGCGAACGAGCCCGTAGGGCGAAGTGCGGCAATCCCTGAAAAAAACGAGATTGCTTCTCCGCCTTTGGCGGATCGCAATGACGCAGAAAATAAATTTAGGAGCTACATCTATGAGATTACTCTCTTGGAACGTTAATGGCATTCGCGCGAGTGAAAAAAAAGGTTTTCTTGACTGGCTGGCCAAAGAGTCTCCCGAAATTCTCTGTCTTCAAGAAACAAAATGTCATCCTTCCCAGCTTGGCGAAAACTTACTTAAGCCCGACGGGTACAAAACATTTTGGTCAGCGGCAGAAAAAAGCGGCTACAGCGGGGTTGCGGTTTATTCCAAAAAAGAACCGCGCGTTGTCGAAGACGGCCTTGGCGTCAAAGAGTTTGATAGCGAAGGC
>CAZWOH010000191.1:0-3407 GCA_964635405.1 uncultured Planctomycetales bacterium | reverse complement strand
TGCGCATCCGTTACCGGATTGACGGGATATTGCGCGAAACGATGTCGCCGCCCAAACGGCTGCAGGCCCCGATTATTTCACGCATTAAAATTATGGCCGAGATGGATATTTCCATCAAACGTCAGGCGCAGGATGGCCGTTTTAAAATCCGCGTCGAAAATAAAAATATCGATGTGCGCATTTCCTCCGTCCCGACGATTTATGGCGAAAAACTGGTCATGCGCCTGTTGGATAAATCATTTATTCAGATGGGCCTGATGGATTGCGGTTTAAGCAAAAGCTGTCTGGAGCGTTTTAGTGAACTGATCAATCGTCCCTACGGAATTATTCTGGTTACAGGCCCCACCGGAAGCGGCAAAACAACGACGCTTTATCTGGCTTTGCAAACGCTCAATTCTCCTGACAAAAACATCATCACCATTGAAGAGCCTGTGGAATATGATCTTGAAGGGGTCAATCAGATCCCGGTCAACAACAAGGCGGGGATTACCTTTGCTAAGGGGTTGCGTTCGATTTTGCGTCAAGACCCGGATGTCATCATGGTCGGCGAGATGCGCGATTTGGAAACAGCGGATGTTGCGGTACGTGCCGCTTTGACGGGACATTTGGTGTTTAGCACTCTGCATACCAATGATGCTTGTAGCTCGATCATACGGTTAATTGACATGGGGATCGCATCCTACCTTGTGACCTCGTCGATCTGTTGTGTTTTGGCGCAACGTTTGGTGCGCACCATTTGCGACAAATGCAAAGAAGCTTATACGCCCAGTCAAGAACAGTTGGATTCTGCGGGGATCAAAGCTCCTGTGTCCGAAGTGACATTTTATCGTGGAAAAGGTTGCGAAGATTGCGGACAGACGGGTTTTCGCGGCCGTACGGGCCTTTTTGAACTGATGGTCGTCGACAAGGAGTTGCGGCAACTGATTCATGAGGGACAGTCGGTTGATGCTCTGCGCAGTGCATCGCAAAAATCCGGAATGAAATTTTTGTGGGATGACGGGTTGGAAAAAGTGATGCAAGGACAGACAACGATTGAAGAACTCAAGCGCGTTACTTTCTTAGAGGGGGAATAATATTTTATGCCGATGTATTCTTACAAAGTACGGGACAAAGCCGCAACAATTTACAACGGCCAGATGGAAGCCGCCGATGAACGTGATTTGCGCCGCAAGCTCGACGAGATGGAATATTTTATTATTGACTATAGCCGGCTTACGAGTGAAAAAGAGTTTTTGTTTAAATCGATTTCTTTTGGTCTGGGGCATGCCAGTTACACGGATTTGGCGCTTATCAGCTGGCAGCTTTTTACCCTGTTAAATGCTGGCCTGACTTTGAGCAACAGTTTAACGATCATTATCAACCAGACAAAAAACGAAGTCTTAAAGACGGCGTTAAGCCGGGTTTATAGTCGCGTTGAAGCAGGTTCGACGTTTTCCGATGCGCTTAAAGAAAGCCCGAAAGTTTTTTCACGGTTTTATGTGCAGATGGTCAATGCCGGCGAGGTTGGTGGAGTCCTGGATGAAATGTTAAAAAGGCTGGCGATTTATTATGAACGACAAGCCGAGATTAGTTCCAAAATAAAATCCGCGATGATTTACCCAGCGTTGTTGCTGACTGTTTCATGCGGGGTCATCATGTTTTTGGTGATGTTTGTTCTGCCTCAGTTCTCGAGTATTTTCAAAGAAATCGGCGTAAGTCTGCCTGTGCCGACACTGATGCTTTTGAGTTTTAGCGCAATGTTAAGGACATATTGGTTGATGTTCATTGCTGCAGCATTTGGAATTTATTCTTTGGGATGGGTCCTTATTAACACGGACCAGGGCGGGTATCAGTTTGATCTGTTGAAATTAAAGATTCCCGTCGTCGGCGGGTTGATCAATAAATCCGTGACGGTCCAATTTACGCAAACATTGTCAACCTTAGTCAGTGCGGGAATCCCGATTCTTTCGGCCTTGGATGTCGTCACAGATACCATTGGCAATAAAGCCATTATCAAAGTTCTCAAAAAAGTTTCTTCGTTTGTTGAACAAGGCAAGCCGATCGCCCAGCCTTTGGACGAAAGCCGGATGTTCCCGGATATGCTGATTAATATGATTCGTGTAGGCGAGGAAACCGGTTCATTGAGCAACATGCTCGATAAAATCGGTGAATTTTATTACAAGGATGTTAATAATGCCGTCGAATATTTTACAAAGATGATTGAACCAACCTTGATGGTGATTATGGCCGGGATTATCGGGTTTATTACAACATCGATTTTTTTGCCCTTGTCGAGTTTGTTGCAAACGATTCGTTGACGATAAAAGAGGCTTTAGCCGATGCCAAAGATACAAAAAGGATATACGCTGATGGAAATCATCATGGTTGTCTTTATCGTCGGGCTTTTGTCTTCGTTGGTTATCGCGCGGTATGATTCGCAACGAAAAAGAACAGCGATCAATGTGACTAAAGCAAACTTAGAAAGCATCCGCACGGCGATAGCTTTTTATTATGATATTGAAGGCACCTGGCCAGTCGGGAATTTGTCGGAACTGTATCTTGGCACTGCTCCCAGCGCTAAAAAATATATGCCTAAACTGCCGGCTGAAGAGATCACCCACAAAAATTCGGTTTCTAACAGTTCGACTAATGCGGGGGGATGGTTTTATAATTTATCGACGCATACGATTATCCCAAACTTCACAGGAACTGATGCGCTGGGTGTTGCGTATTCGACATATTAAACGCGAGGTGCAAGTTAAGCCGATTTGGGAAGCCCTTTTAAGGCGAATGGCGCCATAGAGGCGCAAAACAATTGAGCCTAAAAGGGATTCCCAAGTCGGCAAAAGATTTGCACACGGCGATATGAAGTGGGCATTTTAAAATGAAGGTTTCTAAAGGGTACACTTTACTGGAAATGGCAATGGTCTTAGGCATTCTTGCCTTAGGGATGGTGATCATTATCCCCAAGATGGTCAACCTAATGAATGTTTGGGACTTGGATATTGAGATTAACAAGGTCAAAACAAAAATCAGGCAAGCTCAAAATCTGGCGATTGCCAAGCAAACAACTTATCGGGTCAGTTGGGATATTGCGGGTAAGGTTTATACGCTCAGCAAGTTCGATGGGGTTACATTTGTTGTTCAAGAGACCAATGGTTATCAAAACAATGTTAGCGTTGCGAATACAACATTTGTCATTACCCCAGGGGCGCTGGATTTTGACCAGTTTGGTTCTCCGTCGGAATCGGGAATGATTATGCTCCGGCACGAAAAAACGATGGCTTCAAAATACATTCAAATTTCGGCTGTCACCGGACAGGCAACGGTATTTCCATGAAACATAAAATAAACCCAAATTTTGCATTACAATCCATTGCGCGACGATCCGTCGCGCACAAAAAGGGAAATGCAAAATTTGCCTTCGG
>CAZWOH010000190.1:0-3435 GCA_964635405.1 uncultured Planctomycetales bacterium | reverse complement strand
AAGCGCAAATCGTGTTGCCGCCGATATTATTGATGATCCCCGGCAAATTCGCCAAATCGCGTTGCGTCCCCTCTCCGTCGTAAATTCTTTTAATATTGCGATAAACCCATCCCGAACCTTCCCGGCAAGGCGAACACTGGCCGCAAGATTCATGGGCAAAGAATCGTGCCGCTACCATCGCCGCCCATACCATATCCGTCGTCTCATCCATCACGATGATCCCGCCGGATCCGGCCATCGAACCTATCGCTTTTAAAGAATCAAAATCCATTTTGACGTCGATCTGGTCCGGCGTTAAAAGCGGGGCCGATATCCCGCCGGGGATAACCGCCTTGAGTTTTCGTCCACCCCGAATTCCGCCGGCATGCTCATAAATAATTTCCCGCAGTTTGGTCCCATTGGGAAGATCATAAACCCCCGGCTTGTTGACATGACCACTGACACAAAAAAGCCGGTTGCCGCCGTTTTTGTCCGACCCTAACTTGGCAAACCACTCTGGCCCGTTGGCAATAATCGGCGCGACACAGGCAATCGTCTCGACATTATTGATGACCGTCGGACATCCAAACAAACCGACTACCGCTGGAAAAGGCGGCTTTAAACGCGGAAACCCTTTTTTGCCCTCGAGCGATTCGAGCAAAGCGGTCTCTTCCCCGCAAATATAAGCGCCGGCACCAGCGTGAATAACGACATCCAGATCAAAACCCGTCGCAAAAATCCCTTTTCCTAAAAAGCCGCTCTCATACGCCTCATCAATGGCGCCCTTAAGCCGGCTAATTGATTTTGTATATTCGCCTCGGATATACACATATGCTTTGTGGCTGCCGATGGCAAAACAAGTAATAATGACACCTTCCAAAAAAGCGTGCGGGTCTTGCTCGAGGATATATTTATCTTTAAACGTCCCCGGCTCGCCCTCGTCAGCGTTGACGACCAAATATTTGGGCTTTGGGCTCGACGGATTGATAAAGCCCCACTTGGTCCCCGTCGAAAAACCAGCGCCGCCTAAGCCGCGCAAATTTGATTTTTTAATTTCATCGATCACGCCTGCCGGCGTCATCTGCGTTAAGACTTTGCGTGCCGCCTCATAGCCTTTATCGGCAAGATAATTTTTTAGACAATGCGAATTTTCCACGCCAAAATGGCGGCTTAATACTTTTTGCATTTTATCTCTGCTCGTCGATCAATTGATCAATTTTTTGCGGCGTTAAAAATCCCTGATATTCTTTGTTAACCTGCGCTATCGGCGCAATTTCGCAAGCGCCCAAACACTCGACTGTGCTTAAACTAAACTTCCCGTCCGGCGTTGTTTCTCCGGGCTTGATGCCTAAACGATTTTCGAGATGCTCTATCATTTTTTCGGCACCCAGCAAAGCGCAGGAGGTTGTCTGACAAACCGAAAAATGGCACTTGCCCTTTTTTTTACGGTCAAACAAATGATAAAACGAAACAACCTCGCGGACATGCACAAGGGGGATATCCAGAATTTCGGCTACCGTTTTTTCTGACTCCGGCGAAATAAAACCTTCCGCCTCTTGAACCAGATGCAAAACAGGCAAAAGCGCAGCCCTTTTGTCCTCGTAGCGGCTTATGATCTTGTTGATCTGTTGTTTTAACTCTGCGGGTAAAATAAAAACCTCCTAGTGTCATTGCGAGGCCGTTAGGCCGAAGCAATCTCTAAAAAACTTAATTTTATAGGGATTGCTTCGTCGCCTTGAATAATTGAACGGCTCCTCGCAATGACAAATTAACTTCACGTCATCTATTCACTATCGCTTCTATCTATCCAACTCCCCAGCGATCATGTTGACCGAACCGAAAGTGGGGATCAAATCCGCCATCATGTTGCCGACCAGACATTTGGGCAAAGCCGCCATAATCGCAAAGCACGGCGGATGAACGCGCACGCGCCACGGCTTATCGCGTCCGTCGCTGACAATATAAAAACCCAGTTCTCCGTTAGCCGCTTCAATTGGAAAATAAACTTCGCCAACCGGCGGGCGAATTCCATGCCCGTACATGACCAGTTTAAAATGGTTCATCAACCCCTCGATATTGCCGTACGTCTCTTCCTTGGCCGGCAGAACCACACCCTTTTTGTCCGCATAAATCCCGTCGTGATATTTTTTTGTCGAGCCTTGCAAGGTAGGGTCAAGGTCAACTTGAAATTCTTTGAGGCCTTCTGTCTCTCCCATTTTAGCGTGATCAACCATATCTGCGGCACTCATCATTTCCCCTGTCAACCCACCTATCACAGGCCCGTCGGGAATCTGCTCAAAACACTGTTCGATGATCCGCAGACTTTGCTCAGCTTCGGCCATGCGGACAAAGTACCGGTCCAGATTATCCCCGGTTGTCCCGGTCGGAATTTCAAAATCCAATTTGTCATAGACCAAATAGGGACTGGCTTTTCGCAAATCAAGCGCAACACCGGTGGACCTTAAAAACGGGCCCGTAATCCCAAAGCCGATCGCATCTTCCTTAGAAAGCTTTCCGGTATCTTTCATCCGATCAAAAAAGATGCGGTTGCGCGTCAGAAGCTCGTCGGCCTCAATCAAAACCTTGCGGACCTCTGCAATTTTTTCAAAACATTTTTGCGCAAAATGAGGCGTTAAATCCGCCTTGACCCCGCCGATACGCACATAGGAAATCGTCAGCCGCGCGCCGGTGATTTCTTCAACAAGTTCATAGAGAAAATCCCGCGCCTTGATCATATACAAAAACGCGGACATCGCCCCCATCTCCATGGCTGTTGCGGCAATGCAGGTCAAATGATCCGTGACGCGTGAAATTTCGCCCATGATAACCCGGATATATTTCGCGCGCTCGGGGATATCAATGCCCAACAATTTTTCGACGGCCATCGCAAAGCCGACATTGTTCAGCAAAGGCGAAACATAATTTAAACGGTCAGTATAGGGAAAACACTGCGCATACATGACAGTTTCGCACATTTTTTCAAAAGCGCGGTGCAGATATCCTATCTCAACGTCCACTCCCTTGATCCGCTCGCCCTCTAATTCCATGATCAGGCGAATGACCCCGTGCATCGCAGGGTGCGAAGGGCCGACATTTAAAAGCATGGAGCGGGTTTCCATCAACACTGCGGTCCGATCAAAGGTTGACGTTTGTTAAACGGATAATCTTTGCGCAAAGCATGCCCTTCAAATTCTTCATACATAAGGATTCTCTTTAAGTTCGGATGATTTTCAAAACGAATCCCGTACATGTCCCACACTTCTCTTTCATACCAATTGGCTGACGGCCACAAAGCGCAAAGCGAAGGGACACTGGCCGCTTTCTCGTCGACAACAACCTTAACACGCAAACGGTGGTTGTGCTTTAGCGAATAAAAATGATAAACGACTTCAAAACGAAAATTTTTTTGGATCTTGCCGCCGGCAAAAAACAAATAATCAACCGCGGTCAAGTCCA
>CAZWOH010000189.1:0-3464 GCA_964635405.1 uncultured Planctomycetales bacterium | reverse complement strand
TAAAAAACTCCGGCAACGGAAGTTCAAAAGTCAAACGTTCTTTGCTAAAAGGGTGATTAAACGAAATCGACTGCGCGTGCAGGGCCAAACGCGGATACCGCTTGTGACTTTTTCCGTATTTACTGTCTCCGACAACCGGATGCCCCAAATCGGCTAAATGCACACGAATCTGATTTTTGCGGCCGGTCAAAAGATCGATTTTGAGCAAACTAAACTTGTCCGTTTCCTTAATAACGCTGTAAGCGGTGTGCGCTAATTTGCCTTGAGAACCGTCCGAAACCGCATGCATGACATAATCTTCATCCTCTACCAAATGGCTGGTAATCGTCCCTTGTTTTTCGGCTAATTTCCCGTGGACAATCGCATAATAAATTTTTTTCGTATCTTTCCAATTATCTTTGAGAAAAACCTGCGCTTGGGAAGTTTTGGCAAAAATAAGAACGCCCGACGTTGCCTGATCCAAACGATGCACGACAAAAACACACTTATGGGACTTCGCCTGTCCTTTGCGGACATATTCATTGAGCGCGCGGTGTATCGTCGTTTCTTTGTTCCACAAAGCGCTGACCGTCAAAAACCCCGGCGCTTTATTGCCGACAATGATATCGCGGTCTTCATAAATGATCTCATAGCCCTTGGGCTGGTATTTTTTGGGAACCTTGATAGGACTTGGAATATTTTGTGTCATTTAATAGTCGATTCCCGCTTGCGCTTTGATCCCTTTTTGATATGGATGCTTGATGCATTTCATTTCCGTAACCAAATCGGCCAAATCAGCCAACGCTTGAGCCGCTTTATCACCAGTAAGAATAACGTGTTTATGAGCCGGTTTTTGCTTTAACTGGGCAAGGACTTCGTTAACGTCTAAAAAGTTGTAGGCAATAGCATAATTGATTTCATCAAAAATGACCAGATGATGTTTTTTGTCGTGCAAAAGTTCACAGCACTTTTTCCACGCCCGTTGGGCTGTTTGAACATCGTCGTCAAAATTCTTTGTGTCCCACGTAAACCCTTTGCCCATTTCAAAAATCTGACATTGACCTTTTAAACTTTTAAAAAACTTGCCCTCACCTGTTTTCCACTTTCCCTTAATAAATTGAACAATCGCGACTTTAAAACCACTGCCAATCGCACGAATCGCCGTCCCAAAGGCGGCTGTCGATTTTCCTTTGCCGTTTCCGGTATAAACGATGATTAAACCCTTTTTAATATTTGCCTTAACATCTTTGTGCGTACGCGGCGCTTTGTCGATTTTCATAACCAGTATTGTTAATCAAGTTCGCCGAAAGTCAAACTAAAATATTTTCCACTTCTTCCCTTGTTTATTCGCCTTTCCCTTTATATACTTTAAGCGTTATGGAACATTCTGATCTGACAAAAAAAGTTTCCTCAAGCTTACCAAATACTTTTATCGGAAATACCGGACGAGGGTCCCCAACCTTTACTCTGCCGGCACAAATTAGCGCAACAAGTTCCCTTAACGAAATCCTGGCCTTCGCGCGAAGTGAGAATGCCAGCGATGTGCATTTGTCCGCTGAGAAACCGCTTATTTTTCGTCAATTCGGTGTTTTAAAACATCGGACCACAAAAAAACTGACCGCAGCGCATATTCGAGCCCTGATTTCGACGGATATTCCGCAGGACATTGTCCAAAATTTTGAAAACAGCGGGGATGCCGAATATGTCCATACCATTGCAGGCTACGGACGTTTTCGGATGACCTTAATCAAACACCGCAGTGGTTATGATTTGACCGCGCGTGTTATCCCGATGGAAATTCCCAAATTTGCTGATACCGGTATGCCCGAGTCGTGCAGTAATTTAACCAAATGGGCCCAGGGATTAGTTCTTATCGCTGGGCCGACAGGAAGCGGTAAAACAACAACTCTGGCTGTTCTCATCGAAATGATCAATCAAACGCGTCCGGACCACATCATCACCATTGAAGAGCCCATCGAAATTGTTTATGAACCTAAACAATGCCAGATTACCCAACGCGAAATCAACATCCATACCTGTACCAAAGACACCGCCTTGCGTGCCGCGCTACGCGAAGATCCGGACATTCTTGTTGTCAGCGAACTGCGCGACTTATCGACGATACAACTGGCTATCAGTGCCGCGGAAACAGGGCATTTGGTTTTAGGGACCATGAACACGGTCAACGCGGCGCAAACGATTTCAAAGCTCGTTGATTCTTTTCCTGCTGATGAACAAACGGTCATTCGAAAAATGATTTCGGAATCCCTGCGCGGGGTCATCTGCCAGCAACTTATTCCAAAACTTGACGGTAGCGGGCTTGTCCCGGCACATGAAGTGCTCATTGTCAACTCCAGCATCTCCAACCTTATCCGTGAAGATAAGATTATGCAAATCCAGAATGTCATATCAACTGGAAAATCGTTTGGCATGAGAATGCTCGACACGTCTCTCGAAGAATTGCTCAACAAAGGCGTAATTTCGCAAGAAGAAGCCAGGCAAAGAGCAACGAATCCAAAATCGATCGAACAGGAAGTTCCAAGCTAATTATGGCCGCTATCGACAAACTTTTTAATATTTTGATTGAAAAAAACGGTTCCGACCTTCATCTAGAAGAAGGCCAAAAACCAAAAATCCGCGTTAACGGAACTCTGATGCCAGCCACGGCAGATGTTTTAACGGCGGAAAACATGCTGACTCTTCTCTCAGAGATTGCAGAACCCAACGACTGGAAACATTTTCAATCCCACGGAGACCTTGATTTTGCGTATTGCTATAAAAATGACTCGCGCTTTCGGGCGAATTATTTTAGGCATTTCTTCGGTTTAGGTGCAATCTTTCGTTTGATCCCCTCTAAACTGCGCACGCTTGAGCAATTGAATCTTCCTGAATGCGTCAAAGAATTTACAAAATTGCGTTCCGGTTTAGTCTTGGTCACCGGCCCGACAGGCAGCGGTAAGTCCACAACCCTTGCGGCCATCATTGATTATATTAACCAAAACTTTAGCAAAAAAATTATCACGATCGAAGAACCTGTCGAATTTACCCATGTGAGCAAATCTTCGCTTATCACTCACCGCGAGGTCGGCAAAGACACAGCCTCTTTTGCAATGGGCCTGCGTACAGCTATTAAAAGCGATGCGAATATTATTCTCGTCGGAGAAATGCGCGACCGCGAAACGATCGAACTGGCTTTGACGGCCAGCGAAATGGGGATTTTGGTTTTTGGGACATTACATACCAATTCTGCAGCAAAAACGATTGACCGGATCATCGATTCCTTTGGTTCCAATCAAAAAAACCAAATCCGAAGTATTTTAGCCAACAATCTTAAGGCGATCATTGCCCAACAACTTCTGCCCAGCGTCGACCAAAGCTGCCGCTATGCCGCCTACGAAATTCTTATCCGAACAACCGCTTTAGGCAACATTATTCAAAGCGGCGAAAGCCTGCGTCTGACCAATGAAATTCAGATGAACAAATCC
>CAZWOH010000188.1:0-3471 GCA_964635405.1 uncultured Planctomycetales bacterium | reverse complement strand
CCGACGTGGATTATTATGTCAATAAAGGCAGTTTAACTGATGCGCATGCCGCAGGAAATGGTGCCTCGGTTTATACTGGGGTCGAAATTTTTCCGATGCTTCCCGAGAGGTTGTGTACGGACATCTCTTCGCTAAACCCCTGTGAAGATCGTTTAGCGGTTGTGACCGAATTTTTTGTTTTGCGCGACGGGGATGTCCGCCCTGGTGAAATTTTTCGTGCGGTTGTCCACAACAAAGCCAAGCTGGTTTATGAAGAGGTCGGCCAATGGCTTTCGGGCAACGGCGATTTACCCGAATCGGTGCGTTTAGTGGAAGGCTTAGAAGAGCAATTGCGTTTGCAAGATCAGGCAGCACAGCGTTTGCATGATTTTAGGATGCAGCGCGGAGCTTTGGAGCTGGAAACCATCGAGCCGCGCACCGTCATGGAAAACGGGAACGTTAAGGATTTGGTCCTTGTCCAAAAGAATCGTGCACGGCACCTGATTGAAAATTTTATGATCGCCGCCAACGGGAGTATGGTCGCTTTTTTGACAAAAAACGGGCGGCCCCACATTCATCGTGTCGTGCGAACGCCGCAGCGTTGGCCGGATATTCGCGAAATTGCCGCATCGGTTAACGATGATTTGCCTCTTGAACCTAGCGCTGTGGCTTTGTCAGAATTTTTGGTTCGACGACGCCAGGCGGACATTGACCGTTTTCCCGACTTATCATTGGCGATTATCAAACTGCTGGGTTCTGGGGAATACGTGATGGCCGAACCGGGCGGCATCACTTTTGGCCATTTTGGACTTGCTGTGCACGATTATACGCACTCGACGGCGCCAAACCGCCGCTACATTGACATTGTTACGCAACGGTTGCTCAAAGCGGTTTTGGCAAAACAGCGTTCACCCTACGGCAAAGGCGAATTAGAAAGCATTGCTTTTAAGTGTACAGAACGCGACCATGCCGCAAAAAAAGTCGAACGGTTTATGCGTAAAGTTGCCGCAGCGGTTTTGCTCCATGGCCGTATCGGTCAGGTGTTTGAAGGGATTGTCACAGGGGCCTCCCAGAAGGGGACCTATGTGCGGTTATTTAATCCGCCCGTCGAGGGGCGCGTCATTCGCGGGGAAACATTTATGCGTGTGGGGCTTAAGGTGCGTGTGCGTTTGGCGGCGATGGAAGTTGAAAAAGGATTTATTGATTTTGAAGGGGCCTCTCAAACCTCCCGCGATTATCGTTATCCCTGGCGGAACAAAAATGGCAGTTAAGCGATGAATAACGTGATAAAAATGACGGTATTTAAAAAACTTTTTATCGCTTTTTTAGGCGTAGGGATGCTGGCGGTTTTTTGTTCGGCGATTAACCAGTATGAACTGTCGCGCGTGTGGGTCGAAAAAGACATCAAGGGGCAAGTAGCCAATTCATTTACCAAGGCCATCGGATATTTTGATGAGGCTTACAGTCAGGCGATCAGCAACGATTTAAAACTGATTGCTTCAACTGTGATTCTGGATGATTTTTTGATTTCAGAAAACAGTCAGACGGATTTTTCAAAAACAAACGTACAAAAGTTTTTTTCGCATTTTACCAATCGGCTTGGCACAAAATATCTTTCAGCCCGATTTATTGACAAAGATGGCAAGGAAAGCATTATCACGCCGGAGAGCCAAAGCCCTAAAGAGCACACGTCTGTATCAAATCATCCGCAAACAGAATTTTATGCCCGGTTGTATTCTCTATATAAAAGGCTTGAGAATGTTCCTCAGGGGATAATTCTTTTTGAGGGGCCGTTTGAAGTAGATAACAGAATGACATTTTTAGTCGGGACCTCAAAGCCTGATCCGCAAGGCTGGGGTTTTGGCGGCGCGGTTATTTTTCATTGTGATTTAACGCCGTTTTTTCGCTATCTTTCGACGATCCGGTTTCGCGGCCTGGCGATTGCATCGGTTTACCAGACCAATCAGAAAGATTTGCTTTTTGAAGAAAATCGTCCGTCAGAGTTTATCGATCAGGGCAATCGAAATCAGCACAAACAGGCTATGTGGTATTCTTTTTCGCACGGCATCAAAATCGGCAAAGGGGGATCGGAATTATTTTATTTAAAAATGAGTATTCCCTATATTTTGCTTGTTAAAGAATTACAGAGAACGGTTATTCATTCGGTTTGGATTTCTTTGCTTATTTTGGTGATGATTATGGTCAGCGCTTTTTTTATGTCACACAATATTACCCGTCCGATCAAGCGTTTGGTTCAAACAACGCAGCGTGTTTCGGCGGGGGATTTAACGGCCAAAGCGGAAATTTTTTCGAATGATGAAATCGGGCATTTGAGCCGAAGCTTTAATGATATGGTCGACAGTTTACGCAAATCCGAAGAACGTCTGGTTTATGAAGCATTTCATGATGTGATGACGGGTTTGCCTAATCGGGCGCTTCTTGTGGATCGTCTGGAGCGTTTGATTGAGCGCAATCGACGACATCCTGAGCATAAATTTGCGGTATTGTTTATTGATCTTGACCGTTTTAAAAATATCAATGACAGCTTAGGCCACGCCAAAGGCGATGAGCTTTTGATTGCGATTAGCCATCGTTTGCAGGCGTGTTTGCGCACGATGGATACCGTCGCCCGTTTGGGAGGAGATGAATTTATTATTCTCATGGATGAAATCCAGGAGGACACCCAGGCGACTGAATTGGCAGGCCGGATTTTAAATGAATTGAATTCCCTGTTTTTGATTGGTGGCCAGGAAATTTATATTTCAGCCAGCATAGGGATTGCGGTCAGTGATCCTAAGTTAGTGTCGCCGGCCGATTATCTAAGGGACGCCGATATTGCGATGTACCGCGCTAAATTTTTGGGTAAAGCGCGATATCAGGTTTTTGATGAGGCCATCGACAAACGGGCGATAGCCTGCTTGCAAATGGAAACAGAGCTGCGCAATGCCCTGGAAAAAGGAGAGTTTACGATTTATTACCAGCCGGTTGTTTTTTTAGCTACCAAGGAAATTGTACGTTTGGAAGCACTGATTCGCTGGAACCATCCCCGATTAGGTTTTATTAAGCCGGCGGAGTTTATTGCTTTGGCCGAAGAAACGGGCCTCATTGCACCTATCGGCAACTGGGTTGTTGAAACGGTTTGTCGGCAAATCAGCTCGTGGCGTCAGCAAATAAAACGCGCTGTCCCTGTTGCCGTTAATTTTTCTGCCAAGCAATTTGAACAAAAGGACCTTGTCTTTGCCATCAAAAATATTTTAAAAGAAACCGTGATCACCGGGAATTTGCTTACGGTTGAAATCACCGAATCGATCGCCATGCGGGATGTGTCCTTGAGCGTCGGGATTTTAAATGAATTCCGTTCGATGGGAATAAAAGTTTCGATCGATGATTTTGGCATAGGGTATTCCTCATTAAATACGTTAAAGCTTTTTCCGATCGATGAACTTAAAATTGACCGCAGTTTTACCCACGATATTATTGAGAATCCCCAAA
>CAZWOH010000187.1:0-3512 GCA_964635405.1 uncultured Planctomycetales bacterium | reverse complement strand
TCTGACGGTATTCTTCAGTTTCCAAAACCATTTGCGGAAAAAGTTTTTGATAATATTCAATTCCGTCCAACAAGTTGGAGCGAAATTCATTTAAATATTGGATTTGTTTAGGGGTAGGAGAGGGGAGCATTTTTTTAATTTCGCGGACCAAAAAATCGATATTGATCTTTAATTCCTTATTAAACATATTCGGACGATAGCCGGGATTAAGCAAATTAATACGACCATAAATATGATCGACCATTTCTTTGAGTGTGACAATTTTAGAAAAATACGCCAAATTCGGTCCCGGACAAACGGCAGAAAAGCGCGTTCCATTTTTGACAATGTTATGTTTAATCAAAGCCCCTTCGCCAAGGTCGTTACAAATGCAAGCCTTTTGGACTATCGCATCAAACAGCTTTTTGTATTCTAAAAACGCCAATTGCAATTTTGAAAGCTGATCTAATTTAAGTTTTTGGTACAAACGTGAAGCTGTACAAATCGGTTCTTTTGTAAATTCAACGTTCGAAACCAAATGCCCCCTCGGACAGGCGCTGCCGGGCTTTCCGGCTTGGATCTTGCGGTCTTTTTCATCGTCGCTGGGATTATGGCGCAAATTATTAAACGGCACACCCAACGGCGAAACATCACTCGTGTAAAGGTCTGCTTCGGTGGCCGCGGCCAATTTTTTTAAAGTCGGTTCATCGACGTTGGTTGCCTCGGGACAAAGCAAAAACGGTGTTCCCCAACCGGTGCTGTCGACATGATAATATTCACGCAAAAATTTATCTTCATTGACCGTGCCTATGCCGCCCTGGGCCGTCACTAAAAGCTGTGGAATAACACTGGGGATGACACGATTTTTTATGCGCAATGCCTGCGCATAAACTGTGTGCAAGGTCGAAATTAATTCTTCGCGTTTTGTTTTAAACTCTTCTAAAATCGGGCCCATCAGCATCCCAGCCGCCGGAAAAACATGTCCGCCGCAATTAAGGCCTGACTCAACGCGATACTCCGAAACCCAAATCCCTTTTTTGGCAAAAAACTTTCCTTGAATAATCGACGAGCGAAAATCGCTGACTTTTAAAATAACCCGTTTTTTAATAAACCCGGACGCGTCTGCATAAAAATCTTTAAATTCTTCAACATAACTATAAAGACGTTGATTGATCCCGGCAGAAAAAACGATCGCCGACTGCAACGTGCTTTCGCCATACCCACGCAAGGCCGACAAAGCATCGCTATAAATCGAGGGAAGCGGTGTCCCATCCTTCGCATAATTCATTCGATCGAGCTTTGTCATGATATTGACATTAATGTCACCCGGCGCAATCATATTGCGAAGGATTTCCTGCAAATTCTTTTTGGCGGCTTCATCGCCGGTGGCAAGCATTTGGGCATAAAGTTTTTTGACCGGGGATGTTTCGGGCAAAAGTTCAAAATATTTCGTGATTTCACTACCCGGCACAAAGGCGGAGGCTTTCAGTTCTGCAAATTGTTTTTTGACAATACGATCCACCAAATTAAGGTAAGCGGTGATTCGTTTGGCACGAAAATCTTCGTCATATTTTGTGATCGGGGTATATGGTTCGCCGGTTTGCTCGCAATAAAACTTGCGCATTTCCTCTATCAGATTGTCATCGACCAGAGAAATCACAGACGAAATCCCGTAACGCGCCACCTTGATCGGCGAGTCAATGGAGAAACCGGTTCCCATAACGGGGATATGAAAAGTATGCAGTTTGTTCATAAATCACCTTGTTAAGTATCTGAGATTATACCCCTAATGCTCGCATTAGCAAGTGTTATTAATACCATGCCAACTGCGACAGATACGGAAAAAGTTTTGCGTTTTGAAAATTTTTATAATAGAATGCTCCCGCTTAATTACCAATCATGTAAAAAAACAATATGAACTCTGATTTTTATTCTGGCCTGACGCAAAAAAGTCTCTCTGGCCAAATTTTAGATGCTGCAACCTGCCGGCAAATTTTGACTTCCCCGGACATTGATGTTTTTCCCTTAATCAATGCCGCCTATGAAATCCGAAAAAAGTTTCATGGCAAAGTCGTCAGCATTCACATTATCAATAATGCCCAAAACGGCTATTGTCCTGAGGACTGTCATTATTGCGCGCAGGCTAAATCATCGCAGGCGGATATTGTCGAATACCCCTTAAAGCCAGACGAAGAAATTTTGGAAGAAGCCAGACAAGCGTACGAAAGCGGTGCTTTTCGCTATTGCATGGTTTTTGCCGGCCGCGGGCCGTCAGAGCGCCGCACGGAACATTTAGCCAATTTAATCCAAAAAATCAAAGCAACCTATCCAATCGAAGTCTGCGTTTCCGCAGGGCTTCTGGACAAACAAAAAGCGCAGGTTCTCAAAGACGCCGGACTCGATCGGTTAAACCATAATCTCAATACTTCCGAAAATAATTATCCAAACATTTGCACGACGCACACCTATGCCGACCGGCTTAATACACTCAAAGCCGCAAAAGATGTCGGGCTTGAAGTCTGTTCCGGAATGATTGTCGGGATGGGGGAAAATGCCGCGGATGTTATTTCGGTCGCATTGCAATTGCGCGCGATCAATGCCAGATCCATCCCGATCAATCTCTTGGTATCGATCGACGGAACGCAGTTAAAAGAGCATCCGGATCTTTCGCCGGAATATTGCTTGCGCGTTTTGTGCCTGTTTCGATTTTTAAACCCGTCCGCCGAAATCCGTATCGCCGCCGGACGGGAAATTCATTTACGCGAACAGGAAGTTTTGAGTTTATACGTGGCCAATTCCCTTTTTATGGACGGCTATTTAAATACACAAGGCTCATCGCGTTTAAAAACGCTTCGGATGATCCGTGATGCCGGATTTACGATCAACTCCGAGCAAAATCTTCAAGAATTATTAGACGCCGAATCCCACACTGCCTGTGGTAAAACGCTCGATGAGAAAGAACTTTTTTTAAAAAATTTGCGTGATTTACGTCCTTTTCTTGAAAAAAATGTTTTAGTTTCCGGCCGTAAATGTGGATAACAGTTACGATGAACCCTAAAAATCGGGTAAGAATATGAATTTTTTCCCTTCTCCCCGTCGGGGAGAAGGTTAGGATGAGGGGTTATAAATCGTGAGCAAATGAAGATTCCCCCTCACCTTAGTCCTCTCTCCAAAAATGGGGAGAGGAATGTTGATAAGAATCAGACTAAAAACTTTTTTGGGAGATAAGATGAAAGAAAAATTAAGCCTGTCCCGTTTTGAACTATTAATGGACGCCGGATTCGGCGCGCAAAAAGCAGGGGATATCTTGATCCGCGCTTTTGCTAAAACCGGCCGCTACGTTTATATTGAACCGATGATCCCCGCCGAGATCAGCCCGCCGCCCCGGACACGCGCCGCTTTGTCCGGCGTTATTATCCGTGTCGGGGATTTTGACATTACCAATATCGGCAACTATACCGACCTTATCGTTTCTTCGCATGAAATCTGTCTTGACCGTCGTTTAGACGATGATGAAAACAATCCCAAGTGCC
>CAZWOH010000186.1:0-3543 GCA_964635405.1 uncultured Planctomycetales bacterium | reverse complement strand
TTTAATTTACGAAGTCAGTAATATACCTTGTTTTGGAAGGATTGACAAGATAGTTGTCACGTTTTACGGTTGGGACAAAACGAATTGCAATTGTCTTTGCACCGAGTCAATCTGTTGCTTTAAAATTTGTTCTTTGGCGGTCAGATTGCGAAATTGGGCATCGGCCATTTGCATATTCTCGTACGACGCCTGTTGAATTTTAGAAAAATTATTCATTTGCCCGGCAATTTTAGCCTGCGCCTGAGAAAGCGCTTGAAGCTGTGCCTGCAATTGTGTTTTTTGAATCTGCGATTTGTTTTTTCTCAGCTGGGAAATTTGAGTATCAATGCCGACTTGCTGCTGCTGGGCATTATTAAACCGAGCGGTCGCGGCCGTATAGTCACGCTGCGAAATTTTCATCTGATTATACGCATCGTCCTTGGCGCGCAAAAGCGCTTTATAATTGGCCAAAAGCTCATCGCGCTGCTTTTTAAAAATGCCCGCCTGCTGCTGCTTTTGCTGTTTAACAAGCTCTTGTTCGTGCAAAGCGTGCATTTCCTGTAAATTCGGCCGTGCGTTCGAGGCAAACGCCGTTTGGGAAAAAATCCCCGTTATCAAAAGTGCAAATACGAATTTTAATTTCATTGCCGCATCCTCAGTTGATGAGAATTTCATTAATATCCCGGTCGATAAAACGTACCGTTTCGGGAATCAAAAACAAGTTTTCCTCAATCGGCGCCATCGGATCAACGCTGACCGCCGTAAAAATAACAACCCCCTCGCGGGTCTCTTCTTCTGTCTTTAACAACATCCCTTCACAGACCCACGAACGGGTTTTAGGTGCTGTCGTTTCCCAAACTTCACACGGGCGGTCTAATAATGTCTCGTCCTTGATTTTTTTACCCGATGAAAGTTCAAGGGCCGCAACCGATAAAAGTTTGACATCTTCGGGTTTAAAATCCGCTAAAAGCTGTTTGAGGACCTTGTCCTCTTTTTTTTGACCGAGATTTTTATTGGGGTCATAAATGAGAATATCGGCGCCCAAATTCAACGTTACACTGCTCGTTGTTCCCCAGCGCTGTGTTTCAACAACTTTATGCCACGCCTGACGCATACCCCATTGATCAAAATACAGCGTCTGTTTTCCTTTTACTGCGCCGCTTATTTCATATTCAATTTTGGCATGTTCCAGGCCATAAAAATGCGGCACGCTCGCTGCCGGCGGGGTCTGCGCCACAGCAACCCCCAGACAAACAAACACACCCAACACGCCTAACAACCCTACGTAAAAATTTTTCATATTGGCCCTCCTGATTTTATTAAAGAACTTTCGCCTAATTTTATTTCGCGCGGTATAAACTTGGGAACACTGATCGTAACCTTGACCTGCCCGTCGTTTAAACTTTCTACCGAATCAATGCGGACAAATCGCAAAAGATATTCTTTTGTAAATCCCAGACTGTCAGCAAGCTCTTTTACCGCCTGCTGATAGGCGCTATCGCGCGCTGCCGTATACCGCAAAACTTCATTCTGGTCCGCATTCCCCGCCGGGGCCGCAGTTTTGGTCGTATCCAGCCGTTGTAATTTTCCAATAATCCCATCCGGTGAATATTTAAAAATCTGGATCTGGCTGCTCTGATAGTCCGCTACAAAAACATGTCCTTCGCTGGCCGCAATCGAAGAAAGCTGCTGAAAATACCCGCGTCCCAGACCAAGACAGCCAAAGGACAACACAAATTTTCCCGTTGGGTCAAAAATCTCAATATGCGCATCAGCGGCATCAGCGACATAAAGGTTGTCATTTTGATCAAAAGCCATATCTACAATCTTTTTAAATTCCCCGACGCCCGATTGAATCAAATTTGGCTGACAAGTCCCGTTTTCGTCAAAAACTTTGACCGCTGTTGTATCAGCGTCGACAACATAAATCCTGTCTTTTGTATCAATCGCAAGCACTTTCGGCAAAGTCAACTTTTGGCAATCATCCATCGTTTTTTCGTCGCTGTTGGGATCTTCCTGACCGATCATGCTTAAATAAATCCCGTCTTGGTTAAAAACCTCAATTCGATTGTTCTGCGTGTCCGCCACATAAATCATCCCTTTGCTATTGACGACAATTCCCTGCGGAGAACTAAACTGTCCGGGCTTATTGCCATTTTTGCCAAATTCATAATACAATGAACCGTCATGATTAAAAATTTGAACGCGATGATTTTCTGTGTCAGCGATATAAATACGGTTATCAAGCGTCACATAAACTGCGGTTGGCCCGGAAAATTGCCCAGCCCCCGCACCGGGCGTTGCCAATGTTAATTCAGGGCCATTATAAACACTCATTCGATTGTTTTTATTTGAAATGCTAAACAATCCTTTACCCGGAAGTGAAAAAAGATCACTGATCCCCTCTTGTGCATCGAGCATCGATTCAAAATCCAAAAAAAGCTGGGAAGAAATTGTTTTTGAAAGCTGTGATTTAAACGGGTTGGTCAGCTTAAAGACCTGAATGCGCGCATTGCCGCGATCCACAACATAAACACGCCCGGTCGCATCAACAGCAACAGGTCCAATCCCCGCAAATTGTCCGCGTCCGTTTCCCTGAGAACCAAATGAAATCAACACATTCCCCGACGGATCAATTTTGACAATCCTCTCTTCTTTAGGTTGAGACAAATAAATATTGCCCCAGCTATCAACTTGCAGATGGCTGGACTTCTGGATTTGGTCTTTTCCGCCGGCCTTGCAGCTTATTTCACCTGTCTTTTTGCCGTCGAAAGTCAATTTTTCTATTTTTCCGGATCCCGGTAAAAGTGCATAAATATTTCCACGCAAGTCAAGCGCAAGATCAACAACTTCATCCTGAAGATCGATGGCTCTGACAAAAATACCGTTAGGAGAAAATATTTGTAAACGTTTATTTGCGTGGTCAGCCACATAATAAAATCCCTGCCCATCAATCTTGACCGCGCTCAAAGATTTAAACTGCCCTGGCAAACTTCCCTCGACACCGAAACTAAACAATAACTCTCCCGCCAAATTTAAGACCTTGACACGGCTATTGGCCGGATCGGTTATGGCTAACAGACCCGCAGAAGAGATCGCCATCGAATAACCGATTGAACTTTGTCCGGCATCCGTTTGAGGATTATTCGCTGGAATTGTTAATTGCGGCTTGCCCTGCTCATCAAAAGCAATGACAGATTTTCCGGCGTCAAAAGAAAACAATTGCCCGTTTGCATTAAACGCGACATCAACCGGCATCGAAAGGCCATCTTTTATTTCGGTTTCAAATTTTACGGATTCGGCACCAAAAACATTCGCAGACGCTGAAAAAATCAGCGCAATAGGCAACAACGTGCGGATAAGAGAACGCGAGAAATTTTTCATTGGTTCAATAGCAATATATTCTGGCAACCAAATACTTTGCCTGGCCACTATAAATATTACATTTTATAGATGGGAAAGCAAGGAAAGACGGCTATTTCTCGTCAATGTTTTCTTTCATAAAAGCCTTAAAAAAATACCGGACATACAGCCGGATGTATTGGGATGTTTCCGGCGTCAGCG
>CAZWOH010000185.1:0-3577 GCA_964635405.1 uncultured Planctomycetales bacterium | reverse complement strand
GCTGATTTTTAACTGTTCTTTAAAGGATTCTTCCTTGAGAAGATGCTCATTAATCACGTGCGAGATACGTTCAGCGACGGAAAAAGAATCTTTTTTGTCCAAAAATAAAACCACAAAAAAAGAATACTCACTGCGGACAACCCGATCCGAGTCTTGACGCAATGACTTCCAAATCCAACCCTCAAAACGATGCAGGAACGAAACCATTTGCTGTTGGTCATGCTTGCTAGATGCAGCTTCTTTATTGTTGATACTGATGGTTACCAGCGACAAAGGCAGCGACTGATCAACTGCTGTTGCAAACGCTTCATGGACCGCGGCAAGGGCGTATTTTTGACTTGAAAATTTTGGCAGAGCGAAATTAATTGTGGTGCCCTGATCTAATTTGCTTTCCACCCAAACATTCCCGCCGTGCAACTGGATAATTTCCTTACAAATCGATAGCCCCAACCCTGTTCCCCGAGGGCCAGCACCGGGCTGACGATTAAATTGCTCAAAACGGTTAAAAACTTTTTTTAAATCTTCCTCGGCAATGCCACAACCGGTATCTTTAATCCAGCAGTGAATTTCATCGATATTTTCAGTAAATCCCAGCGTGATACTTCCCTGCTTTGTAAATTTCAAAGAGTTTCCGACGAAATTTGTAAAAACTTGTACCATCCGGGCATGATCCATTTCGATTTTTACCGGCTGGGTAGGACAATCGAGTTTGATTTCAAAACCTTTTTGTAGCGCCTGCGGCTCAAAAGCTTCAACAACTTCGCGGATCAAGTCTGCAACATCCACATATTCTTTGTGAAGCCGCACTTTCTTTGCCTCGAGCTTCGACATATCCAAAAGGTCATTGATAATACTCATCAAACGATTGCAGGCTCGATGCGCAATACTTAAGGATTTCTGTTGCTTTTCGGGAACAGGCCCCAAAATCCCGTCTATAATCTGGCTGACCGACTCTTTGATAATCGTTAAAGGTGTCCGCAATTCATGAGAAATCGTCGACACAAAATTACTTTTAAGCTCGTCGAGCTTTCGCAACTCTTCATTTTTTTGCAATAGCTCATCGTACAGCCTGCTTTTTTCAACGATCATCGAAAACTGACCGGCAATCTGCAGAAAAAGATCCAAATGGACATTTTGATAAGTGTTTTTTTGCATGCTCGAAAAAAACATAAATCCAATCGGTTTGCCCAAAACGATGAGAGGGCAAGTCAAGCTCGAGCGAATCCCTTCGGAGAGAACCTTTCGAGTCGAATCCGACTGCGGGTGTTCTTTAAGATATTCTTCCAAATCATTAAGAATCCGGGGATTTCCTGTCTCTATAATTTTTTGCAAACTGCTGTTTTCTAATAATGCACTATACCCTTTTCCTAAAACCATCTCGGACGCTCTTGACTTGGCCCAACGAGCACGGACCTTTTTTCCATTTTGTTCAATCAGCGAAAACCCGATACGGTCATAAGGAATAAACTCATTAAAATGATCAAACGCATAATTAAGAACTTCATCTAAAACGATACCCGTATTGATTTTTTGGGTAATAACCGACATGATGCGCATTTCTTCAAACTTTTTTTCAACAAAACTCGCCAAGTCGATCAGTTGCCTGCCAAGATGCGCAATTTCATCATTGCCCTCGGCAGAAAGTTGAACACAAAAATTTCCACGTTTGATAGCCTCGGCGGTTTCGATCAATCTAGCGATACGGTCATCGGTCATAACGGTAATCTCCTATGATTTTACTATTATTGCTTGTCCGGCCAACTTTGCGGAACCTTGCGAACTTTGCTTATATCGTAACCTTGCGATGCCAAAATGCCGAGCAAATGTTGATAATCTGCTTCAGGAATTTGCGGGGTACGCGCCTGAATCCAAAAATAATCACGCTTGTTGCGGCCAATGATCGTTTGGCTGTAGTCAGAGCTTAGATAAGTAATGAGAAATTCTGCCTTAAACGGCCAGATAAAACGCATCCCCCAGGTTGAGTTATTCACCTTGTCGACGACAAAACCGCGGGGATTGTATCGCTTCTTAGGCCCGTCAAAACGGCCGCTATTAAAAGTAAAAACCGTGTCGATGCTTCCGTCATCAAGCAGACGATATTCTTCAACGGCATTATAAGCTTTTGTTTCAATAAAAGTCGGAATACACGCGATAACATACCACGGCCCCATATAACGCCCAAGGTCGACATTATCAACCGTCTTGAGTTTTGGCAGCGAACTCGCACAGCCGGTTAGCAAAAAAACCATCCCGATAACAAAGAATTTGCTGATGTTCATATCCACCCCTTTTTAATTTTTAATATCAAAAAAATTAAGCGCAACACTCGTTCTGATGACTGGCCATTTTCTTTTTAACAAATCGGACCATGGATCCTAAAACCGGCAACCCTTCATAAACAAAAGCACCCAAATCAAAATAATCCCGATGATAAATGGCTTTGCCTTCTTTACCGCCAAACTTGATCACTGAAACTCCGTCGACAACCAGAGGCTTGTTGCCATTAAAATTTTTGGCTAACAGGGTCATTTTCCATGCAAGAACACAGTTGTCCTTATCGCTAATCTCGTCTGAAAAGCTCCACGCGACCGACTCTACATTTTTATACATATTCGCATAGTAATTTTTCATTTGTTTTCTGTTGTTAATCTCGACTAATGGATCACGAAAAACAATATTTTCATCATAAAATTCATCGACCAGACCCATCGTATCTTTATTTAAAGAAATAAAAAAATCTTTGGCTTTGAAATGTATTTGGCTCATCGATTCCCCCTTGGGGTTAGATAAAATTTTGAATATCTGACATACCACAATAACCTGTTTTAATTTATCCGCGACAAAGAATCATAGAATTTCTTAACAGCAAGCTCTTTGGCCTTAGCCTCAATCTCAACGGTAATATCAAGCCCACGCCAACACTCGGGGAAATCCTGGATATCGATATAATCATGGTGCCGCGATGGATTGGGGCCACGCCAACCTTCTTTAGGGCTCGACAGATGAAAAAGCGGCTGCCGATTCCACGTCGACAAAGCTAAACGTGTCACGTCTTTAATACTCATCCCATCCGGATTACAGCGATGATGATGCACATCATAAACAAACGGGATTTTGGCTTTTTGGCATAAAGGCAATAAGTCGTGCGGGGTATATGTTTTATCATCATTTTCAAAAGTTAAACGACTACGGACAGCCTTTGATAAACGCTTTAAATTGCGGGCCACACGGCTCAAAGCCTCTTGTTTGTTCCCATACGCGCCTCCCCCATGGACATTGATCACATCAGCCCCGATCCAGTCGCTGACTTCGGCCTGATAATTCAAATCCGCAATAGATCTGTCGGTGACATCCTGATTTGATGAACTTAAAACAATAAATTGGTCCGGATGAAAGACCGTCCGCAAGTCATATCTCTTCGAAATATCTTTGCAACTCTCAAAAACTTTAATAATTTCTTTACCATCGGGCAAATCCAAAACATCGTACCCGACATGCGGATGGGTTTTAACTGGAAGAATCTGGCTGCTGACACGAAATGAGCCGATATCATGCTTGGCGCAATAAACCAATGCCT
>CAZWOH010000184.1:0-3586 GCA_964635405.1 uncultured Planctomycetales bacterium | reverse complement strand
CTTCACGCAAAAACGCGAGGTCTTTTTTGACGAAATAATTGACGCCGCCTAAGCCCAAGCTTAACGTCATCAAAAAAATAATCGTTTTGAGCATAACAATCATCATGTACTTTTGTGACTGGAATTTGGCAAAAAAATGGTCGAGAGAGAACAGAGGTTTTTTGCTGCCAAAAATAAACATCAGCGGTGTCAGGGCACAAAGATATGCAGGGTTCCATTCAACCGATTTTGAAACTTTTAAGTTCGGTATTTTTTCGGTGCTCGCAATTTCGGTGTTGATGTCGAGATTCTTGTTGAGTTCTGCCGCAATGGTAGAAGCGTGTGTTTTATCAGCGACCAGCCACAGCTGCTCAATCGGTGTCTGCGGATGATCGACAAGATGCGATTTGACAACCCGTTCGAATTCACCGACCCAATTTGAAAGCATCACGTCCCGATGTGCGGCATTTACAGGCGAACTGATTTGTTGTGCGCCAATCGGTGAGCGATAAATGCCAAGATAGGTACTGCCTTTGTAAATCAAAAAATAGGAACACAATTCCTGAACAACGAGCAGAGCTTCACACGTATCAGACGACTTGGGTTTAGGCAGAAGTTCTTTTAAGTTCAAAGGCGAAATTTCAATATCACGAAATGGCAACTTGGTCGCGTCAATTTCATCGATAACGGACTTTAAAAATTCCTGGGCGACAGCGACTAAGAGCACGCGGTCCTTTTCGCGGCTGTGCATAAAGGCGGTATAGGAATATTCAAAAGCTTGATTATAAAAAAATGGAATTTTTTCAATTTCGCCGGGTACAACTTCGGCAAGTTCCGAAGCACTCATTTTGGGCATCAATTGTTGATGGATCAGGACATCTTTGCGGGAAATCGAGACAAAAACGCGCTTGGGCAAAAGTTCTTCTTTTTCGACGAGCATACGGATTGCTTGCGTCAAAGCCCCAGGCGTACTGAAGTTTAAATTCGCTTCCAGCTCTCCGGCGCGCGTTAGCGTAGGAATCCCTTTATGCTTTGCGACATACACAAAACGCAGAAGTTTTTCGCCAATCTCGAGACTTAAATATCCTTTTTCCATATTGTCCTTTATTTTTGACCCGAGTGCAGGTTAAACCCGCACTCAGGTACAAAAACGCCAGTTTTGATTAAATACAGGTTTTTGCGCCGGCAACATCAGGATCATCAGCAACGCTAATCGCTGTCCCATCGGCATGTTTTGGCGCTTCCTTCAAGAATTTTCCATCGGTTAATGCTGTGATATCCGCACATTTAGACCAGTCTTTGTCATTTTCGGAATAGCAAGTCATAAGGGCCGTCTTGCAAGATTGAATATCGGATTTTTCGGCAATTTTGTTGCCCCGATCGATCGCTTTCAAACTATTAGGTAAAATCAAAGCCAATAAAATACCAGCGATGACCAAGACGATAAGAATTTCGGTAAGCGTGAAACCTGATTTGTTTGTTTTGATGTTCATTTTTGTTTCTCCTGTTGTTTATTTATGGTTTTTGGTACATTGTTTTTTAGGTTTACAGAGCGAGATTTTTTATGCGTTTTCCCTCCTATCGTTAAGTTAACTGGCCAATTTATTCCAAATTGAAAAGATCGGTAAATAAATCGCCAACATGGTAAAAATAATGATCGTCCCTACGATCACAATGAGCATCGGATCAATAATTGTTAAAAATTTATTGAGCTTATAATCGACTTCCTCATCAAAGTGAAGCGCCAAACTTTCCAAGATTTTTGTTAAGGTCCCTACCTTTTCGCCGATCCCGACCATTTCGACCAAAAGTACAGGGAAAATTTTTGTTTCGTTAAATGTTTCATAAAGCGATCGGCCTTGTTTGACGCCTTCTTTAAGATCGCTGATGTGCTTGGTTAAAAATTGATTTGTGACGGTTGTTTTGGCGACATCCAAACTTTCGACGATCGGCAGGCCGGCGCCCATCAGGACCCGCAGCGAATTGATAAAGCGGCTGATCGACATGGTCATAAAAAGGTTTCCAAAAAAAGGGATTGTCAGCATATTTTTATCGAGCTTGTAGCCAACTTCTGGCACTTTTCTCATTTCCTGATAAAGCACGATCGCGCTTATTGTGCCGATAATTACGGCCGCTATAAAAATTGGATTTCGCATGACCTGAGAAATCCCCAGAACCAAACAAGTCAAAAATGGTAATGGCACGTTTAGCCCAAGAAGGACTTTTTGAAACGTCGGGACGACAAATGTAAACATCCCGATCAAAACAAGAATGGTTAACCCCATGACAATGCAGGGATACAGCATCGCTTTCTTCACTCGCGTCATAAATTGTCTTTGATACTCTAAGTATTCGACGATTTTGCGTAAAATAAACACCATGGAACCGGTTTTTTCGGCCACATGCACCATGGCACGATAAAGGTGAGGAAAGATTTTGGGAAATTCACTTAAAGCCACCGAAATCGTTTGGCCATCTTCAACATGATGATACATACGGCTAATGACCAATTGCATGGTTTTTTCTTCACTTTGTTTCCAGAGAATGCTTAAAGCCTGTAGAATAGGAATCCCTGATTCAATGAGCGAAGTTAACCGATGCGTAAACATTAAAAGCGCATCGAAGCTAACCGTTTCATTTTTAAAGCCCTTGATATCAAAGATTTTGGCGGAAATAAAATACGCCCCAAACGAACGCAGGCGTGCTTTTAATTCACGCATATCGCGGGCTTCGGAAAAGCCGTAAATGTTCTTGCCGCTTTCGTCTTTAAGTCTGTATAAATAATTTGGCATTTTTTACGTCCGCTATTGGTGTGTTGTGATCCGGATAATTTCGTCCAAACTTGTTATTTTTTTAATTGTATTTTTGATCCCTGAGGCCCGCAGGCTGCGCATTCCGTTTTTGTTAGCCGCGGCGATCATTTCTTTTTCACTGGCCTGTTTAAGAATCAAGGCACGCAAGTCATCATCGACATCCAAAATTTCATATATTCCTGTGCGCCCCAAAAAACCGGTGTTAAAACATTTCTCACATCCAACGGGCTTGGCTAAAGTTAAAGTTGTCCCTGCAGGATAAAAGTCCCTTAAACTTTCCTGGACCTGAGCAGATGGCGTGTAGTCCTGCTTGCAATGCGGACATAAAACACGGGCAAGCCTCTGGGCAAAAACAGTGCTGATTGCTGTACTAATCAGGAAAGGTTCTATATTCATTTCCAAAAGTCGTGTAATGGCTCCGGCTGCTGTGTTGGTATGCATCGTCGACAAAACCAAATGCCCGGTCAAAGCCGCACGTATTGCGATTTCGGCTGTTTCAACGTCGCGGATTTCGCCGATCATGATGATGTCCGGATCATGGCGTAAAATATGGCGAATCGCTGTAGCAAAACGGTAACCGATAAAATCATTAATTGCGGTTTGCGTAATGCCGGCCATTTCGTATTCAACCGGATCTTCAACCGTGATAATATTACGGCCCGGTTGATTTAACCGGTCCATCATCGAGTAAAGCGTCGTTGTTTTTCCGGCACCCGTCGGCCCGGTTGTCAAAATAAGTCCATAGGGGCGTTCACAAATTTTATTGATCAAGGTCACTTCATCTTTATCAAAAC
>CAZWOH010000183.1:0-3600 GCA_964635405.1 uncultured Planctomycetales bacterium | reverse complement strand
TGCCGCCCGCAAGTCATGAGGACGGCAGGGTGCCGCAGGGGCAGGACC
Source organism: uncultured Planctomycetales bacterium (assembly GCA_964635405.1). Lineage (GTDB taxonomy): Bacteria > Omnitrophota > Gorgyraeia > Zapsychrales > JANLHA01 > JADLGJ01. The sequence continues at coordinate 3,552 of CAZWOH010000183.1, read as the reverse complement.
CGTAACTGCTTACTGGTAGAAATTTTAAATATGACTTTTACCCCATCCGGTCGGTTAGAAAATGTTCGAGATTCTTTGCCTGCAGGTAGGGATTGGTCTTTTTTTGGTCAGCTAAAGTCGCAAACGCAACTTCGCCGTAATTGTGTCCCGGATAAATAACCGTCGTATCCGGTAATTTCAAAATCACATTGGCCAAACTCGTATACATTGTGCGGGCATTGCCCCCGGGAAGGTCACAGCGCCCACAGCCGTCGATAAAGAGTGTATCGCCGCTGATAAGGACATCTTTATATTTAAAACACTGGCATCCGGGCGTATGCCCGGGGGTGTGCAGGCATTCAAATTCGATGTTACCGACTTTTAATTTTTCGTGGTCAGCAACCAGAACAAGATTTTTGCAATCCGGTGTATAAAATTGCGCTTCATGTTTTGAAAGATAGACGGGGACATCGTGCGTTTTAAGAAGCGCATCCAAACCCTGTACGTGGTCCGGGTGGCCGTGCGTTAAAAAAATCGAGACGATTTTGTATCCTTTTTCTTTGGCATGCTTGCGCAAAAAATTAACGTCCCACGCCGGGTCAACGACAGCAATTTGACCACTCTGCGCATCGCCGAGAAAATAAATAAAATTGTTCATCGGTCCTATTTCCATTTGCTCGAGGATAAGCTCGGGGTATTTCATATCTTTCTCCTTTTCATTTGAATTTTTGCATTATAGAATTATAACGTCTTTTTTCAAGAATTACATTTAGCGATTCGATTCTAATTTCTAATAAATTTTATTTGTCGCAGTTCATCACTTGTGATACACTTTACTCAAGATAAGAGGAGAATAAAAGTTATGGTTACTCAAAATCCGAGGTTAAATGTTGTTTTAGATCCAGCCATCATGAAAGGGATCCATCAGTTAGCAAAAGCCCAGGGAGTTTCTTTATCAACCGCTGCTCGCGACTTGATCAAAGAAGCGCTGGATACTTATGAAGATGGTCAGTGGCATAAAATCGCACAAAACCGAGAAACTACTTTTGCTCAGAAGAAATCTCTTTCTCATAAAGAGGTTTGGAGGTAATGAAATACGAGATCGTTTATCACCACGAAATTCCTGACGATTTAGCAAACATTCCCATTAATATTAAAAAACGTATTCAAAAGGCTATCGAATCTCGCCTTTTAGTAGATCCTATTAATTACGGTTTACCATTGCGCAGGAGTCTGCTAGGCCATCGAAAATTGCGAGTCGGGGATTACAGAATTATATACCGTATACATAGCCAAACGATTATTGTATTTAAAATCGGTCACCGCAAAGATGTTTACCCTAAAACATTAAGCCGCATCAAATAGGAGAAAAATATGGCTTTATTAGAATCCATTTTAGTCAAACTCGGAACCCCGATTGTGGATTTTGAGCTAAAAGACCCACACGGCAAATTATATAAAAGCAGCGAGCTTTTTGGCGAGCGCGGTTTGCTGGTCGTTTTTACCTGCAATCATTGTCCGTACGCAATTGCCGTTTGGCCGCGCGTCATCCGTTTGGCCAAATATGCCAAAGGCATGCGAATTAATACCGTTGCGATTAATCCCAACATAAATCCTGCTTTTCCCGACGATGCGCCGGACAAAATGATCGAAAAGATCAAGGAATTTGGCATCGAGTTCCCGTATCTTGTCGATGAACATCAAACAACCGCGCGCGCTTTTAAAGCCCAATGCACGCCGGACATTTATCTTTTTAACAAGGACAAAAAACTTGCTTATCACGGCCGTATCGATGACAATTGGCAGGATGAGAGCAAAATCACGCGCGAAGAACTCAAAGAAGCGATGAACAATATGGTGACCGGCCAGCCGATCGATCCTGTCCAGCGTCCCACGATGGGTTGTTCGATCAAGTGGAATGATGTGCAGTAACTAAATTATTATTTTGATGAATAATTGTAGCTCAATGGTTGAATGCTTTTAAAGGCGAATAGCGCCATAGAGGCGCCAAACAATTGAGCCGTAAAAGCGTTCAACCGTTGAGCAAATTTTTTATTATGTCCTCCCAAATCAAACCTCAAAACGAAGAGCATCCCGGTTGGCGACGACCGCGGGGAGCTCCGTCGTTGCGTGAAGTTTTTTCGTCGATCCATGTTTCGCCAAACGCCGTCTGGTGGCGAAAACTCCTCGCGTTTTCCGGTCCCGGACTTATGGTGGCCGTCGGATATATGGACCCAGGCAACTGGGCCACCGATTTGGCCGGCGGTGCAAAATTTGGCTACACATTACTATCCGTTATTTTGATTTCAAACTTGATGGCGATTTTGCTTCAGCATCTTTCGCTAAAGTTGGGAATTGTCACCAGCCGCGATTTAGCGCAAGCTTGTCGGGATCATTATTCAAAACCTGCCGTTTACTTTTTGTGGATCCTTTGCGAATTAGCAATCGCCGCCTGCGATTTGGCGGAAGTCATTGGTTCGGCCATTGCTTTGCATTTGCTTTTTGGAATTCCTATTCTCGTCGGGGTTATTTTAACGGTTGCGGATGTCATGATTGTTTTGCTTTTGCAAAACCGCGGGTTTCGGATTTTGGAAGCGATTGTCGGCGGGTTGATTTTTATGATCGGGGGCTGTTTTGCCTATGAAATGGCGATTTCGCATCCGGTCTTTGCGTCCATCCTAAATGGCCTTATTCCTCGAAGCGAAATTGTTTTTAATCCCGAAATGCTTTATATCGCCATTGGAATTTTAGGGGCGACGGTGATGCCGCATAATCTTTATTTGCATTCGAGCATTGTGCAAACACGGGCTTTTGAACGCAATGATAAAGGAAAACAGATGGCGATCAAATACGCCACAATTGACTCGACGGGGGCGCTATTATTCGCATTTTTTATCAATGCCGCAATACTTATTCTCAGCGCGGCCGCTTTTCATGGAACCGAACATCAAAACGTCGCTGATATCAATGATGCGTACAAACTTTTGAGTCCGGTTTTGGGTGTTCCTCTGGCCAGCACAATTTTTGCCATTGCTCTTTTAGCGTCGGGACAAAATTCCACATTAACCGGAACTTTAGCCGGCCAAATTGTCATGGAAGGATTTTTGGATATTCGTCTTCGCCCGTGGGTTCGCCGGATTTTAACGCGGATGATTGCTATTGTTCCGGCGATTATCGTCACAATCCTTTATGGCGAAAAAGGCGTTGGCAATTTACTTATTTTTAGTCAAGTTATTTTATCGTTACAGTTGAGTTTTGCTGTAATTCCGCTGGTTATGTTTACCAGCGACAAAGCCAAAATGGGACGTTTTGTGAATCCGCGCCTATTAACAATTTTGGCATGGTTTATAACCGGAATTATTGTTGTACTTAACGTGTATTTACTTTTCCAAACAGCGGCTGGCTGGTTTAGTCAATAGGAGAGAACATGTACAAAAAAATTCTTATTCCTCTCGAAAATTCAAAATACGACAATGTGATTTTAAAGCATATCAAGCCGCTGGCCAAAGAAGCGCGTGCCAAGCTTATTCTCGTCCACGTTGCCGACGGTTATGGCGCGCGGATGCAAAAGCA
>CAZWOH010000182.1:0-3611 GCA_964635405.1 uncultured Planctomycetales bacterium | reverse complement strand
GATACACCGGAATTTTTTGAGAATCCCCGATTACTATTTTTTGATTCGTTTCTGTAAAGAAGTCATGCTAAGAGTCCCACAGCCAGACAAAAAAAACAATATTTGCAGACGTTGTATGTATCTGCCTCGTGTTTATTGAGTTATAGATAAATTATTCCCCGCCCGAAATTGATTTATAATTTATTTTAGCGCAGACGTTTATATACAACGTCTGTGTTGTTTAACCGACTTCCCGCATCAAGCGCTGATGTTCGCAACACCCGAGGAGTTTTACAAAAACTGGATTAACAAAGAACTCGATCTACACAAAAAAATCCTTGCTTAACTAGGGTCATTACAAAAAACCTCCGCCCAGCCATTCAGACCAAGCGGAGGTCTTGAGTTCCAATTACAATCGATATTATCCTTTAGCCAACGCTCCCTCCACTGGCACTGCCTCCAACCCCAGCATCGGTAACGGACTCTGGATCGGCACGATCCGAAGAATAACCCCTTCAACACCAGCGAAATTGCCATTCTGAAATTCCGCAACCATGGCTGGGTCAAATTTCATTTCGATGCCTTTGCCATCCTTAGTAACGTCAAGTCCCATATTTTTAGCGTTAAAATCAATACCTCCTGGCGCCTTCATTGCTTTATCATCTTTTAATGGTTCAGCCATATTAGATATTAGCTGACTTACTCCTTGAGCTACAGCATCAGACAAATAATTAACGCGATCCATTGATACAGAAGAAACTTGAATACCTACACCACCAAATTCTGTCACCCAATTATAATCGGGCTCCTGATCACCAATAGCAATAATTCGATGACCAGATAAAACATCTCTAACTTCTTTGACACTACGCACAATCTCTGGTTTCGATAAAGAACTAAACAACACCTTTAATCCCGGATTACTCTTTTGTAGATATTTAACGAGATCATCGGTTGTCTTTACGCTCTCAGGAATTCCAAATTTCCCGGCTAATTCTGGAATGTATTGATCCTTTGATGACTTAGCGACGATGAGGGAAATATTTTCTAAACTTTTCAATCCCATCTTTTCCGACATTAGTGCTAAGATTTCCTCAAGGGTCGCAGTGCTGATAAATGTGACTTTTACATCATGCTTCTTCAAGAGGTCTGTCATCAATTGAAAATCAGGCGCCCCTAAAGTATACCCATATTCTAATAATCCCTTCAAAGTAACGCTCACCTTACCAAAGCCGCCTTGCGCTTCAACGCGATCTTTATCCCATCCCGTAATTGTGCCTCCAATATCAAAAACAGCCATCAAATTACCTAAATCTGTTTGGCTTGACTGGCGAAGAACGTCATCCATATGACGCAAGTTATCCTCCATCGGTGCTGTAGTTTTTAATTGGTTCAAAATATCAGGCGTAACAGGTTTTTCTTCAGTACCGCCCAACATGGCTGCATCCAGCTGGATAGACTTGCTAACTTGTACCGTAGCCATCGCCATATCGCCGTCTTTTAATGGCGCATCACCCGGCGATCCTTCGTGAGCGATATCCAAATTCTCTCCAAGGCGAAGCCGCATTTTTTCCCCGCCAGAAAAATACTTGCGAGGAATGACTTCTTGTTTTGTTGCATCGTAGTCTTCCTTAATATAATCAAAGACACCCTTTTTATACGCTTGCAAGTATTGCTGATAAATTTTTTCTTTCACAGCAGGATCATCAGCTAACACGCCATCCGTCTTTCCTTTATTACTGTAAACCTGATTAAGAAGCGCATCCTTGATCGCAATCTTGTACCATGAAGCCAAAATCATAGAATAGAACATCTGGCGCAATGGCGCGAAGTTCTGTCCTTGATTGACCTCTTTCTCGATTTCCGGAATAACAATCTCACGCACAATTTGAGAGGCGACCGTATGAGTTTTATTCCCCTCAATATTTTTCTGGTTAATGGCAGTCTGTTTTTCAAGGGCAACATAATCCTCTTCCAACATAACCTTTAAATGCGATCCAACAACATAGGCAACATTGTTACGCTCCAAAACTTTTGCTTTATCAGCCACAATCCAAACCTTATTAAACGTATCGACAGGTATATCAGCTGATCCAAACTGTTCCCTCGCCCTTGTATAAACCCGACTCCAAAACTTTTTACCCAATTCCTTTTCAGGGTAAATTAAAGAAGCTGTTAACTGTTTAAGAATATAATCTTGCGCAAGCATGTCCCGGCCAAGTTCCGTCCTTCCTAATTCCTCCGTGATCATCCTGTCTTTCTCGTACGGAGACAAGTTCACCCAAAGATCATCTTCTTTGATAGTCAAAGATGCGAGAAAATATCTGATCAACTTCTGAGATTCGGCTTTGAATTCCTTACTATCGATTTTTAGACCGGACTTACCGGTATCAAGAATAAAATCAAAAAGAAGCGGGTTATCAGGATGAATCTGAATCCCCTTCAACATGACCGGCATGAAAGCGGGCGTAGTCAAAACCATCGACCCCGGTGCTGGAAGATTAAACGACTGGGCATATGCGCGAGGCGGTGTTACAGTTGATGCAATGAAGCTGAGAATTATCCAGCTGGCAATTAATCGAAACGTTAATGTTCTTTTGAGATCATTCATAATTCTATCCTTTTTTATTGCCACAACTTTATTGGCGGTCTTTAATAATCAATTCAGATTTAAAAGCATAGGTACCGGGTACCGCGGTGCCTAATAACTTGGTCTACTTACCTGTCCATTCGGTACCCGGTATCGTATTTCTTTTAAACAACGAGGTTATCTGATCCGCACCAAGATAATCAGAAGGAACCCCCTCTTTAAGGCGTTTGATAACTCCAATATCACGCAAATCTTCCAATTTCTCAACGATCAATTCTTTAATACAGCTGGAAAAATCAGTGTGATAGTAATCAAGCATTGCCTTGAGCATGACTTCTTCTTCTTTATTGAATCGAACGGTTTTTACACTCATTTGTATATCCCTCCTCTAGGGCCTATATCTTCCACATATATATTCTGATCATCCATATGAAAAAGCGCCCTATAACTGCGGACGCGAAGCCGATAATAAACATGCGGGCCTTTATTCACTAACTTCTTAATATCGAACAGTCTAAAATTCCTGTTTCGGGCAAAACTTTCAAACGCGTCTTTAAAATCAACCCAAACCTCTTTGGGAATTTTGTGCCGTTCGACATCTTTGGCGATCTTTTTGCTGTATAAAACCTGCATGTTTTAAGTGTATTACATTGTATTCAGAATGTCAAGAAGAAATCGTCAAAATCCTGGGAATGATACCATTAATAAAAAACATTAATAAAAAATGGAACATTTCCGGGAGTGTCGGGTTCGGGCGCGAAGGTGGCACTTTTGGAAACGTTCTCTTTTACTCCTATCGCTCTGATACTTCAGCAAAGCGGCCAAATCGAAGTTCTTTGCGATTAGCGTTGTTTCCTTGTGCATTTTTAATCCTTTCTTTCTTGTCACAAGTAAGGAAATTCTTTACTGTGTGCTGGCTGAAAATTTTTGTGAAGCGTCTGGCTTGTCTGCGTTAACGATAAATATTTTTCCAACCTGTGGCTTAAGAAAAAAGTATACTGCGGCAACCATCCCGATAACATCTGGGCTACAAAATAACCAT
>CAZWOH010000181.1:0-3633 GCA_964635405.1 uncultured Planctomycetales bacterium | reverse complement strand
AATAATTTCTGATTATACCGGCTCATGACCGTCGCCAAAGACTCACTGGTCCAGGCGCGGCAACAGTCGGCGGCAGCCGTCAAAAATTCCGGCAACTTTCTTTTTTCATCGAGCCGAAAATCTTCGAGCACAAAATCAACCGCATTCTTGTGCGCCGGAATAGGTCCAATCCCCAAACGCAAACGGCTAAATTCCTTCGTGCCCAAATGCTCTATGATCGACGCCAAACCATTGTGCCCGCCGTCGCTGCCTTGTTCGCGCATACGAATTTGGCCAAACGCCAAACTAAAATCATCGCAAACAATCAGAACGTTTTCGGGTTCAATTCTTTTTGACGTTACCGCCTGCTTGACGACCATGCCCGAATTATTCATAAACGAATGCGGCAACAAAAGCACCACTTCGCTGTTTTCCAAACGGCCTTCGGCCCAGAGGCCTTTGACAGAAGTCGATTTGCGCAGGCGCATCCCCAAATCGTCGGCTAAACGCGAAACGGTCAAAAAACCCATATTATGACGGGTCCACTCGTATTCCGCGCCGGGATTCCCTAAACCTACGATTAATCGTTTTTCTGACATTGCAAGCCCGATCTGTTAGGACAAAATTACTTCTTCTTTTCTTCAGCCTTCTTCTCCGCAGCAGGCGCTTCCTTCTTCTCGCCGGCAGCAGGTTCCTTGTCCTTCTTTTCCTTAATGACTTCTAACTCGGCCGCAGGCGCTTGACTGGGCGCTTCTTCCTTCATCGGCGGAACAACTGTCATGACCATCGCTTCAAGGTCGTGCTTGGTTGTGACACCTGCCGGCAAAATAATATCTTTGACATGAACGCTGTCGCCGATTTCAAGTTTGCTGACATCAACTTCCAAGTGATGCGGAATCTGCGTCGGCAAACAGACGATATCTAATTCCCAAAGGACGTGTTCCAAAGATCCGCCGTCGCGCTTAACGCCAATCGCGTCGCCCGTAGCTGTAATAGCAACCTTAATCGTAATTTTATCGGTCAATGAAATGCGGTTAAAATCAATGTGAATAACCTGATCGCTGACCGGATGATGCTGTTCCTCTTTAACAAGCGCAGCATAATCGCGCAGCTTTTTGTCGCCTTCAAGAACATTCAAATGAAAAATAACATTCTGGCCATGATACTCGCGGCGAATCCGTTCATACGCCTTGCGGCTGACCTTAACCGCAGTTGGCTTTTGCTTGCCGCCATAAACAATCCCGGGGACCAAGTTTTCCCGGCGGACAGCTTTTGCTTTTGAGGTCCCCACTTCGTTGCGGACCCAAACATCCAAATCGATTTGTTCCATGTTGTTTACCCTGCTTTCCTTTGTTGTTGGTTTTCCTGGTGAAACGCCGTAATACATCTGCTGCCTTTAACAGCGTTTGACGTTTAACTTCCCCCTACTTCATTTGATTCTGTGTTTCTTCAAACAAAATACTCACCGATTCCTCGTCGTGAATGCGCTTGATCGCATCTGCCAAAAGCTGGGCGACGCTCACAACTTTAATTTTGGGATATTCTTTTTCACGATTAAACGGAATACTGTTGGTAATCACGAGCTCTTTGATCATTTTGCATTTCTGCACTTTTTCTAAAGCATTCCCCGAGAGAATCCCGTGGCTGACGGCCGCATAAACTTCCTTAACCCCGTTGCGCCCTAAAGCCTCAGCGGCTTCGACCAAAGAACCGGCGGTGGCCACAATATCATCGACAATGACGGCAATTTTTCCCTCAACCTCGCCTAAAATGTGCATGACCTCAGTTGTCTCAGGCCCTTTACGGCGCTTATCAACGACGGCTAACTCTGCGCCCAAGCGTTTGGCATAGGCTCGGGCCATTTTAACGCCACCAACGTCGGATGTGACAACAACCAAATCCTTTGGATTAATATTTTTGCTCGCAATATAATCGCAGAGCACATTGATCGCATACAAATGATCGACGGGGATATCAAAAAATCCCTGGATTTGACTCGCGTGCAAATCCATTGTCAAAACACGATTGGCGCCGGCGGCATAAATCAGGTTTGCCACAAGTTTGGCCGTAATCGGAACGCGCGATTGGTCCTTGCGGTCCTGACGAGCATAACCATAATACGGGATGACCGTCGTAATCCGGTCGGCGGAAGCACGGCGTGCCGCGTCCATCATAATCAACAATTCCATCAAATTGTCATTTGTCGGCGGACAGGTCGGCTGAATAATAAAAACATCACGCCCACGAATATTTTCCTTAATCTGCACGCGGATCTCGCCTTCGCTAAAACGACCGACTAACACATCGGTCAAAGGCATGCCCAGTTGAGCGGCAATCTCTTGTGCCAACTGCGGGTTCGAATTCCCTGTCAAAATCGCCATACCATTCATAAAGTTTCTCCTCTGTCATTGCGATCCGCCGCAGGCGGAGAAGCAATCTCGCTTTTAAAACATATTTAAAAATGGGATTGCTTCGTCGTCCCTACGGGACTTCTCGCAATGACCACTATCTGCTTTTTCCCCGGCACCATACGCGCCGGAACGCCGACAAAAACCTTTCCGTCGGGAATCACCTTGCCCTTAGTCACGACGCTACCGGCCCCGGTCATCGCTTTTTTGCCGACCTTAACCGGAGCGACCAGAATCGAATCCGAGCCGATAAAAGCCCCGTCGCTTATGACCGTCTGATGTTTGTCTTTTCCATCAAAATTCGCGGTCACAACCCCCGCACCGATATTCGCATCCGCTCCGACAACCGCATCACCCAAAAAACTAAAATGTTTCACAAAAGTCCGGCTGCCGACACTCGTGCGCGAAATTTCCGCAAAATTCCCGACCTCGACAACATCATCAATCCGCGTCCCGGGCCTCAAATGGGCAAAAGGACCGATCACACAATTTTTTCCGACGACAACATCCTGGTCAATAACGGTAAAAGGTTTGATGACCGTATCGACCCCGATTTTAACACCACTGGCAATATGCGTTGTCAAAGGGTCCGTGATGGTCACGCCACGATCCATCAAGTCCTTTAAAATTCTCTGGCGCAATAGAGAAGCGCAATTGGCCAAGTCTTCTCGGGTGTTGACGCCTAAGCCTTCTTGCGGCTCTGGGGTAACCAAGGCTTGCACAACACGCCCTTGGCCAGCCAAAAGGGCCACAATATCGGTTAAATAATATTCGCCTTTGAGCGAATTGATTTTGATTTTTTTCAAATTTTCAAACAACGCGCAGCTGTCAAAACAAAAAACGCCGGAATTGATCTCTTTGATCTGACGCTCCAAAGGATCGCAATCTTTTTCTTCCCGGATTGCGATCACTTGTTGGGCATTGTCGCGAATGATGCGCCCGTAACCGTAACTTTCATCGACAACCGCTGTCAAAACCGTCGCGGCCGCTTTGGTTGCGCGATGACGCTTGATGAGCGCTTTGACTGTTTGCGCTGTCAAAAGCGGGGTGTCGCCGCAAAGAATCAAAACCTCGCCGCAAAAACCCTTAAAAAACTTTTCAGCGTTTTTAACCGCATCGCCTGTCCCCAGCAATTGTTTTTGCTCGACGGTCAAAATGCCTTGCGGCAAACGCGCTTGCACTTTTTCGATTCCATGCCCGAGGACAACGCATGTTTTTGTCGAACCAGCCCTTTGAGCCACATCCA
>CAZWOH010000180.1:0-3662 GCA_964635405.1 uncultured Planctomycetales bacterium | reverse complement strand
ATTTCTTCGCAAACGGTCTTGACGTGTTCATTGTCTGCCGCAAAGGTGTCGGTTTCAAACATGATTTCGCGGATTTGGGGATGGATTTTAAGGTCATATTCCATTTCGTCAACCACTTGCATGGCACTTCGATTACGCAGTTTAAAGCCATACATCAGCTGTGGGTCGCGGCAAAAAGTACAGGCATTATTGCAACCGCGTCCGGTAATAAGGGTCAGAAACGGAAATTTTTTCCCGCCGTCGGGGTACCACTCGGGCTTGATCAGCTGCCACGCCGGAAAAGGAAGCTCGGCCACATTGACCGTCGGTCCGGGGGGATTATGGACAACTTTTTTCCCGTCGCGCCAAACCATGCCGCCAATTTGAGAATGTTCAATCCCTTTGGCCAAATCGCGCAGTTGATAATCGTATTCGCCTTTTAAAACGTAATCGACAACGCCACGACCAATTTCGAAAGTATTGTCAGGTTCGGCGGTGACATGCTGGCCGACAAACGCGACTTTGCATTTTGTGCGCTCTTTGATGACTTTGGCTTGTTCAATATCATTATAAATCGACGGCGTTGTCGCATGGATGACCAAAAGATCCGGCTTAAAGGCCGTAACAATTTCATAGGATTGTTCAGGTGTAAAATTCTGGGCGGCCGCTTCGACGAAAGTAACGTCATGGCCCTGATCGATCAAAATCTGTGCGGCAATCAAAAGATATTCGGGATGCCGCTGAACACGGCCTCGGGATTTGGCAGACCAACGGGCGACACGGACAAAGTCATCGCCAAAAGAAGGATTTAGAATAGCAACGCGCATAGAAGTCAAAATTGTTAACCAACGAAAAGTATCTTAACCGCGATTCAAAATATTGCAAGCCAAATTCTTTAAGTTTATAAAGAAAATCGTTCTAAATAAATATTTCCGCAGGGGGAGGATGACTTAAAAAATTGACAGGACTTGCCGTCAAGCCATAAGCTCCGGATTGAAAAATCACGATCAAGTCACCGATTTGGGCAACGGGCAGTTCAACGCGATCAGCCAGAAGATCCAGCGGCGTGCATAAGGGGCCCACGATCGAAACGATTTCTTTTGTTTCACCGGCCATCCGGTTAGCGACGGCAACAGGATAATTCTTTCGTATGACTTGACCTAAATTTCCTGAAGCCGCCAAATGATGATGCATACCGCCGTCGACGATCAAAAAGGTGTGGCCGCGCGAGACTTTTTTGTCAATGACGCGGCAAATATAAACACCGGCTTCGCCGATAATATAGCGGCCTAACTCAAGGGTTAGCTGAGCCTGCGGCAACCGGTTTTTAAATTCAGTTACCAACACTGCAAACTTCTGACCAACCAGCGCAAGATCGAGTGGTTTTTCGCCGGGAAAGTAAGGGATCCCGAAACCGCCGCCGATGTTGAGTGTTTTGATTGGCGTTTTAACATCTGCTGAGAAACGATAAGCCAAATGCAGAGAATTTTTAAATGTTTCAATGACCGCCTCATCGTTTAAATTTTGTGAACCGCTAAAAATATGAAAACCTTCAAATTCAAGACGGGCCTTAAAAATTTGCTCAAGGACCGAAGGGACACATTCGCAGTCAATACCGAACTGTTTGGCAGAGCCACCCATTTTCATTTTTGAACCTTTGACTTCAAAGTCGGGATTAATCCGAAGGGCCACTTTGGGAGTAACATTTAATTTTTCTCCTGCGGCAATTGTGGATTCCAGTTGATGCACAGACTCTAAGTTGATAACGATTGCCGATGAAACGGCAAATGCAATTTCGGCATCGGTTTTTCCAGGGCCGGAAAACGTGATTTTATCCCGCGAAATTCCGCTATTTAATGCGGTTGTCATTTCTTTGACAGAAGAAACATCAAACCCGTCGACGGATTTTGACAAATACGCCACAATCTCCGGCATCGGATTGGCTTTAATCGCGTAGCGCAGATAAATTTCCTTAGGCAGGTGGTGGCGTAATAAATCAATACGGCCTGACAAAACTTGACGGTCATACGCATAAAAGGGAGTTGACCCCACACGCTCTGAGAGCTGGCTAATCCGAAGGCCACCGACGACAAGCTCATTGTCAATCACCGAAAAATTTGTATTAAGGCAATGGGAAGGCTTTAAGATTTCACTCATGTTTGGTCCTTAAATAAATCCTGTCGCGTCAAGGCAAGTGTTTTACGGTCAATTTTGCCGTTGGCATTGCGCGGCAAATGATCAATCACGATTTCGATATGCGAGGGCACCATATAATTTGGCAAATGTTTTTGGCACTCTAATTTTAGACCTTCACTTGTCAGCATTGTGTTTTTTGCAGCCGTTGCTACAACGCCGATGACTTGCCCTAAGACGGGGTGAAAAATCCCAAAGGCCACCACTTCATCGACTAAATGCGTATTATAAATAAATTCTTCGACCTCGGTTGGGCTGACGCGATATCCAGTCGTTTTGATCATTTCATCTTTGCGGCTGACAAAATAAAGATACCCATCTTCATCCATTTTGACGGTGTCGCCTGACCAAACGGCCATTTCCGTTAACGGTAAGGCTTTATTCTGGTCCGGCAGCGGTTTAAAACGCTCGGCTGTTTTTATCGGATCATTCCAATAGCCCAAAGAAACCAAAGCGCCGCGATGGACAAGCTCGCCGGGCTGATTGGCCTGACAAAGTTTTCCGTCGGGGCCGACAACGAAAATTTCGGCGTTAGGGATCGCTTTGCCCATCGAGTCCGGGCGTTTGTCAATTTCAGAGGGTGGCAAATAGGTAGACCGAAAACTTTCGGTCAAGCCGTACATTAAATAAGGTTTTGTTTTTGGCAAAGCGTTACGCAACAGTTGCAACGTTTCTTTGGGCATATGTCCGCCGGAATTTGTAAAATAACGCAAATGTTCGGTGATTGTTGGCGGCCATGCAAGGCGCGAAAGCTGTATCCATAAAGGTGGGACGGCGGCGAGACCTGTGATTTTTTCCTTTTCTAAAAGCGTGATAATGTCTTTGGGAAAAAGATAGTTCATTAAAACAACACTCCCGCCCGTTAAAAACATCGTCGTCAATTGATTCATTCCATAATCAAAAGACAAAGGAAGCACTGAAAGCAATGAATCGTTATTCGTTAATTCCAAATATTCGGCAACGCTTTCTGCGCCGGCCACAATATTGCGGTGTGATAAAACAACCCCTTTCGGAAGACCTGTGCTGCCCGACGTGTAAAGGATCGCAGCCATATCTTGATCAATGACGCGATGGCCGCTTGGGGTTGTATTTTTTTGCATATCTATCCAAGAAATAAGCTCGATATTGTTGGGAAGTTCAATGGCTGGGGGTGTTCCCATACAAACAACAGCCTTAAGATTCGGACAATTTGAAAAACTGGAAGTTAAACTCAATAATCGTTCTGAGGTTGTCACCAAAACGCGCACATCGCAATCTGCGAGAATGTAAACGACTTGCTCAGATTTTAAAAGCGGATTAATCGGCACATATACGAGCCCGGCCTGCGCGCTGCCAAACATGGCAATAACGGTCTCAACCCTTTTTTCAGCATAAACCGCAACACGGTCAGTACGGTTTAATCCCAGCCCCATTAATCCGGCGGCAAAAGCAGAGGTTGAAAAAAATAATTGTTCGTAATTTAATTGCTCGTCGTGATATTTAAGGGCACA
>CAZWOH010000179.1:0-3676 GCA_964635405.1 uncultured Planctomycetales bacterium | reverse complement strand
CGCCTCACGAGAACTTAAGGCATGGATCGTTCCGATGCAATATTTCCCTATATTGGCGGCGGTCATCATATCGCGCGCTTCTTCGCCGCGGACCTCACCGACGATAATCCGCTCAGGCCGCATACGCAGACTGTTTTTGACAAGGTCTGCCAGCGAAAACTCTTCCCCGCTTTCCAAACGCGAACAGCTGTCTTCAAAGTCCGTGTTAAGTTCCAACGTGTCTTCGATAACGACGATACGGTCGTTTTCGGGAATAAAACTAAACAGCGCATTTAAAAGTGTTGTCTTGCCCACCCCCGGACCGCCGGCAATGATCATGTTCGCCGGACGAATCGACATGCCTTCCAAATAAAGCCACAACTGCGCGGCAACTTCATACGTAAATGACCCGGCCGCAATCAAATCAAAAATACTTAACGGATCGAGTTTCGCTTTTGTGATCGTCAACTGCGGGCCAAAAGGCGATGCTACAATATTGACCCGGCCTTCGAGATTAGGAAGTTCGATATTCATAATATTATCGATAGTTTTGCGTCCCGAAAAAAGAACGAGCTTGCGGACAAACAGGTCGAGCTCCTCGCGCGACTGAAAACATATGCCACTGGACACAAGACCTTTTTGCGAATGATGAATATAAATCGGCTTGATCGCATTAATGATGATATCTTCGACTTCAAAGTCCGACATCAAAGGATGAATCGCGCCGTACGAAAGAAACTCGCGGACGAATTTCTTTTTGACATCCTCGTTACAAAGCTCTTCCATTTCATGTTTAAAATGCTGACCGTCATCTTCCTGCAAAAGCGCGGTAAGCTCGGCATCGACGGTTGCAAGACGTTCCTCAAATTCCTGCAAAAGCCGGATCTTACCCGAGAGCCGCTCAACAAGCTTATATTCGAGTTGAATTTGTTTACGGTATTCCATAATATTCTCCTGTCAATGAATGTCCGCAGGGTAAGCCGTCAAATTCTGCGGCTGTTGACCCGTTGGTGTTTGCAGTGCTTTTTCACTAGGCCGCGAAATCACAACCGCCGCTTTATTTAAATCCAAATATTGATTCGCTAAACGTTTGATATCCTCGGCTGTCACCGCATCAATAAAACTGTCATACGCTTGATAATACGCATACCCGTTACCCGTCAGCTCGTCTAAAGCGCAGATAAATCCCAGCGAAGAATCCGTCTGCAGGTTCATGGCAAATGAACCTTTCAGATACGATTTCATTTCAGCCAGCTCCTTGGGGCTAACCGCATTCTGACGAATATCGGCAATCAGTTTGATCAGAAGCGCTTTGACTTTTTCCACGCTCTCGTCGGTCGTTTGCACAAAAAACGAAATCATTCCCATGTCGCGGCCGGGGGTAAATCCACCGCCTAAGGTGTAAGCTTGCCCAAACTCATCGCGAATCGTATTAAAAATTCGTCCGCTAAAAGGCGATCCTAAAAGCGAACTTAACACTTCAAGGCCAAAACGGTCTTTGTGCTTAAGGTCCACCCCCTGAAAACCCATCATGACCATCGCCTGTTTTTTATCAAGGCGTGTTGTCTTTTCCCGGGTTTGTGTCGGAGGATCTTCGTTCGAGAGCACAATCGGGACATCCTGCTTTGGCAAACTCGCAAAACTTGCCTGCAAAGACTTTAAAATTTTGGCGCTATCCATATCGCCAAAAACCGAAATCACCATATTGTTCGGCGCAAAATACCGTTTATAAAAATCCGCCACCTCGCTGCGGGTAATGGCCTCGACGGACTTCATCGTGCCCAGACTATCGAGTCGCAGCGGATGGGTCAAAAACAACGTTTCGCGCAGATTGCGGGAGGTGACGACGCGGATATTATCCTCCTGGCTGATCAAAGCGGTTGCGACATCGCGCTTTTGACGATCCAATTCACTCTGCGCAAAAGCCGGATTTTTAATAATGTCGGTCAAAAGATCGACGGCAAAATCCGTGTCCTCTGAAAGCCCGTTAAAGCTCACCCCAAAACTATTGCGTCCCGAAAACGGGCTCAAACTTGCCCCGCGCGCCTCGACGTTTTGCGCAATCCCCTGCGCCGAGCGGGTCTTCGTCCCCTTGGTCAAAAGGCTTGCGGTCAGTTGACAAATCCCGTTATTCGTACTCGTCTCCTGACTGGTTCCGCCGTTAAAAGCGACATTCATGGAAATAATCGGGGAGGCGTGGTTCTCGCGCAAAAGGACCGTCAATCCATTGTCAAAAACGATCTTTTTAATTTCAATCGTCTCTGCAACTTTCGATGAAGAAACGACCGGCGCATCCGCTTGTTTGGGCTTGAGAATAACAAGCGACAATTTGTCATCTTTAAAATAGGTTCGGGCCACACGCTTGACATCGTCGCTGGAAATTTTTTTGATCGCCGCAAGATATTTGGCCGAAAAATCATAGTCCCCGACAAAAGCTTCATCGCAGGCGGTGCTATCGGCAATCCCGTCAGATGTCAAGCGGCCAAAAATATGCTGAGAAAGAACCTGACGTTTGATTTTTTCAAGCTCGTCGGAGGCAATCCCGTTTTGCGCGATCAAACTGATTTGTTCCTTGACCGCCGCAATTGACGCTTCAACCTTTGCCTGGTCCAAGAGCATTTCAATTTCAAAAATGCCTCGGTCCATCGGGGTAAAATTGGAAGCGCTAATGGACCTGACAAGTTTTCGATTTAAAAAAACTTCCCGGTACAAACGCGAACTCTCGCCCTGCCCTAAAGCCATGGCCAAAACATCCATCGCAAACATATCGGAATCGCGCAAACTGACACCCGAATAGGCCATCGACACACGCGTTAAGTCCGTCGGATATTCTTGCTGGCTAAAGCGCTGGTTAATCTGCGGCGGCTCGGGTGCCAAATTTCGAACAACAGCGCGCTGACGTTTAAAATCTTTAAAAATTTCGCGCACCTTCGGCAAAATCTCGTCGGATCGAACATTGCCCGCAATCGAAAGCACGATATTGTCCGGCGTATAATGCGTTTTATAATAATCAACAAAATCTTCCCGCGTTAAGCCCCGCAGCAATTCTTCATGGCCGATAACCGGGATCCCGTACGGATGCTGTTTATAGGCGCTGCTAAAAACCATTTCACTCAAATAACGCTCGGGATTGTCCTTATACAGCCGCATTTCGCCATAAACAACCTCGCGCTCTTTTTGAATTTCCTGCGGATCAAATTTGGAGTGCGTCAACATATCCGAAATAATATCCAGTCCTTGATCAAAGGCATTTTTAGGCAGTGTGAGCGTATAAATCGTATGGTCAAAGCTCGTCGACGCGTTGATTTCACCGCCTAAAGCCTGAACTTCTTTGGAGATTTGTCCGACGCTGCGCTTGTCGGTCCCTTTAAAAAGCATATGTTCCAAAAAATGCGAAATGCCCGTTGCGCTGTATTGACCTTCAGTCGCCGAGCCGGTTTTGACCAGCCCAAAAATTGAAACCGTCGAGCTAGACGGCATTTCGCTGACTAAAACCGTCAAACCATTATCCAAAACAAATTTTTGCGTTTGAATTTCGCCGGCTTTATTTTCTGCAGCCAGCGCAATCCCCGACGAGAGGCAAAGCATCCCGGACAAGATCAAACTCAAAAGATTTTTATTCATTCGAATTTCCTCTAAAAACAAGCGGTTAAATGACGACTTAATTATTTTTTAAATCTTTGAGAAGATTGCGAAT
>CAZWOH010000178.1:0-3679 GCA_964635405.1 uncultured Planctomycetales bacterium | reverse complement strand
ACATTCATTTTTTCAGCCTGAATCAGCTGCGTTTGAGTTTGTTGTAATTTGGTGTATGCGCTCTTTAGCTCATCTTCAGATTTTTTGCGTTCAACCGCATAATACAACGATTTGATCAACGCATACGATTTATACATGCCCTTAATCAAATAATCCTGCGCCCCCAAAGTGATTGCTTTCAAACCTAAATCGTCATGATAAGAACCTGTATTGACAACAACTGGCAGATGAGAAAACTTGCGATGAAAACGTTTGAGCGTATCGATTCCCTTTGAGTCCTCGACATTAAGATCCAGCAGGACAACATCAAATTTTAATTTTGTTAAAATTGCATATGCTTCCATGAGAGAGACAGCACATTTGGCCTCAAACTTGCCATAGGGGGATGATTCAAGCATTTTGAAAATAACCTTGCAATCGACGAGATTATTTTCGATCACCAAAACTTTTAATTTTTTGCCGAATTGTGATTTCATTCTGATCAGACTCGAATAAATTTAACGTTGGGAAATTTTGCGATAAAACTCATCACACTTGATTTCATCATGTTCATAATATAAATTTTCGCTATTGCAATGTAAAGACGTATTTTGATTATTCTCCCCTGTCGATTGACTCAGGTTTTCAATATCGTTTGCTGCCTTAAAATATTGATCTGCCAAATTTTCGTCTGGTAACTCATAAGAATATATTTGCTGTATTCTCTTTAGCAGTTTCAACTTTAAAGGGTCCTCATCGGCAAAACGTAAAGCGACTTTATAATATTCAACCGCTTTTTGAAAGTCACCCTGATCGCTCAAATAATCTCCTAAAGCCAGGTAAGTTTTAGGTTGTTGCGGATACAAAGACAAAAGCCTTTTGACAGCTTGTTCATTCTGATCGTTATCGCTAAAAATCTTTTCGAAACGGTCATAAGCTTGATGCACAATCCGTAGCGTTGGCCCTTTATGCATGGCCTCTAAGGCCATTGGCATGGCTTGCTCGGTTATCAGTTTAATATTGTAGTGCTGATCATACCGATACGCTTGAATCACTTTAATTTGACTGACGCCTAGGTAGCCAAACGGAGAATCAGGATGTTTCTCTATAATAAGGTTAAAAATGTCTTGGGCTTGGTGAAGAATTTTTGCATCGCCACGGTAGGAGTCCAGCAAATGTAAACCTTGTTCATAATCCTGGAGTGGATGTTGCGAAAAAAAGGCTTCTGCCGATGGGATTTTGCAGGCCAAAACCCCTAAAATAAGGACCACAAAAATTGTTTGAAGAGCAGGGCGCATAAGGTTTACACTCGCACTTGGAGTGTAACATATTGCCTGCCCCTTATGCCAATTGCCGGGAAAAAAAGTTAGGTTAGAACTTAACGCTCAAATCAGCCTTAAAGTATGGCGCGCTGTCCACATCGACTTTTCCTACAGTATCACGGTAGGCAAAACGACGCGCCAAGCTTGATCCGCCTGATAAGGACACGTCCAGCCACTTTTCAATCGAATATTTTATACCAGCTCCCAATGTTGCTTCCCGTACTTTAAGAACAACGCCTTTTTGTCCACCACGCTTTACTTCATATTCATCCAACGTGGCACCGTATTCAGCAAAAAGCGACCATGAATCACTAAGCTTATAGGAAATCGTCGGATTGGATGATGCCAAAAGTATATTCCAACGGTCATTGGGTTGATAGTTAATCCCAATAATTGGAAGAACGGGATTATCCGCATTGACATCAATCGTTGCCCCAACGACAAAAACATATGTTTCACTAGGTTTGTAAATAAAATATGTCCGAAACGGTAAACGAAAAGCGCTATTTTCCCAAGTCCACTGATCCGTATACCAGGATGGCATCACATCAACGCCCATAAAATATTCGTCAGAGACAACAAAAGGCAATGGGAATTTGGTACCAATCAAAAATCGTCTGCCCTCCAATCGCGATGGCAACGCCACTGGGATATTTTCATTGATATCCAAATGTTTGTAATCGAAACCCAAAACAACCGGCAAAACGTCAAAAGCTTTATCTTCATACGTCAGCTCAAAATCACTTTGATTGACACGAATACTCCCCGGCATACGATGGACGTCACTTTTAAAAGTCTGACGGTCTTTGATAAGCACTGTCAGATGTGACTCGTCAGTCAATTGAGGGGCTGTCGATTCTTCGGCGGCAAATGCACTTAAATACGTTGCTGTCAAAAGGGCACCGAGAAACAAAAACGTTCTTTGTAAATTTCGAAAATTCACATCTTTCTCCTTTCCAAAGAATATTTGTTAGCAAAAAGATTTATTCCTTAAGTGCGTCGGCCATCAAATTATTGTGGCTGGCAATAACAACCCAACGGTCCGCCTGTTTTTTCCAAGTCATTGTATAACGACGGATCACCCGTTTGCCCTTGTCCATTTGATTCATTTCAATGGTAAAAATAAAATATTGCAAAATAGCTATATCGCCATGCACGCGAATATCGATTGGGCGTAATTCACAAATGGCTATCTTGGTTGTCTTGGCCCAAAAACCCACCCATTTCTCAAGCCACGGCTTGTCAACCGCCAAGGGGCTTTCATGGCCATAACCGATAAATTGCGGATGAATAAATTTTAAAAACTCCTCAATATTACCGTCGATTAACTTGTGCCAATGATTCTCAAGATTACTCCAAACTTCCCGTTGTTCTTTATTCCAATGCTCTGGAATCCATGAAGCTAATTTCATATCCATACCATCTCCTTGTCAAGCCACTGATAAAAGAAAAGGCCTCCTGCGATTGACTGCAAGAGGCCTCTTGAATCCTTTATTTATATTTTAACGACATTTACCGCCTGATCGCCTTTAGGACCTTTTTCAATTTCAAATTCTACTTCTTGTCCCTCTTCGAGAGAACGGTAACCGTCAGCCTTGATCGCGGTGTGATGGACAAAAACATCTTTGCCCGATTCCTGTTCAATAAAACCAAACCCTTTTTGATTATTAAACCATTTTACTTTGCCTCTAGCCATTTCGTACTCCTCCTTATAACTAAAGAATTAACTTCGACAGAAATATTATTTCCGAAAAAATATTTTTGTCAAAATTTATTTCAACTTTTCTTCTGTCTTAAATATGCACAAAATAAATGACTAAAAGTTGTGCAAAAATAACACGCAAAAGCATAACAAGCGGATAAACCGTCGCATAGGAAATCGAAGCGGCACTCGACGATGCCAACCCATTAGCAAAAGCCAGTGCTGGCGGATCCGTCATGCTTCCGGCGAGAATACCGCAAATCGTTAAAAAGTTCATTTTCAGCCTTGCTCTGGCAAAAAGCGCAATAATCAAAATCGGGATAACCGTAATGAGCGTTGCGCACGCCATCCAATAAAATCCCTGACCTGCAACAAGAGTTTCAACAAATTTACCGCCCGACTTAAGACCGACGCACGCGAGGAATAAAACAATCCCCAATTCGCGCACCATAAAATTTGCACTGATCGGCATATACCAGATCAATTTTCCGATCCGACCGATGCGGCTTAAAATAATGGCCACCAATAACGGCCCGCCGGCAAGTCCTAATTTGACAGCCGAAGGAATCCCAGGCAAAGTAATCGGCCAGCTGCCCACAAAAACACCCAAAGCCACACCCACAAACAAAGGAATGACAAACGGATGATCCAGATGTTTTGGCGAATTGCCGATTTC
>CAZWOH010000177.1:0-3842 GCA_964635405.1 uncultured Planctomycetales bacterium | reverse complement strand
CCATGCCCGAGGACAACGCATGTTTTTGTCGAACCAGCCCTTTGAGCCACATCCAGCACATAATCAATGAGCGGTCGGCCGCAGACTTCATGCAAAACTTTTGGGAGCTGCGACTTTAACCGCGTTCCCTTGCCAGCCGCCAAAATAATCGTCGCTAAAGAACTCATCGTGTCACTTGCGAATACTTTCCACTTGTTGTTTTAATAATGGAAGTTTGGTTTTGATAATGTCCCAAAGGACTTGTAAATCAACACCAAAATATTCATGGGCAAGAATATCTCTTAATCCAGCTATCTTCTTCCACTCAATTTCAAGATACCTGTTTTTATAAACTGCCGGTATCTTTTTTGCCGCTTCGCCAATAATCTCTAAATTTCTGACAACTCCATCGACAACCAAACTGTTTTTTTGAAATTTGGCAAAAGTCAACCCCGCCGTATAATTCTCAATCTTAACGATCGCTTCACAAATATCATCCAAATATAATTTATAATCACGCATAAATAACGTCGGCGAGCACTTGTTCTTTGATCCTTGGTTTTAAAGCATCCTTGATGACAAGGTCAACTTTGCGATGAAAAAGTTTTTCTAAATAAAACTTTAAATTCATATAATTATCAAAAGTTTTGCAATCCCTAGCAAATTCAACCAAAACATCCACATCGCTGCGAGAATTTTGAAGTGATTTGGCAAAAGAACCAAACACTCCGAGTTTCTTAACACCGTATGCTTGAAACTCACGAGTATGCTGTTTAATCGTTTTTAAAACTTGGCTTTTTGTGAGCATTTCTTGATCCTAATTTATTCGCGACCAATGCTAACTTCTTTTTTCGCGGCCAGCTTTTGATTTCAAACTCACGCTTTAAGGCGTGACTACGGCTACGGGATTTTTCGAAATAGAGGATTCGGGTTGCCCCAAAGGTGCGCGTATATTTTCCGCCGTTACCGCTTTTATGCTGCTTAAATCTTCTGTCAAGGTCGCCTGTAATGCCTGTATATAAAAATCCGTTCCCACATTCCAAAATATAAACGCACCACGCCAATTTTTTTTTGACGGGCTTTTTCTTTTTGGCAAGTTTACTTTTCACTAAGGAATGTCAAATATATACTGCCCAGCTAAGGGCTTCCCACGTCGGGCTTCGCCCTCCTGGGACTCCCTCGCTTACGCTCGGTCGCGAACTATTGCTTCGCAATAGTTCTTCACATTCTGCTGAACCTATAAATTCAAAAGGCCAATGGCCTTTTGAATTTATACTGCCCAGCCAGGGCTCGAACCTGGAAAACGAGATCCAAATTCTCGTGTGTTACCAATTACACCACCGGGCAAAAATAATGTCTTCTAAAATTATCAAATACTGCAATCACTGTGTGTTCCCATGGTGTCGAACCACTTCGATTACACCACCGGGCAAAAAACTAATTTTCAAATCTGTGTTCCCATGGTGTCGAACCACTTCGATTACACCACCGGGCAAAAATAAAATTCTCATTATCTGTTTTCCTCCCCCTCGATGGGGGAGGTTAGGTGGGGGTGAGACATGCTAATCTCCAAATATCACCCTCCCCTATCCCCTCCCATCAAGGGAGGGGAAAATATTTTAAAGCGTACACACCACAAAAACACGCGAATAAACCTTACGCAAATCACGCGCTGCGGCCATCGCCTGTTTTTCCGACGCTGCCAGCCCATAACACGCCGGCCCGCTGCCCGAAAAAGCGACCCCGCAAAAGCCGTATTGGCACAAACGTTTCTTGACCCGCAAAAGCTGCGGGGCGAGACTCAAAATGCTTGTTTCCAAATCGTTATGAAGCAATTCTCCGGCTTGAAAAACAGACTTTTTGTGCAAAGCAAGAGTCAAAATACTAGCATCCGCCTTCTGACTTGTCAACTTCAAATTAAGGGCCTCGCCTGGAAGGGCTCGGCACTCCTTCAGACGTTGCGTCTTCAGTCGCGCAAAAACATCCTTCGAGTACATCTTTATATTGGGCACCACAACGACATGCCAGAATTTGGGACGAATTTTTAGCGGCGTAATCCGCTCGCCGCGGCCTTCCCCTAAAGCCCAAGAGGTGTCGTAAAGAAAAAAAGCGACATCACTGCCGATGCGCCCGCCAAATTCGACCAAAGCGTTCTGCGATAGGCCCAATTTCCAAATTTTGTTAAGCCCCAAAAGCACTGTCGCCGCATTACTTGAACCGCCGGCTAACCCTGCTGCCACCGGAATATTCTTTTTGATCGCAATCGTCACGCCCTGCGTAATTCCAAACTGCTCCTGCAACATTCGCGCAACTTTATAAACAAGATTCTTAGGACCTTTAGGAACTTGCGGATGAGCGCAGATGATTTTGATTTTGCCCGTTGCGTTGGACGTCAAACGAATCTCGTCATGCAAACTGATCCGTTCAAAAATGGTTTCTAAATCGTGATAATTGTCCGGCCGCTTGCGTAAGACTTTCAGAAAAAGATTAAGTTTAGCGGCAGACTGCAGAAGAAGACTTGGCATGCATTAAAGGGATTCGAGGGCTTTTAATTTTTTGACGACCTCGTCCTGATTCGGCTGAAGTCCGATTGAAAGTTTCCAAAACTTTTTGGCGATTTCTTTATCACCCATTTTAAAATAGACATCGCCCAAATGCTCATAAATGACTGGATCTTTAAGCAAACTATCGGCCTTATTGAGATATTCGAGGGCTTTGGCACTGTCGCCTTTTTTGAAATAAATCCAACCCAAACTATCGAGATACGCACCGTTTTTCGGGGCAAGTTTGACCGCGCGCTCTACAAGCGCTAAAGCTTCATCCAAACGATCGCCGTTTTCGGCATACAGATACCCCAAAGAGTTAAGCGCTTCGTCGTGGTCCGGATTAACTTTTAAAGCGCGATCAAAAAACTCGAGGGCTTTCGGGCGGTTTTTGACTTCGAGATAAAGCGAACCGACCAAATAAATCAAATCCGCATTTTCCATTGGGTCAATGGCTAAAACTTTTTCAAATTGCGAAATCGCTTTAGCATATTCTTTTTGCGAATAATACAATTGCCCTAAATATCCGTAAATTTCGACATTCTGCGGATCAGCATCGGCAAGTGAGGTTAAAATCTTTTCATATTCTTTGGACGCTTTATCGTAATCTTTTTTCGTCGTGTAAATCAGGGCCAGCAGGTAACGGCCCTGGACATTTTGCGGGTCTTCTTTAAGAAGGGCGGTGAGCTCTTGGGACGCTTCATCGAGCTTGCCTAAACGGGCATAATCCGCAGCAAGCCTTAAACGGATCATGTTCGCAGATTTAAGTTTAGCGCTCTGTTGATAAGCGCGGATCGCTTGGTCGGTATCACCGTTTAAATCATGGATAACGCCCATCGCGTAGGAAGAAATCGACTCAACCTGTTCTTGTTGCGAGTCCATTGCGCAACCAATAGCAGGGCAAAAAAACAAAAAGAAAACCCCTGCAATGATCCATAAAAAGGATTTGCGGATTTTCTTTAGTTTCATGGGAGCAAACTCCTAAAATCAGGTTTCGCCGTAATTGCAAATCACTCCAAGAGAAAACCATGCCCACGATGGACATGGCTTTCTCCCGGGAATAAAAAGACTACGCCCAATCGCGTTTCTTCAGATGACGCAACGCTTTGCGGATTTTTTTGCGCTTATGCGTCCGGATCTTTCGAAGTTTACGTTTTCTGCCGCAAGGCATAAAATACTCCGTAGGTTAATAAATAATTTTGTTAAGTGAATATTCGATAATACCTTCTGCGCCCGCCAATTTAAGCTGCGGAACCAAAATGCGTACCTTGCTTTCATGAATCACGGTCTCAACGGCCAGCCAACCATTTTGGCTTAGAT
>CAZWOH010000176.1:0-3863 GCA_964635405.1 uncultured Planctomycetales bacterium | reverse complement strand
AAACCGACACCTTTGCGGCAGACAATGAACACGTCAAGACCGTTTGCGAAGAAATCATCCGCCGCGGCATCAACAAAAAAATCACTTGGTCATGCAATATGCGCGTCAATACCGATTTAGAAATGCTTCCTTTGATGCGGGAATCCGGTTGTCGAATGCTTATGACCGGTTTTGAGTTTGGTTACGATGACGGTCTGGCCGCTGTTCGCAAAGGCGGTGTCAATGTCGAGATGGCACGCGAATATGCCATTCGTGCCGACCAATTGGGTTTTACGATACACGGCTGTTTTATGATCGGCGCGCCCGGCGAGACACGGACAACCGCGCAAAAGACGCTGGATTTTGCCAAGTCTCTGCCTTTGGATACGATCCAAATCACCGGTGTCGCCGCTTATCCGGGTACCGCGATTTACAAATGGGCCAAACAAAACAATTATCTTCTCGCCAACGATTGGCGTGACTGGCTGACTTTGCAAAAAGAACAGCGCACACTTCTAAATTATCCTCAGCTCTCCAGCAAAGAAATTGATTTTTTTATTGATAAAGGACTCAAAGAATTTTACCTGCGGCCAAAACAGATATGGCAAATGCTTATTTCGATCCGGTCAGTCGGAGACCTTTTGCGAAAGGTTCACGGCTTTGGCGCTTTTGTGCAATATTTTTTTGAAAAACTTAAAACAAAATTTGTCCAGCCTAAAACTGCAACGACTGATTCGCAGGTCAAGGCCAGCGTGAATTAAATTTTTGAGTTTGACACCCTCAAGGGTTTTTGTTATATTTTGGTATTCTTTATTAATATTCCAGTCAGGAGGATTTTAAATGGCCCATGTTGTTACCGAACCTTGCGTAAAATGCAAATACACCGATTGCGTTACGGTTTGTCCTGTCGATTGTTTTCATGAAGACGCCGAAATGCTGGTGATCGATCCGGAAGTTTGTATCGATTGCGGCGCCTGTATTCCTGAATGCCCTGTGCAGGCAATTTATGCCGGCGATGATGTTCCTGAAAAATGGAAAAGCTACACACAGCTTAACGCGGATAAATCAAAAACATTGCCTGTTTTGACTGAAAAGAAAACGCCTTTAGCGCCGCCTAAGTAAAATGAATTTTAAAACCCCGTACTTTTACGGTACGGGGTTTTTTTTGGACTTAAAATGATTGGAGTAAACCATGGCCGTCAAATGGATTGAACGCTTAAAATCGAAATGGGGAGTAACGAGCAATCGCGATTTTTTCTTGATTCTGCTCACCTTCACCTTGGCTGGATCGATGATTTCGGTTTGCCGGCCGCCGATTTTTCATCTTTTGGGGATTACCAAACAGACCCATCTTTGGATAAAAGTTTTAGTCTACATCCCTCTTATTCCCCCCATTTATCAAATTTTCCTTTTGGTCTGGGGAACGCTGTTAGGACAATTTGATTTTTTCTGGGAAAAGGAAAAGCGTTTAGGAAGATTTTTAAAACAGTCCTTGAGCAAAGCTTTTGCAACAGTCCGTCGCTCGTAATTTTATAATCCATGCGTGATATTAAGTGGAGTCCTTTTTCGGCTCAATTGTTTGGCGCCTCTATGGCGCTATTCGCCTAAAAAGAACTCCACTTAATCATCAAAGTTTTTACTGCCCTTTTTGGTTATATCCTCCCTGCTCATCGATCGGAAGCGGATAATTGGGATACTGTTGCGGCTGATACACCGGCATCGTCGTTGGACGTGTGTCCAGTGCTGCGGCTTTTTGTACTAAACTGATAAATTCATTCTTATGTCCGGCCGGATCATTATAAGAACAGTTTTGTGCTCTTTGCAAAACGTTCTGATAGGAAGAAGCGGCTTTAAAATTGGAGTCGCGCAAAAGCATGCCGAATTCCGCAACGGCAGAGGCAAATTGCAAATTATCGCTATTGCCAAACCAGCGTTGGCCAAACGTATTTGACGGTTGATTTAAAACTTTTGTAATCAATTGGCTGGTTTCAGATTTTGGTTCTTTGTAACGCAATTTGACTGTCATCATTTCCTTATCACTGGCCCACAAGGATTTTTGTGTGGTTTGCTTTTGATATTTAAGCGGATCAACATTGCCGCCGGTCGATTCCCAAGAGCCGGCTGGAATAATTTCATAAAGCGCGGTTACGCTGTGGCCTGCCCCTAATTCGCCGGCATCTTTGGTGTCGTTGTTAAAATCCTCTTTGGCGAGTTTACGATTTTCATAACCAATCAATCGATAAGCTTTAACGGCTTTGGGATTAAACTCAATTTGGATTTTGACGTCCTTGGCAATCGCAATCAGCGTCGACCCTAATTCATCGACGAGGACTTTTTTGCCTTCGGCAAGTGTATCGATGTAAAAATAATTTCCGTTACCCTTATCGGCCAGTTTTTCCATTTTGGCATCCTGAAGATTACCACTGCCAAAACCCAACACGGTTAAGAAGATTCCGGCTTTGCGTTTTTCTTCAATGATTTGCACAAGCTCTGAATCGCTGGAAACCCCGACATTAAAATCGCCGTCGGTGGCAAGAATAACGCGATTATTGCCATTATGGATAAAATTCTTTTGCGCAACATCGTAAGCTAATTGTATTCCCTGCCCGCCGGCCGTTGAGCCGCCCGCTTGCAAATTGTCAATCGCATTGATAATCAGCGCCTTATCATACCCGTGCGCGGAATCAAGGACAACACCCGCCGCGCCGGCATAGACGACCATCGAAACCGTCTCTTCAGGACGCAATTGCGCGACCATCATTTTAAGCGACTCTTTTAATAAAGGAAGTTTAGCGGGTACATTCATTGAGCCAGACACGTCAATGAGAAAAACCAAATTGCTCGTTGGCGTTTGACGCGCACTCAACTCTTTGCCCTGCAAGCCGACTAAAACAAGCTGATGCGCTTGATTCCACGGGCAGATGCCGTGCTCTAAAGTAATTGAAAACGGCTGATTCCAACCCGGCTGCGGATAATTGTACTGAAAATAATTGATCATCTCTTCAATGCGCACAGCGTCCCGCGGCGGCATTTGATTGTTATTTAGAAATCGTCGAACGTTGGAATAAGACGCGGTATCCACATCGATAGAAAATGTCGAAAGCGGATTATCGGTAACGAGTGAAAATTCGTTTTCATTGATCAAATCATACTGCTCTGTGTTGGAGGTCTGCAGTTGAGCCGGTGCATAAGCTGAATTAAAAGCAATTGACCTATAAATTGGTGCTACAGGTGCAATCGATTCCTTGACAGCAAAATTTTGACGTCGAATTTCATTCCTTGAATAATCAATACTTTCAATGACATTTGGCCGGACAATTGATTTTGATGTCACTTCATCTGATCGCAACACCGTTGCTGTATCTTTCCAAGTTACTTGTCCAACAGACCTTCTTGCCGTTGAGGATTTCGAAGCTTGAGATATATCTTTCGCCGATTTTTCGATATCATATTTTGACGATTGATAATAAGCTTCGTATTGAATTGTGTTATCTAAAGACTTTGTATTAGCAACCATATATTTTGCGGCATCACGGATGCGCGCTTGAACAGCACGCGGAGTATTAAGTTTTTCAAAAATATTTTCTTTCTTTTCGAGTCCGGCTACTTTTAAAACATTCGAATTTCCTGCACTATATTGGTTGCCAATATCATCTGCCGAAGAACGAAAACGGCCGTGGAGTCCACGTTTAATGTATGTTTGCAGACTGAGTGTAACGAGAAAAACGACGACAAGAATGGGTGCAACGGTTTTAAGTATACTTGTAAAGGTTTGTTTATGCATTGTTGGCTCCTGTGTTCTGGTGTGGTTTAAATTGTTTAAACGCGCTTCCAGATCGAGAGAGAGAGCCTCATTGTTTAACGTTTTGATACGCAGAGAGAGA
>CAZWOH010000175.1:0-3870 GCA_964635405.1 uncultured Planctomycetales bacterium | reverse complement strand
TTTATGATCTTGCGCAGATTCCAAAATCAGATAATCTTCGCCGTCACAAATCGCTAAAATCGAAACCTCTTCACCCACCAAAAAGTCTTCAATAACAATCTTTGTCCCCGCCTGTGCAAAAATTTTATCTTTCATCATCTGTTCAACAGCGACCAACGCCTCTTGCAAAGTATTACAAATGACAACCCCTTTTCCGGCGGCCAACCCGTCGGCTTTAACAACAAGCGGGAATTGCGCGTGATTTAAAAACGCGCAAGCATCCTCGATACGGTCAAAATTCATAAATGTTGCCGTCGGGATATTGCAGCGGAGCATAAATTCTTTAGAAAAAGTCTTGCTACCCTCAAGCTGCGCGGCCGCTTGACTGGGCCCAAAAATCTTGAGCTTCGCTTTTTCGAACTGATCGACAATCCCCGCTGTCAAAGGCGCCTCAGGGCCGACGATCGTCAAATCGATCTTTTCTTTTTTTGCAAATTTTAAAAGGCCGGCGATATCATCGCTGTTAATGTCAACGCACAAAGCGCAGGATGCGATCCCCGCATTGCCGGGAGCACAATACAACTTTTCAAGCTGCGGACTCTGCGCAAGCTTCCAGGCTAAAGCATGCTCACGAGCACCCGAACCGATAAGCAAAACTTTTAATTTTTTTTCCATCATACAAACCGTATTTTTTGTGACGGGTCTTTAACGACTTGGCCGATTTCGAAATTTTCAACACCCTGTTTTTTTAATAAAGCGCGTATTTTTGCCGCGTTTTTCGCCGGAACAACTAAAACCATCCCGACACCCATGTTAAACGTACGAAACATTTCTGCCTCGACAACACGGCCTTTTTCCTGGATTTTTTTAAATATCGCCGGAACAGGCCAGCTGCCGCGGACAATTTGAAAACATTTTCCCTGCGGTAAAATCTTCGTCATCTTTTCATAAAACGCGCCCCCGGTCACATGCGCAATCCCATGAACCGTGTGTTTAGCCAAAATCGCCAGAACCGGTTTAACATAAATTCTCGTCGGAACAAGCAGCTCTTTAGCTAAAACTTTTTGTTCTTCAGCCGAAAAAACTTTGCGTGCCAGGCTAAAGCCATTAGAATGCAAACCACTCGATGCCAAACCAATCACAACATCCCCAATCCGAATCTTAGAGCCGTCGATAATGTTTTTCTTTTCAACAACCCCGACGGTAAAACCAGCCAAGTCGTACTCATCTTGCCTGTAAAGCCCGGGCATTTCCGCTGTCTCGCCGCCCACCAAAGCACAACCTGCTTGCCGGCAACCTTCGGTAATTCCTTTAACGACTTCAATTAAAAGCTTCGGATGCACCTTGCCGCAAGCAATATAATCCAAAAAGAAAAGCGGTTTAGCGCCGACACAAAGCACATCATTGACATTCATGGCCACAAGATCAATGCCAACCGTGTCGTGGATATTAGCACTTTTAGCAATCAAAAGTTTTGTCCCAACGCCGTCGGTGGAGGAAACAAGGACAGGTTTTTTGTACTTGCCTGTCAGCTCAAAAAGTCCGCCAAAAGACCCTTTGCGCGACAAAGCCCCTTTAACCATTGTCGACTTGACTAAAGCCCCAATTCCGTCGACGAAACGATTTGCTTCGTCGATATCCACACCGCTGTCTTTATACGTTAATCCGTTTTTCATATCAAATTCTTCTTTATATACTGTACCCCGTTTTCAAAAATTTTAGCCCCTTGACCAAACTTTTCGCGCGACGCCAAGCGCGTCCACGACGGATGTTGAAGAGAAAGAAAATGTCTTTCCGGATGCGGCATCAGCCCCAAAATCCGTCCGGTCGCATCGGTAATCCCGGCGATATTATCAATCGCACCATTAGGGTTTGCAGGATAAACCGGGGCGTTACCATTTGCATCGCAATACCGAAAAATAACTTGCCCGTTTTCGTTTAAATTTTTTAAAATATTTTCATCTAAAGCAACAAATTTCCCTTCAGCATGCGCCACCGGCAAATAGATCACTTCATTTAAGCCTTGCGTCCAAATACAATGCCCGTCGGGCTTTAAGTAAATCCAGCGGTCTTCAAATTTTCCGGAATCATTATGCGTCAGCGTTACAGTTTGCGTAAAAACCACATCCCCTAAAGGCCCCAAAACTCCGGGCAAGATTCCTGCTCGCACCAAAACCTGAAAACCATTGCAAATCCCGATAATAAGTTTTCCGTCGGCAATAAAACGCTTTATCTCTTCTCCCAGACGAAGACGAAGTTCATTGGCCAAAATGCGTCCCGAGATAATATCATCACCGTAACTAAAACCGCCGGCAAGCGCGAGGATCTGATAATTCTCTAATTTCTTTTCACCGCTGACAAGCCGATTAATGTGAACTCGCTCAACGTGAGCACCAGAGCTTTCAAAAGCGAAAGCTGTCTCCACATCGCAATTGGTTCCTGCGGTACGCAAAACTAGGACTTTGGGGTAAACCATTTTTTGGGATTAATCAAATTATCAAAATCTTGTTTAATATAAAAATCCTTGATCTCCTTGACAACATCTTCGGCGGTATCAACCACTTTAAACATATCCAGATCGGCAAGGTCAATATTTTTTTCTGCGGCCATTGTATTTCTTAGCCAATCCAGTAAACCTTTCCAATATTCTTTCCCGACTAAAACAACAGGAAACCGTGCAATACGCTGCGTCTGAATCAACGTCAAACTTTCAAAAAGTTCATCCATAGTCCCAAACCCGCCTGGGAAAATCACAAACGCTTTAGCGTATTTGACAAACATGACCTTGCGGCAAAAAAAGTAGTGGAAATTAATGAGCGTCTTAACATACGGATTTGCTTTTTGTTCAAATGGCAAATCAATATTAAGCCCGACGGATTCCCCGTCAGCCTCGCTGGCGCCTTTATTTCCAGCTTCCATAATCCCTGGCCCGCCGCCGGTAATAACGGCAAATCCTTCTTTAACCAGCAAGGATGCTGTCTGTTCAGCCAGCTTAAAGAATCGATCTGTTTTTTTCGTGCGGGCAGAACCAAAAATGCTTACCCCGTCGCCGACTTTGGACATTTCATCAAACCCCTCGACAAATTCGGCCATAATCCGAAAAACACGCCAGGGGTCTTCCATCTTAGTCAATTCATGATCTGTTTTTCTGCGCTTTTTATTTACCATGAGAAAAATCTCCTTAAGTTACAACCCAGCTTACCAGCGTAATGGTTTTTGCCACGCTTCTTTTAAATCATCAATGTGCGCGTTGATACAAACCTTTTTGTCCAGCCCATAAACCAAGAATTCCGGTGTTTCTTCAACACGCCCTATACAGGCCAGAGGCAAACCTTTCAATGCTTTTTCAAACAGCTTTTGTTTACCAGGCTCAATTTCGACGACAAAACGCGAATGCGATTCGGAAAACAGGACAAAATCGTTGCGCGTCATTTTTCCTTTAAGCGGCACTTGATCCAAACGCGCCGTTACGCCAAACCCACCGCTAAAAGCCATTTCAGCTAAAGCAACGGCTAACCCGCCCTCCGAACAATCATGGATCGAAGAAACCAAACGGGCCCCAACGGCCGCCGACAAACTTTCAAAAATTTTTAAAGCGCTCGAAAAGTTGACTTGCGGGACACTCTTGCCTATGGCATGATGATTGTCAAAATAAATCGAACCGCCTAATTCCGGCAATGTATTTCCGATGACATAAATAAGATTGCCGCTCTTTTTAAAATCCATCGTCAGACAGCGGTTGACATCGTCGATAATCCCAATGGCAGAAATTAAAATTGTGCCGGGGATCGCAATCGTTTCTTTTCCGACGGCAAATTCATTATACAAACTGTCCTTGCCTGAAATAAACGGCGTCCCAAAGGCCATTGCTGCTTTATAACAACCTTCTGC
>CAZWOH010000174.1:0-3877 GCA_964635405.1 uncultured Planctomycetales bacterium | reverse complement strand
TTGCCCAAAAAAGTTTTGCGGCAATAATACCTTTGATAATCGTCGAGATTATCTTTTTCCCAAACATCCGGGTCATAGCTTTTGGAATAATCGTTGCGTGATTGATACCCATTAAAACTCACAACCTCTTCCAAAGGCCGGCGGTCAACCAAAGAAAAACGATCGTTTTTTAAATCATCAGAATGTCCTAATATAACAAAAGATACAATGACGTAACTGCCGGGAATATTCAAAATTTCTTTAATTCTTGTTTGATCGCCAAAACTGTTGATGCTGCAAGAACCAATCTGCAATTCCCAGCTGCGATTGAGCATATTCATCATCGCCATCGAACCGGCTTGTATCGCCTCCTTTTGATTCCATCCGTCGTAGATAACCACAATCACACTGGCCGCCTTACGGATAAGCGTCGAACAATAAGCTTGAGTAATCAAACGCTCCTTTAGCTTTTGATCATCGACAACCACAAAACGCCATAACTGCTGATTGCAAGGGGTGGGGGCACAAACCCCAGCTTCAATAATCGACAGAATGTCCTTTTGGGCAATAGGCGCAGGCGTAAAATTACGGACACTTTTTCTCTGCGAAAGTATTTGATGAAATTCCATGAGCGATGGCTTCAAGAAAGGTTTATTTTTTGTTTGATCAACTCTTCATTTTCGTTGGACTTGGCATAATAAATAAAAAGCTCGGCGATAAGCCCCAGCGAAATCATCTGCACAGACATAATGCTTAACATAATTCCTAAGAAAAATAACGGCCGTGCGGCAATCGGCGTTCCCATCACCCAATGGATGCTTAAGTACAGCAAAATACTAAATCCAATGAGCCCCGCAATAATCCCCCACCCGCCAAAAAGATGCGACGGCCGACGGATAAAACGCGTCGTCGTGATAACAGTCAGAAGATCCAAAAACCCTCTCGCGTAACGTTCCAAACCATATTTGGAATGTCCGAATTCTCGGGGATTATGTCGCACACTGACCTCGGCAATTTTAAAACCATACCCGTACGCTAAAACCGGAATAAATCGATGCAGCTCGCCATAAATTTTGATATGTTTAAGCACTTCACGGCGATAAGCTTTAAATCCACAATTAAAATCATGGAGCTTGACTCCCGAGATGACTTGAACAACAGCATTAAAAACTTTTGAAGGCAATGTTTTTGACAAAGGGTCTTTGCGGTTGATTTTCCACCCTGAGACTAAATCAGCGCCGCCTTTGATCATTTCAAGAAAAATCGGGATCTCCTGCGGATCATCCTGCAAGTCCGCGTCCATAGAAATAATCGGGTCCCCTTGCGCCAGAGCAAACCCCACCGACAAAGCCTGAGACTTGCCAAAATTTTTGCGAAAACGAACCGCACGGACCGTATGGGCATTTTTAGCCGCAAACTTTTCGATGACCTCCCAAGACCCATCCTCGCTGCCGTCGTCGATAAAAATAACTTCGAACGATTTTTGTGCAATATCCTTCATGACGGCACTTATTTTTTCAAACAAAAGCCCAAGGCTTTGCTCTTCGTTATAAACCGGAATAACAATGGAAATTAAATTAGACATTCGTTTGATCTCCGTTTTTAATCAAAATGATATTGCGTATGTAAATAGCCGACTGCAAAATAACACCGATAAAAAAAACCAAATCCTGCTTTTTGACTACGTAAACGATAAGCATCAAAGATGCCCCCAAACGCAAATACCAAAACTCATTCGGCAAATGGCTTTGCTTTAACTTTTCGGATTTATACCACTGAACGACAAAGCTCATCATAAACAAGAATTGCGCAAAAAATCCCCACCACGCCCAGAAATCAAAAACAAAATTCTTAAACATAGCGTCTCTTTCGTTATTTTTTAACAGTCGCGCACAAAATTTCTATGACTCTTTCCTGCTCTTGTGTTGTCATCCCCACCGACGAAGGCAGACTCAAGGCTTGCTGATATAACTTCAGTGATTTTTCAATTTTGTAAGCCATGCACCCTTGAAAAGCTTTCAGGCTGTGCAGAGGATGCCACAGAGGCCGTGTTTGGATATTTTGCAACTCAAAAACTTTCATTAACGCTCTGGCATCGACTCCATATTTTTGCTTGTCGACCAAAACAGTGTATAACCACCAAATCGAGCGTGCCCACGGTGCTTGCTGCGGCAAATGCAGGCCGCAGACTTTCTTAAGAGCTTGCGTATAATTCTGGGCAATCGCATTTTTCTTTTCAATATACGCATCCAGCTTTTCAAACTGCGCTAACCCAAGGGCCGCCTGCAAATTATTTAACCGATAATTATACCCAATCGTGTTATGGATAGACTCGATGGGGTCATCCTTAGCTTGGGTTGTTAAATAACTTGCTTTTTTTGCCAAAATTTTAGAGTCGGTCAAAAGCATCCCTCCCCCGCCGGCGGTGATAATTTTATTACCATTAAAACTTAAGACAGCGATATCGCCAAGGGTCCCGACTTTTTTTCCATCACAGAGAGCACCGAGACTTTCGGCCACATCCTCCACAACTGCCAAGTCATATTTTTTGGCCAAAGCCA
Organism: uncultured Planctomycetales bacterium; assembly: GCA_964635405.1. GTDB lineage: Bacteria > Omnitrophota > Gorgyraeia > Zapsychrales > JANLHA01 > JADLGJ01. Next base: position 1,337 of record CAZWOH010000174.1, on the reverse strand, counting down.
TCAGAGGTTTCATTTCAACCGGATGGCCCAGCAAATGGACTGGCAAAAGTGCACGGACACGGCGTCTGGTTTTACGATTTGTGCACTGCCCATTTTTATAAATACACCCACGGGTCAAAAAATCCTTGATTTTCTCTGGGTCGATTTGAAAATATTTTTCTTCAACATCGACAAACAACGGCCATGCCCCGACGTAGCGCACCGCAAAAGCCGGCGCGGCAAATGTCAAATCAGGGACAATCACTTCCTCATCCGGCTTGACATCTAAAATCATTAGAGCGGTATGCAGCCCCGCTGTGGCCGACGTACACGCAACCGCATATTTGCGGCCGATATAATCCGCGCAGTGCTGTTCAAACTTTTTTACAAAAGGTCCTGCCGAAGACACCCATCCGGTATCAAGACATTCTTTAACGTAGGTCCACTCATTGCCGGCAATTTCCGGAACACTCAGAGCAATAAACTTTTTATTTTGGGAAACCATAATATTTTTTATTCGTTCATCCTCTTTTATACAGCGGTCCATCCGCCGTCGACCATAAGCGTTGTTCCGCTTATATATGAAGCGGCATCACTTGCTAAAAATAAAACTGCCACCGCGACTTCTTGCGGCTTGGCCATACGGCCTAAAGGGGTTTGCTTGGCATATTTCGCAACAAATTTTGGATCTTGGCCGTCGAAAACCCCACCCGGACAAACGGTGTTCACGCGAATATTATACCGTCCATAATACGACGCTAAATAACGACTCAAATTGACAATGCCGCCTTTGACCGCCGAGTAAATAATCGGCAATGGGACCACCTTCGTTCCTTCATAAAGATCAAATTTCCCGCCGACAACGCCATAAATCGATCCTAAATTGATAATACTGCCGCCTTTTTTTTTCATATGCTGGGCAACAGTAGTAGAGCACAACGCTGTCGCGTTTAATTGGCTGTCCACATTCTTGCGCCACGACTCGACAGACACATCCTCAGGCAGCAGTCCCCAATCCTCAGTCTTGGGATACGCGCAGTTGACCCAAACATCAATACCTTTTAAACTTTTAATCAAAACATCGATATTACTTTTTAAATTTTCAAGTTTAGAAATATCAAAATCAGCAAAAGTCACTTTGGGTTTTACGCGCGATAAAGCTTGCATTAGCTTTTTCCCCACAGCAACATTATTTTCGGCAATAATGACATTCGCCCCGGCTTGCGCGAGTGCGCTGACGACTTCCCGTCCGATTAATCCCGCGCCTCCGGCGACAACAGCGTTTTTTCCATCAAGCCTAAATTTCTTTAAATAATCTGTCATAGCGTGACATTTCCTTTGCTGACTAAAAACTCGAT
>CAZWOH010000173.1:0-3893 GCA_964635405.1 uncultured Planctomycetales bacterium | reverse complement strand
GAGTGAAGGCGAATCTTGTCGGCTTCCTTGACCTTAAGCTTCATTTTGACAACATCGCCGGGATTAAATTCAGGGAAATCCTTGCGTAGGAATTGGTCTTCAATTAATTTCATTTTTTCTAATGACGTCGCCATATGTCTTTCCTCTTTTTAGATTACACATTTATTGTCGCTTGGAAGGTGTGGATTTTAGCGTAACTTGCCTTTTCTGTCAAATTATTCTTTTGCCGCGGCCACCGTCATCGGTTGGCTGTCCTTGAGCCCCAAAAACAGAGGCAAATTAATCAACGGCTGGATATTTATAATGATCGGAGTAAAGCCGGGAGCATTTTGAAATTCGCGTAGTTGCTCTGGATTGATTTGAAATTTGATCTCTCCACCTGATGAGCGTGTTTCCAAGTTCATTTTATCGGCGTTAAAGTCAATCCCGCCTTTGGTCGTCGAAATTGCAGTATCCTTAGCAATGATTTTCAATTTTGCCTGCTTCTCGTTCCCTAATGTAGCTTCAGTTAGAATCGGTTCTAATTCGTTTGTGCGATCATTCTTAAACCACATAAAGTCAAAAACAATTCCAAAACGACCTTCCAATTGTATCCCAGCCGCTTGCATTCGTTTAATCAAATAATCCGTCTCGCGAACAAGAATCTCATCAACTTTCTTTTCAAAATGAGACAATGAACCCTCAACATGTGCTTCAAGCGGGTTATATATACCTTCTCGATACTTTATTATCATCGAAGTCTGGACTCCGCTATCTCGCCCCAAATAATTAGAATATTCGCTACTACTTCCGATGCGCGCAATCCATGCGGTTCTATACTCATCTAACGAAATATCCCCCGTTTTGCTGTCATAAATTACGACATGTCGCGTTTCATAAGCTTTTTGCCCTTTAACTTTAATAGTAGGAACGTACGCCTCCATAAAACCAGGATCATAACTAGATCTTTGATAAGTTGAAATGTGTTCCCAAATACGAACTAATTCCTGCAATATATCTTCTTTATTTGGATCCAACGTAATTGTTACAATCCTAGATTTTCTGTCAATCGTCTTGTCTCTTACAGAAAAATTATCAAGCACATTATCCATATAAATATCGTCCCCTCCACCAGCTGCTTTAATAAATACGCGTGGATCACCTAATTTTCTTTCTAAGAAAAAGACGCCATTGCCACGAACATTATTTTGCTGCTTTAAAACAACTGAAAAAACTCTTTTTTGCTCTAGTAATTCTTTCATCGCTTCCTTAAATTCTTTAACATCATTTGGGTTAGTAAATTCTACCCAGGGAGTACGATCTGCGACATCTTCCATTTCTTTTGTGACAGGGTTTTTCCATTGAGGCATTGAAGAATATAGAGCCCCTTCCCTTTTAAAAATCACGATATTTTCGGGTTGTCTCACAGGAGCTTGCGGGCCAGCCAAGAGCTGACGCATAACAGATTTAGAATCAAGTTGTCGAAATATATCATCCGAAGATACATCAGCTAAATTCCCTAAGTTGGGGAATGGATTTTCTACCGGCGCCGACGCAACTTTCGCCTGCGCATTTTGTTCGTCAAGCGGACTTGAAGATCGAGGATTTTTTTCAAAATCAATGGGCTTGTAATCCATTTCAAAACTATCCCCATCCCTGGTAACTTTCACCAAAAAATTAGACAACTGCGTATCAGGATGTATACCCATAATTTGAGAATAAGCAACCTGAACCTTAGTCATAATTTGAAGAAAGTTGTCTCTTCCTATTTTTTCCATGAGCGTCCCCATATCAAAATAATCTACATAAAAATCGCTAATGATATGGAATCCCGAAGAATCGCGCTGTTTAATAAAAACCAAATTCCCCTCGGCAGTCACGGCAATACGATAATGTGAATCCGTTCTGGTCCATTTGCCGCTTGTCTCTAATAATTCTTCATCAGAGTATCGTGTTAACACATTTGCATCTGGCTCTACGATGTTGATATGTTTTTCCGATAGAATTCTCTGAACCTGCTCAGAACCTAAATCCAGAACCTCTACCAAGTCACCGTAATTTTGACCAATTGCGTTTGGCAAAACCGGCATTTTCTCATCTGCAAACAAACTATTAAACTGAGCTTTAATAAAATCTTGGAAATCACTTCTAATCGGATTTTGTGTAACTTTGGGTGTCGGCGTTATCTTTTTGAGAATTTCTTTAACCGTTTCAATATCTTGCGCATTAAATATGTCGTCAACGACACTATTAAATTCTCTGGAATAATTACGGCTCCCTAATCGGGATTCCAGCGGAATATCATAGGCTATAGCATTAAAAACTTTTGCCATTTCTATAACAACTTCATCGCTGTCAATTTTTTTAAAAGAACTTTGTTCATGCCTAACCAATGCGGCAATCAGGTTCTCAACTAAATCTAATTGCATTACATTTCCATTAACATCCCTGTTTTTACGGGCAGGATGACTGTAGTTTTGGATAATACGGCTCAGTCGATTTCTCTCACCCCAGTAATTTAAATCTCCCGTATAACTGGCAAATAAAGCGCTCGAAGCACCAAAAATTTGCCTTGATTCACCAGATGCCGATTCTAACTCCACCCGCACGACTTGCCCCTCCCCCTGCTTAATCGGCGCGGAGGCAGACAGATCCTTGGCATCCGTTCTAATCTCAAGCGAACTGCTGGCCGCAAAATTTGTTGCGCTAAAACCGCCCGAAAAATATTTCTTCGGAATCACGTCCTGCGTCGAGGGGTCGATTTCTTCCTTAATATAGTTGTACGCGCCTTTTTTAAACGCTTCGAGATAGCGTTCATAAATCTTTTGCTTTTCGTTCGGGTCGTCGATGTTGACACCGGCAATTTTGTTTTTGTCGACGTAAACTTGTGAAAGGATGCTGTCTTTGATTTTGCGTTTGTACCATTCGGCGAGAATGAGAGAATTATATATCTGGCGCAATTGGGCAAAATTCTTACCAAAATTGACTTCCTTTTCCAACTCGGGAAGAATGATTTCGCGGATGATTTGAGAACCGAGACTTGAAATATTCCCTCCCCCACCGTGGGGAGGGTTAGGGCGGGGGGCATGATTGACATCAACCCCTCCCCTAGCCCCTCCCACAAGGGGAGGGGAAATATTCTTTTCTAGTGCCAAATAATCCTCTTCCAGCATCACCTTTAAACTTGACTCAAGCACATAGGCACTAGCACTTTGCGAGTTTTCATAAACAACTGCCCTTTCGGGAACAATCCACACTTTATTAAACGTATCGACGGGAATGTCCGTTGTCCCAAACTTTTGTTTGGCCTGCGCATAAACACGGCCCCAAAACTTCTTTCCCAAAGTATCTTCCGGATACATGAGACTTGCGGTGATCTGTTTGAGCATATAGTCCTGCGCCAAAAGATCGCGCCCCATTTGCGTTTGACCAAAACTTTCGGGAACGATACGGTCCTTTTCATACGGCGAAAGATTAACCCACATTTCTTTTTCTGGGGTTGTCAGTGAAGCTAAAAAATATTTAACCAGCTTTGAAACATCCGCTTTGTCGGCGGGCGTCCCAGTGCCTTTGTCGAGAATAAAATCAAACAAAAACGGATTATCCTGATAAACCTTAATGCCTTTAAGAAGCGGCGGATTAAAGGTTTCACTTAAGCCCACCATCGTCCCTGGGGCGGGCAGAAAGATTTCTTGCGCAAAAGACGGCGGGACTATGGTCGTGCCCAAAAAGCACAGCAAAATCGTTATTGCGCTTAAGCGATTAAAAAAAGACAGTTTTTTCTGATGCAAAGATGTCAGCATAAGTGGTTATAAATATTGTTTTAGCTTGAAATGAAGAGCTAGATAGAATTCTAAAGAGATGGCTTAAGTTTACAACATCGCCGTCGATAGGGCAAATTTAATTTTGGGGAG
>CAZWOH010000172.1:0-3927 GCA_964635405.1 uncultured Planctomycetales bacterium | reverse complement strand
GAGGTCTCCAAATGACGGGATTTAGTAAAGTGGATTCGGGGCTCATCAATTATCATAAGCATGTTATCGCTGACATAGCCAAAGCTGCCGTCGAAGAAGTCGATGGCGTGACGCTTATCCCGCAGGATTTTGGCGATACGGTTTTGGAACTTGTCGGCGTTAAGCGCTGCCGTGGTGTTGATATTCGCATCGATCGCAGCGCAAATGCGGTTTTTCTCGAAATCAAAGTGCTTGTCCGGTATGGTCTTAACATTCCTGACACAGCAGAGCATGTTCAGAAAATGATCCGTGAAAAATTTGAACAGCTTACCGATGTGGATTTACGTGATGTCAATGTCAATGTTTGTGGAATAACCCGGGGGGATACATGAGGCTGATGACGCAATTGGCGTTGTTGTTCTATACAGTGGTGATTGTTTTGTTGGTTGGGTTTGCGGTGGGGTTAGCGTTGCATCTGATTCCGGTCCAATATGTTACTTTAATTGCGCAAGTCGTTTATGATGACCGGCAATTGCGTTTGATTGTCGGTTTGATTGCGGTGCTTGTTTTCTTTATGAATATTCTTTTTAATCGTGCGATTACCGGAAAAGAGCTTAGAGAAAAAAATATCGCTTTTGACAATCCTGCGGGGCGGGTCACGGTTTCGTTAAGCGCGATGGAAGACTTGATCCGTCGAATTATTTGTCGGATGAGTGAAGTCAAGGATGTTCGCGCCGCACAGATCATCGCCGGTAAACGCGGGTTGGTCGTACGGGTTAATTTGGCTTTGCACAGCGATGTGAGTATTCCTGAAACAACAGCGCAACTGCAGGAAATGGTTAAACGAAAAATTTTGGATACTATCGGCCTTGAAGAAACAGTTATCGTTCATGTCGATGTGACAAAGATCAGCGCAGAAGACAGCCACGCCCGTAATAAAGATAAAAATCCTAAATCGGTCGTCGGTGTTTTGGAGTCCACCGTGCCGTTTCAGGGATATCGGGCATAAACCAGAGTAGCGCAAGGTTTTTAAAATGAAAAAAATCGGAATATTAACAGGCGGGGCTGATTGTCCGGGTTTAAATTCGGTCATTCGTGCGGTTGTCCGCAAAGGCATGCAAGAAGGTTATGTCGTCGCCGGCATTAAAAACGGCTGGCTGGGCTTAGTTGAGAACGACATGCGCATTCTGGATATTCGCCAGACCTCCGGAATTTTGGACAAAGGCGGTACGATTTTGGGGACCAGCCGTATTAATGTTTTAAATGATCCCGAAAAAGTCAAACAGCTTGGCGAAAATTATAAACGTAGCGGCTTGGATGCTCTGATTGCCGTCGGTGGCGAGGAAACGCTTAAAATTGCGCTCGATCTTTGGAACAAGGGACTGATTAAGGTCGTCGGCGTTCCGAAATCGATCGATAATGCGCTTTCGGGAACAGATTATGCGTTTGGTTTTGACACGGCGGTCAATGTTGCGACAGAATGCATCGACCGCTTGCATACAACCGCCGAGAGCCATCATCGGATTATTGTTATTGAGGTCATGGGGCGTTATACAGGATGGATTGCGCTCGAAGCGGGAATCGCCGGCGGGGCCGATGAGATTTTGGTCCCTGAAATTCCGACGGACCTTAAAAAAGTTTGTGATGACCTCAAAGCCCGGCACGGACGCGGACGCAATTTTAGCATTATTGTGGTTTCTGAAGGGGCGAGTATTGCCGGTTATAACAAAGATCTTATTCCGGCCGGCGAGCGTCGGCGTTTTGGCTATGTCGGCGAGGTCGTTGCGAAAGTCATCGAGGAAAGTACCGGCTTTGAAACACGCGTCAGCGTTTTGGGGCATATTCAGCGCGGCGGAACCCCGACGGCGTATGACCGTTTGATCGGCACACAGTTTGGTGTCAAGGCCGTCGAACTTGTATCTGAGGGGAAATTTGGCCAGATGGTCAGCCTTCGAGATAATAAATTACAGTCGGTGGATATTGCGCAAGCTGTTTTGTCACGTAAAATGATTGACATGGAACTTTACGATTTGGCTAAAGTTTTCTTTGCCGCATAAGGAGATTATGAAAAATAGAATCACCGAAATTTTTGCGCAATCGATTGACGTCAAAAAGGCCGCGCTTGAAAAAAATTCTGCCGAGATCGAATCCTCGGTTGGCGTACTGATAAAATCTTTAAAATCCGGCGGTAAAATCCTGATTTTTGGCAACGGCGGATCAGCGGCGGACAGTCAGCATATCGCGGCGGAGTTTATCGGCCGTTTTAAAAAAGAACGCCGGGCGCTAGCGGCGATAGCTTTGACCACCGACACATCGGCTTTAACCGCGCTGGGCAATGACTATACTTTTGATATCATCTTTAGCCGTCAAATCGAAGCACTTGGCAAAAAAGGTGATGTTGCCATCGGAATATCGACGAGCGGAAATTCCAAAAATGTGATTGAAGCGATTAAGAAAGCCAAAGAATTGGGACTTGTGACCATCACTTTAACGGGCAATGACGGCGGGCTTTTAGCGGCTTTGTCGGATATCAAACTCATTGTTCCGTCGAAAGTGACAGCGCGGATTCAGGAATCGCATTTGACCATCGCGCACACGATTTGCGAGTTGGTCGAAGAAGAATTTAGTCAGTAAAAGGTAGAAAACGGGTGGCGCGCAAGGGGAGTCCTCTGCCGCCCGCAGCGAAAGCGAGGACGGGAGAGTCCCTTAAGCGACAGGACCCGTAATTGAGCTTGAAATCTATTTGAGACTTAATGGTAGTTTAGACATGTTAGATTTTGGGAAAAAAATTGTTTCTGTTAGGTTTTTGAAAAAGAAATTGGGTGTTTTGCGCCGGGCGGGGAAAAAAATCGCTTTTACCAATGGCTGTTTTGACATTTTGCATTTTGGTCATGTCAGTTATTTAACCGAGGCAAAAAAGAGTGGCCGCATTCTTGTCGTTGGTTTAAACAGTGACGATTCGGTCCGTCGGCTTAAAGGCCAGGGACGGCCTGTTAACAATGAACTTGACCGGGCGGGTGTTTTGGCCGGTCTGGCCGCAGTCGATTTTGTTGTTATCTTCAGCGAAGATACGCCTTATCGTTTGATTTGTGATGTTAAGCCGGATATTTTGATTAAGGGAGCGGATTGGAAGGGGAAGGAAATTGCCGGTGCGGACGTAGTTAAAAAAAACGGCGGCAAGGTTGAACTGATTAAGTATTTAGAGGGTTTGTCGACGAGTAATATTGTTAAGAAAATCAAAGGCCGTGGATAAAAACGATGGACTTAAATTTTTGCGGGTCATGGATGCCAATTTTAATCGCGCCAAGGAAGGTTTGCGGGTTTGCGAGGACGTCTGCCGGTTTTGGCTGGACCAACAGATCCTGACAAAAAAATTTAAGAGTGTTCGTCACAGATTAACAGAGCACCTTCAAATTATCGGCTTGAAGGATTTGATAGCCGGACGTGATTTGGAAGCTGATGTTGGACGCGCGACGATCAAGTCCGAGTTGAAACGTACGTCAACAGCTGACATTTTTTATGCGAATTGCCAGCGGGTCAAAGAATCATTGCGCGTTTTGGAAGAATTTGCCAAACTCAAAAACGTGCGTGCTGCGGCAGGAATCAAAGCTTTGCGTTATGAGATTTATGCAATTGAAAAAAAAGTCTTAAGCTTGCGTGCTTTTGATGCGAAGTAAAAAAGAAATTTTAAAAGACGCTCAGCTTTATCTGGTATTAGACAGCAGTGTCGCCGGTTTTGAAAAGTTGCTGAAGGTGCTCAAAAAGTCTGTGGATGCAGGTGTTGGCATCGTCCAGCTTCGCAGTAAAGAAGGATCAACGGCCGAAATTTTAGCTTTTTGCAAAAAAGCGGCCCGGTATGTTAACGGTAAGGCTTTGTTCATTGTCAATGACCGTTTGGATTTAATGCTGGCTAGTGGAGCTGACGGGGTGCATTTAGGCCAAGAAGAT
>CAZWOH010000171.1:0-3938 GCA_964635405.1 uncultured Planctomycetales bacterium | reverse complement strand
AAATTAGGACATTTCTATTTTGGTAGAACTAGGACATTTCTAATTTGGCTTGACAGATTTTATTTTTTTTCTTGACAAAAAGCATTTGATTCGTAGAATTAGCACTCTAGTTAATGCAGTGCTAATCCAGATTTTGGATTTGCTTTTATAAATAACCGTTTCAACAAGGAGGTAAGCAGTGAAGTTACAACCGTTAGCAGACAGAATCATCGTCAAACCTCTCGAGGCCATCGAGAAGACCAAGGGCGGCATTTTGCTTCCCGAAACCGCCAAAGAAAAGCCGCAAGAAGGCAAAATTGTCGCGGTTGGCAAAGGCAAAGTTTTGGATAATGGCCAAATCAGCGCTCCTGAAGTCAAGGTCGGCGACCGAATCCTTTATGGAAAGTACAGCGGCAGTGAAATCACCACAAACGAAGGTGAAGATCTTTTGATCATGCGCGAAGACGATATTCTTGCAGTTTTTAAAGATACAAAATAGGGACCCGTTGGACGGGTGGCCCGTAGGCGGGTCCCCTGCCGCCTGCAACGAAGTGAAGCCGGCAGGGTGCCGCAGGGCTAGGACCCGTCACCAAGTTTAATTAAACAGCAGAATTTTAATGTAAAAAGGAGTTAAAGACATGGCAGCAAAACAATTGTTATTCGGCGATGAAGCTCGCCGCAAGATTTTAGCGGGGGTCGAAAAATTGTCCCGCGCAGTCAAGGTGACCTTGGGTCCTAAGGGCCGCAATGTTGTTTTGGACAAAAAATTCGGTTCTCCGACGGTGACCAAAGACGGTGTTTCGGTTGCGAAAGAAATCGAATTAGAAGACCCATATGAAAACATGGGCGCACAAATGGTCAAAGAAGTCGCCGAAAAAACGTCCGATAATGCCGGCGACGGGACAACGACTGCAACGATTTTGGCCGAAGCGATTTATCGCGAAGGTTTAAAGAACGTGACTGCGGGCGCTAACCCGATGGCTTTAAAGCGCGGGATCGATGCCGCTGTCGAAAAAGTTGTCGCTAAGGTTGCAGCGCTTTCCAAAAAAATTGATTCCAAAAATACCAAAGAAGTCGAGCAAGTGGCCACTATCGCCGCAAACAATGACAATTTGATTGGCAAAAAAATTGCCGAAGCCTTTGACGCGGTTGGTAAAGATGGGGTCATTACCGTTGAAGAAAGCAAAACCATCAACACCGAGTTAAAAATCGTCGAAGGTATGCAGTTTGACCAGGGCTATCTTTCGCCGTATTTTTCGACTGATTTAGAAAAGATGGAATGCGAACTCGATGATCCGTTTATCTTAATTTACGAAAAGAAAATTTCTAACATCAAGGACATGTTGCCTTTGTTGGAAAAAGTCGCCAAGAGCGGCCGTCCGCTTTTGATCGTCTGCGAAGACGTCGAAGGGGAAGCGTTGGCAACGCTCGTCGTCAACAATATGAGAAAAACGCTTTCCTGTGCGGCTGTTAAAGCTCCGGGTTACGGCGATCGCCGCAAGGCCATGCTCGACGATATTGCAGTTTTGACCGGTGGCAAGGCCATTACGGAAGATCTCGGTTTAAAATTGGAAACCGTTGAATTAACCAGCTTGGGCCGCGCCAAGAAAGTCAAGATCAACAAAGATAACACCACAATCGTCGAAGGCGCTGGCAAGACGGATGCGATAAAGGGACGCATTGCCCAGATCAAAAATCAAATCACCACGACGGAATCTTCTTATGATAAAGAAAAATTGCAAGAACGCTTGGCCAAGTTGGCTGGCGGGGTAGCGATTATCAACGTCGGGGCTGCGACCGAAACCGAAATGAAAGAAAAGAAAGCCCGTGTTGAAGACGCTTTGCACGCAACTCGCGCTGCGGTTGAAGAAGGGATTGTTCCCGGCGGCGGAGTCGCTCTTTTGCGCGCCATCGACAGCTTAGAAAGCGTTAAGATCAAAGGTGACGATGAAAAGACCGGCGTGGATATTATCCGCCGCGCGCTGGAGTCGCCGCTTCGTCAGCTTTGTGACAATGCAGGGTTGGAAGCCTCTGTCATCGTCGCACATCTTAAAACAGAAAAGAACGCCAATATCGGCTACGACATTAATCAGGATTCCTATGTCGATATGCTCGAAAGCGGCGTTATCGATCCGGCCAAAGTGACCCGTACCGCTTTGCAAAATGCGGCGAGTATTTCGGCGCTTCTTTTGACGACCGAAGCTTTGATTACGGATGTTCCCGAAAAAGACAAACCTGCCATGCCTCAGATGCCCGGTGGAATGGGTGGCATGGGAATGGGAATGTAAGGAAACAGCAACCGCTGTAGGGAACGGTTTCAAACCGTTCCCTACAAATTTTAAAACCCCCCGTCTGACAACAGGCGGGGGGTTTTCCCTTTATTTGTCCATTGAGCATTCTGCAAAATTGGAAAGAATATTTAATAAGAAATTAGTACAAATACGAATGTTTTTAAGTATATTGTATTAGTACTATTTATTTATTCTCCGTCAGCGGGAGCAGGGCTGTGAAAAAAATTGTTCTGATTGATGACGATAAAGAAATTTGCAACCTGCTCAAATCCACCTTGGATCGCACAGGGCTTTATCAGACATTTGTCGCTTATAATGTCAAAGACGCCTGCACGCTTTGCCTTAAAGAAAAACCCGACCTTGTTTTTTTGGACTACATCTTGCTTAATGAAAAAGGCGATGAAGTCATTAATTTTTTGCGCTCGCACGCCGAAACAAAGGATGTCCCGATTGTACTGATGACCGGTTTGGGCGAGATGGTCTATTCACCGCGCAATGACAAATGGCAATGGTTGCCCAATACTCCAGCGGCACGTAACCGCGGGGAGATCCCCGAATCTTTACAATGGAAAAAATTGCCCGAAGAAGTCGCTCGTGAAATGGGCGTCGACGTGTATTTGACCAAACCGTTTAACCGCGCAACGCTCGTCGAGTTAGCTGAGAGCTTTTTGAAAACGCCCGACCCCGAAGAATAGTTTTTTTGGGGGGGTTACCAAAATTTCCGCTTGACGCAATCTTGTTATGTATGTTATATTTACAAAGTCTGATTCGTGAAATTTCCCGTTTCGCAATAATTTCTTTCTAAATTTTGATAAAATTTTTCTATTCCACCCCTAAGGAGGATTACCCTATGTTTTTGTCTTTCGCACACCGCCCCAAATTCGCTCTGATCCGCAAAGTCGTTTCTTCTATTATGACGTTTGCGTTTTTGACGAGCCTCTCAACACCAGCCGGAGCGCAGTTGGCCAGCTTGTTGCCCACCCCGGGCAGTGCGGTGACGATCTCCTCGGTGTTTGTGCCGCCGACGCTCAAAGGGCTTAATATCCATCCTGAGAACCCTTTTCTTTTTGACTTTATCGTCGGACGCGGGGATGAAAAGATTCAGGGGGCAGCGCTTAAAACCGAATCCGAAAAATTAGTCAAATTTTTCTTAACCGCGATGACCATTCCTGACAAAGAAGCGTGGGTCAATCTTTCTCCGTATGAAGCTAATCGCATTATTCCCGACGCGCTAGGCAAAACCGAAATGGGTAAGGTCATGCTTGAGCAGGATTATCTTTTAAAACAGTTGGCCTCATCGCTCACCAATCCGGATACGGATTTGGGCAAAAAATTTTGGACCAATGTCCGGGCTAAGGCTAAAGAAAAATTTGGAACGACCGAAATACCTATGAGTACCTTTAATAAGGTCTGGATCGTTCCTTCCAAAGCCGAAGTCGCCGAAAGAGACGGGAAGGTTTTTATTACGCAGAATCGGTTGAAGGTGATGCTGGAGGAAGACTATCAAGCGATGCAACGTAATTTTTCCCCTCCCCTTCTCCAAAGGCATAAATAATCCCTCGCGCGCTCACAACCAGAGCCCCGAAGCCATTTTCATCGAAGCAGGGTTTGGTGTCTGCTGCAGTACCTCCCTGTGCTCCATAGCCAGGTACCAAAAAAATCGACGTC
>CAZWOH010000170.1:0-3957 GCA_964635405.1 uncultured Planctomycetales bacterium | reverse complement strand
TTTGGATTTAATGCTGGCTAGTGGAGCTGACGGGGTGCATTTAGGCCAAGAAGATTTGCCGCTTGTTTTGGCGCGAAAATTGCTCGGTCGCAAAACGATGATCGGGATTTCGTGTCAGACTTTGGCGCAAGCACGGCGGGCAGAAAGGGATGGCGCGGATTATATCGGGTTTGGGTCTGTGTTTAAAACCAAGACCAAGCCAGAGCGTAGTCCAATGAACGCAAAGCTGATCTCTTTAGTCAGTGCGAAAATCAAGATTCCTGTTTTTTTTATCGGCGGGATAACGCCTACGAATCTTTCGCAAGTGATTGAATATGGAGCAAAACGTATCGCGGTAACGCGTTCTATTTGTGAAGCAAAAGATGTTGGGTTGGAAGCAAAGAAGTTTTTAAAGAGGCTAGATTTTTGCGAGGGTAATTCAATGGTAGAATGGTAGCTTCCCAAGCTATCTACGCGGGTTCGATTCCCGTCCCTCGCTTTTAATGTGTGAGGTTGTGTTGGTGAAAAAAGTTCTTTATTCTTTAAGTTGTTTGGCTGTAGGGGCGCTTCTGATTTTTTGTGGCGGTTGTATGACGGTTGACTCGGGAATGTCAACGTCTGTGCCACGCACGCAAAAAGGTATTTATCACAAAGTTCAAAAAGGCGAAACGCTTTGGCGTATCGCCAAGACGTATCAGATCGATATTGAAGATATTATCCGCAGTAATAACATTCCAAACGGCGCACATCTTGAAGAAAACCAATTGATCTTTATTCCCGGCGCAGATTCTCAAAAGACTGTTGCCGTCAGCAGCACTTTAACAGCGACGGGCACAATGGCCGCTGGGGTCAAGGATGATTTTGGCTGGCCTGTTGCAGGCCGGGTTGTTCGTTATTTTGGCGAACAACGCGGGTCCTATTTGAATCATGGCATCGGGATTGAAACGATGGAAGGCCAGCCGGTGAGTGCTTCTCGTCAGGGCAAAGTTGTTTTTGCCGATTATCTCTCAGGCTACTATTACACGGTTATTTTGGACCATGCCGACGGGTATTTTACAGTGTATGGTTTTAATTCAAAAATCACCGTCAGTTTAGGCGACAGTGTGGCCAAGGGCCAAATGTTAGCGCTCGCCGGCAAAAAGGGGAACACGCCTATTTTGTATTTTGAAATCAGGCGTTTTGCCAAAGCAGAAAACCCGCTTTATTTTTTGCCTAAAATTTAAGGATGATATGAGCGTAGTTGGACAAGAACAATTTTATGGGCGCAAAAAAAAGCTCGAACTTTTAAAACGCCGCGTTTTTGACCTTAAGGAAGGCTATCGCCAGAATATGGCTTTTTTGGGCGATCGCTATACCGGCAAGACGATGATCATTAAAAAGTTTCTTTCGGATTTGGATGACGCACAAATTGTCCCTGTTTATATCGATCTTGAAAATGCCGATCTTTCGTACTTTTTTTATAAATTGGCAGGCAGTCTTTTATATCGTTTTGCGCAGAACCAAAGCATAAACGTCACCGACGAAATGTCGCTTTTAATTGGGGCAACCGAAAGCCGTTTGCCGCAAACCGTCAAGGCGGTCCGTAAAATTCAAACGCTTTTAACACAAAATCGTTCGCGCGAAGCGTATCTCGAAATTATTACATTGCCGCAGATTTTTACCCAGGAAGCATCTGTTTATTGTGTTCTGTTTCTTGACGAATTTCAGCATTTGGAAGATTTTGATATCGACGACGAATTTCAGGAATTAGGCAAGCAGATCATGACACAGCGGCGATGTCTTTATGTCGTGACGAGTTCTTCGATGTGGTCGGCGCAAAAAATACTCTCCGAAAAACTTTCTTTGCTGTTTGGAAATTTTGAAATTCTTGAAATCCAGCCTTTTGACATTAAAACCAGCCGCGAATTTGTACACTTTCAGCTTGCGGGCATCAAGATTAGCGAGTCGTTGACGCATTTTTTAATTGATTTTACCGGCGGGCAGCCTTTGTATTTAACGCTTATTTGCGAACAGTTACGGGCTTTGTGCGCAACACATAAGCAAACGGAAGTTTTTTTGCCGCTTCTTTGTCTGGCGATCGAAAAAATTCTTTATGAGCGATGGGGCGTCTTAAGCCGTCATTTTGATTTGGTTGTCGAACGGATTGCGTCGGGCAAAGGCAATGTGGTTGTCGGCCGGATTTTATTGTCTTTAGCGTCGGGACGGCAAAAGCTGACCGAGTTAAGTGCGTGCTTGCACCTTAAACAGGCTTTAGTCAGCGGCCGGGTCAATCGTCTTTTAGAGTTGGGTGTTGTCGCAAAAAACGGAAATTATCTGTATCTTCCCGACCGGCTTTTAAAGTATTGGCTGAGGTTTGTTTTTTATAAACGCCGCAATGTCATTGAAGACACAGGCGATCGTCAGCAGGACGAATTTAGGCAGGAATTTGCCCGTGCTTATGAAACCTCCTGTGCAAACGCTAAACGGGATGTCTCTTTACAAATTTTGGAATTGTTCTCGTGTTTCGAGAATGAATCTTTGTCAATCAACGGTCGACGTTATAAATTGCCGGCATTCCGTGAAATGACTCCGACGAGAATCCCTTTTGCATTAGGCGGGCATTTGGATTTGATTCATGCTGTTTGCGATGAAGGCGAGTGGATGATTATGCTTAAATCCGGCGCTGTCGGCGAAAGCGAAATCAACAGCATGTTAGCGGAAACAAAAAAGATTATCCATAAGCCGCAGCGCTACGTTTTGATTTCTTTTGATTATTTAGATGAAAATGCGCGGGTTAAGGCTTTACAGGAGCGGATGTGGATTTGGAATGAGGGGGAATTAAGCACACTGTCCTCTATTTTTGACAAATCGCTGATTGCTTTTCCAAGACAGGTAAAAGTTTAACCCGGATAAATTATGCTTAGAATTGGTGTTGTCGCCGATACGCACTCTCGGGAAATTCCCAAAATGCTCTTAAAGGATTTTAAGTCGGTCGACCTGATCATTCACGCGGGAGACTTTTGTGATATTTCGGATTATGAAATTTTTTCGAAAATCAAGGAAGTGAAAGCTGTTTACGGCAATATGGACACCCTAGGTATCCGCAAACTTTTTCCTCGTCGGCAAATCTTTAAGCTCGGCGCTTTTTCGGTGGGGCTTTTTCATGGCGAAGGCCCGCCAAAGACGATCCTTGAAAAAGTTAAAGAAGAATTTAAAAATGACAAGGTTGACATTGTGATCTTTGGCCATTCGCATCAACCCTTTAATCAAAAAGAAGGAAATGTTTTGTATTTCAATCCCGGCAGTCCCAATGATACGGTTTTTGCTCCGTATTTTTCTTACGGGATCATCGAGATTGCCAATAAAGATTTTTCGGCAAAACTTGTCAAAATTAAGGAATAGATCATCCTATGGACAAACTCTGGGCGCCCTGGCGCGTTAAATATGTGACCGAGCTAATCGGCAAAACAAAAGGATGCGTGTTCTGCCGCATGCTTAAAGAAAACGACGATAAAAGCAATCTTATCGTCCGGCGCAGTGATTTGAGTTTTACCGTTTTGAATCTTTATCCCTATAATAATGGGCACATTTTGATTTTGCCCAAGCGTCACGTCGATGACTTAAGCAAACTCTCGGCCGAAGAAACAGCGGACCTTTTTGCATTGCTAAATTATTCCAAAGGGCTTTTGGACAAAGTTCTTAAACCCGCCGGATATAATGTCGGGATGAATTTAGGACGAGCAGCGGGTGCGGGATTTCCGGGGCATTTGCATATCCATGTGGTGCCGCGCTGGAAATATGACGTGAATTTTATGCCGGTTTTGGCAGAAACAAAAGTGATTTCACAGTCGCTGAAAGTGTTGCATAAAAAATTGACCAAAGCGCACATGGTTGAATTAAAGAAGAAATAATATAAGTAATCTTCAAGTCAAACGATGATAGAGTCCTTTTAAGGCGAATAGCGCCATAGAGGCGCCAAACAATTGAGCCGAAAAAGGA
>CAZWOH010000169.1:0-3984 GCA_964635405.1 uncultured Planctomycetales bacterium | reverse complement strand
CAAACAAAGGAATGACAAACGGATGATCCAGATGTTTTGGCGAATTGCCGATTTCGACACAAAATTCCTTAATATCATCTTCTTCCCCAACGGCCATTAGCGTATCAGCGTAATGAAGCTCAAGATCCGGAGACGCCGCAAACTCAATTTCAGAACGGCTGACACGGGTTAATGTTATGCCGTAGCGTTCCCAGATTTTAAGCTGCTCAAGTGTTTTACCAACGACTTCGGGCTTAGTGACAATGACGCGTTGCGCTACAATACTGCTTTTAACTTGTCGAATATCAATATCACTTTTACTCCCGATCCCTTTTTGAAAATTTTCGAGCTTTTCTTTTGGTCCGACGACATATAAAACATCGCCGACAAAAATTTTGGTTTCGCCCAACGCCACATGGACTTTCCCCTCATGCATAACACGCGAAATGACAACCCCGCTATCATCGATATTCGGAATATTCGTTACCGCAATTCCGTTGAGATTTTGATTATCAACACGGATATTTAAAACCGATAATGCCGCGGTGCGTTGTGCCTGAACAACAGCGTGCGCCTCAGCCTCACGGTTGATATTCACACTAAAAACAAGTTTAGTAAAAAGCATCGTTAAAATAATCCCAAAAATCCCAAACGGGTAGGCCACGGCATATCCAAGACCTGGGAGTTTTGTTAAATCCTCGCTAATGCCCGGAATACTGCTTAATGCTTGCTGCGCCGCGCCAAGACTCGGCGTATTTGTCGTTGCACCCGAAAACATACCCACCGCCGCCGGCATAGGAATTTTGCCAAAAATACTCAAACAAATCGTAATCCCAACCCCTGCTGTGACGACAAACGCCGCCATCAGATTAAGCGCAAGCCCGTCTCTTTTTAACGAAGAAAAGAAACCCGGCCCAACTTGCATACCGATTGTATAAACGAATAAAATCAGCCCAAACTCACGGCAAAACTCCAGGACTTCCGGGTTGACTGTTAGTCCAAAATGTCCAAAAAGAATACCTGAAAAAAGGACCCCCGCAACACCCAAACGAATTCCAAAAATATTGATACTTCCGATTAACAGCCCTAAAGCCGCGACAAGGCTAAAAATAAAAACGCTGTGCGCGACTGTTGTTCCTGTAAGCAACTGCATAATAACGTCCATCTAATACTCCTTTTCTGGGTTAAGATTAATTATTTTGTTAATAAAAACTTTAGCTTGAAATCCGAAACCTCTGTGACTATACTCATGCACATGCAAAATCATATTTTAATATTCGATTTCGACGGAACGATTGCCGATACATTTGCCGCAATTATAAAAATCAGCAATCAGTTGGCTGATGAATTCCAATATAAAAAAATGACTCCTCCCGAAGCGCAATTGATGAAAAACAATACCGTCAAGGAAACAATTTCTCAGCTTCAAATCCCTTTGCTTAAAATTCCGATCATTATCGCCAAAGCCAAAGAGGAACTTTTCAAGGGAATCAAAGAAATCGATCCTGTTGTCGGCCTTAAAGACGCTTTGGTAGAACTTAAAAGCTTAGGCGTACATTTGGGTATTTTAACTTCAAATTCCTCCCGGAATGTCGACGAATTTTTAAAAATCAATGAACTAGAACTCTTCGACTTTGTTAAAACAACTTCAAAAATTTGGAGCAAAGATACAAATTTGTTAAAGATCATTGAATCGTATAATTTCAATGCCGACGATGTCATTTACATCGGCGATGAAGCCAGAGATATTGTTGCAGCCAAACGCTGTGGCATCAAAGCGGCTGCGGTAACCTGGGGCTATAATTCCCCGAAAGCTCTTCTTGCCACTAACCCGGATTTTCTCATCAATCACCCTAAAGAACTTTTGACGCTCGTGCGCTAAAGCTGCGCTTTGACTTTCGTATTTTCAATAATATGGACATCCCGTCGCGGAAACGGAATAGAAATTCCATTTTCACGGAATTTTTCAATGATCGCCTTATTGATCGCGAACTTTGCATCGGTATAATTCTTTTGTAAAACCCAGACAAAGGCTTGCAAATTAACTGACGAGTCAGCAAACTCCTTGATTCCCAATTTATAGGACTGTGCATCCGGAATACGTCGTTCATCGATGATGATTTCTTCAAGGACCTTTAAAGCCCTTGAAATGTCCGAGTCATAGCTAACCCCGACGTTGATTTCCAGTTTGCGGTACGCTGAAAAATTTTTAATGACCTCTCCGATAATATGTTTATTGGGAATAATAATCCGGCTGCCATCGAGTCCATTTAATTCTGTCCGCGGCAAAGTAATATCGTCCACTTCACCCTGATAGCCGTGGACTTCAATAATGTCGCCTAACTTAAACGGTTTTGTAAAAATCAGCGTCGCACCCGCCGCATAATTCGATAAAGGCCCTTGGATCGCTAAACCAATACCCACACCAGCGACGGATAAACCGGCAATCAAAGGCGCAATCTGCACACCAAAAGAGCTGAGCATCATCAAAACACCCAGCGCTAAAACAATAATGCGCGAGACTTGCGCTAAAAACTTGACGATCGTCGGATCAACTTTTTGGGCGATCAGCTTTTTATACACAAATCGTGACAAATAACGCGAAGCGACCCACGCGGCAAACAAAATCACCAACCCGCCTAAAGCCTGAAAGCTGTATTTGACGGCAACTTCCATGGCCCAATCGACCAACTTTGAAATCGCGCTGATTTTCACAGGCGGCAAGCCAGCTTGTTGAGCAAACGTATTTTGAGCCAATGTGTTTAAAGCTTTTGTAAATGTCATCATCACTTTTCTCCGTGCATTTTACTTTTTATAGCCACACAAATGATCCCCAGGCCAATGTTGATTAACGATCCACCGCAGTGGAACACATTGAAAAACTTTACCGCTTAGTGTTTTTCGCATCCCAAAACGTGTTTCATAAATCCTGCAGGCATAAGAACCGTTAGTCTGCATTTCCAAATTTTCGCATATATCCCCGTCGGCAACACCGCAGCACGACCCGCAACGTATGCACTTAGCCTCCCACTGCAGACTTTGCTTTTGCGTTAAAGCCTCGTACCGAGCTTCATCGCTAATATTTTCAGACAGCATCGATGTTTCTTTCCTTAACAAAAAACAGTAAAATCGCGGCAACAATTGTCAAAACAATCGAAAAACATAAGGGCGCCGCCATCCCCACCTTGTCCCAGAGTAATCCTGCAATGACTGATGCCGGCAAAGCACACAAGCCAATAAGCATTTGATAATACCCCAGACAGCTGGCACGATAAATTTGCGGAGACAGTTCGGAAACAAACGCTTTTTGCGCCGTTTCATAGGCAGCCTTGTGCATTCCGTAAAAAACCAGCGCGACAACAACTGACCACATCGTCAACGAAAATAAAATTATCGCGCAGACAATGCCCCATAGAACAAACGCGATCAGCAACAGTATTTTGCGCCCATACCGATCAGAAAATTTTCCAAACGGAATCGAAAAAAACGAAGCGACTAAATTATATCCCAGGTATAAAACCGGGATCATTATAATTTGGAATCCCACCTTTTGCGCATAAATCAACAAAAAAGAATAACTGAAAGTCGATAAAGTAAAAACAGCACTCAAAATAAAAACCAAACGCAAGTTAGGGGAAATCTCGTTTAGGCTGATCGCCCGAAATATCTTGTTGGGATTTGGCGGCGATTCCTTGATTGTTAAAATAATCATGACAACACCAATCAAGGAAGGAATCATGGATATCAAAAAAAGATTTTTTAACCCCAAAATTCCGAAAAAAATTAAACAAAAAATAATCCCGCAGACGCCGCCAAAATTATCGGCCATCCGCAAAAAACCAAAGTTTGCTCCACGATTGTGGTGATGAGAAAGATCGGCGATCATTGCATCGCGTGGAGCCGCCCGAATTTTTCCGGCACGATCTAGCGCGCGAAAAGGAATAAGCATTACCCAATTTGTCGTAAAAGCGTATCCAACGCGGGCCAGTGCCCCGCAAAGATAGC
>CAZWOH010000168.1:0-3987 GCA_964635405.1 uncultured Planctomycetales bacterium | reverse complement strand
CCATCCGCGGCGAGGCCAGCGGTCAGCCCAATTGCCTGCATCGGAATAACCTGGCTTCCCGCAGGCCCCACGACCGTAAACAGGCTAAAGCAAAGCAGCACAACGGTACTGATCGCTTTTCGGTAAAAAAAAGTAAGTTTACGGCAGAAAAAATGCGGCATATGCCTCTTTCTCAAAGGTAAAAACACAAAATTTTCAATGGGAAATTGAACAAGGAGCTTACAGAGCGTACGTATAATATAAGTGTGGATACACTCTCATTTAATACCATTTTTCGCCTTAAAAAGCAAGAAAATGGCCGAAGTCATTGCGGGTGTTAGGCGAGCAGTTTTTCTTTCAAATCTTCGGGAATTTGGGTCGGTTTAAAGTCTTTATTAAGACAAGCGAGCGTCACTTCGGCTTCGACCATCAGTTGCCCCGTTTTTTTGTGAAAAATCTTTTGTTCAAAAATCAGCTGGGCGGCTGTGACTTTGACAAGTTTAGCGTCGCAGAGGATGACGTCCCCGTAGCGCGCCGGACTGCGGTAAGTGACGTTGCATTTGCGCACCGCATAAACCATCCCGCGCTCGTGAAACATTTCAACACTCATCCCCTGCTTGTCTAAAAACTCGGTGCGGGCTTCTTCCAAATATTTTAAGTAGTTGGCGTAATACACAACGCCTCCGGAATCGGTATCGTGATAAAACATGCGTTTTTCCATAGGAGTCCTTTTTTATTTTTTAATCGGGTACTTGTCTTTAAGTAATTTACGGGCGATTTTGTCGATGTCAAGTTTTTGGTTTTTTAATGCTTGAAAAGCAATATTGGAAAAGTCGGAAATTTGGCGGCTAAATTGCAGCAAGGTAACGTTGTATCCCCGTCGCTGCACAAGACGCCAGGATTCGACTAAGGTTGTGATGATGACATTTTGCGGATTAGGACAGCGGTTGCGCAGAGTTTCTAAAATCCATTCAAATTCCCGGATGCTCGCGCTTGTCGGCGTGATTTTTTTTTGCATGAGCACTTTTTCGGGATTTTGGGCGCGCTCATTAAGCAGAGCCAGCTGATAGCCGTAAGAATTATCATCCGCAAAAGCATTGGCGGTTACCCCCAAAAGCAGAAAGCCGAGCACCAGCAACAAACGTATAGAATTTTTTGTCGTCATAAAGTGACTCTTTTTTATCATTCTTGACGGGTAGTGTAAATAAAAATCGACTTAGATTTTTTTAGCGATGTTTTTAATTGCCGGTTTTGGAGTTGGAAAAAGCAGTCATCGTCAAATCCACGTAGTTTTTTAAACTCAAATTTTCGGCCCGTTCTTCTCCTGTCAGTCCGCATTTCTTAAAAATCTCGTCAGCATTTTTTTCTAAAATCGATTTAAGCGAGTTGGAAATCCGCTTGCGTCTTTGTCCAAAGGCCGTACGGATTAGGGTAAAAAGTTTGGCTTCATCCGCGATTTTAAATTCTGGCGGACGAAAGGTCAGTTTCATAAAACAAGAGGTCACCTTAGGCGCCGGCTTAAAGCTCGACGGCGGGAGCGTAAAAAGGATACGGATGTCCGCGTAATATTGCACGAAGCACGAGAGCGATCCGTAATCTTTGGTGTTAACTTTGGCGGCGAGCCTTTGGGCAAATTCTTTTTGAACGGTAAAAAAGCAAATGGGAAAAAGGCCTTTGTACTCAATAAACTTTTCGATAATCGGCGTTGAGATGTAATACGGCAAATTGCCGATGACCTTTAGGCCGGGTTTAAGAGTTGTGAAATCAAATTTTAGAACGTCGGCGTCAAAGACTTCGATCTTTTCAGCTGGAAATTTTTTTCCCAGCAATTCACAGAAGCGTGGGTCTTTTTCAATGGCGTAAACTTTCTTTACGTACGGCAAAATCATTTCGGTCAAGTGCCCCAATCCGGGTCCGATTTCGATGACCTCCTCGCCTGCTTGAAGTTCGCACGACGAAAGAATCCTCTCTTTGGCCTTGGGGTCGACCAAAAAATTTTGTCCTAAATGTTTACGTGGTGCAAGCGGGGGTCGTGGTTTCATGAATTTACATCCTCACCGCGTGGGCGTTTTGTAACAATAAATTATTTAGATAAATGTATTCTTTCCCAGAAGCGGGGGGAAGAATAAAGACGTCGGCCAGATAGCGCCCGTATTTGTCGTCGTGAAAACTGCGTACGAGGATCGTTTGGGCTTCCTTAATATATGACTGCACAAAAATTTTGGCCGCCGCTCCCTCTTTGGTACTCATCTCAGGACAATCGATTCCGCGCAAACGCAAAGTATGACTTAAATGCGTTTTAAACCCAATATCAAAATTGACCTTCAAGGTATCGCCGTCGATGATTTTTTCAATGGAGGCGCGATAGGTAAAACGGTCTTTGTCGGTTGTTCCTTCTTTTTTGCGGTAGGTGTATTTGTCGCCCTTTTGCGCGGAAACAACATAATCACCCTCTTTAAATTGTCCTTGAATGCGGGGATTAAGATCCAGCGATCCGCCAAAGCCAAGATCTAAAGACAAGACCTCCTCGTCGGGTTTTTCAACACGACGTCGTTTGATGATTTTGTAGGTGTAGAGCTCGCCGCGCAAGGGAACTAAAAGGTCGTGTTTGGCTGGTTTGGGGTCGGGCTCGGCGGTAGTTTTGGAAATGACTTCGGTCCTTTGAGCTTTGATGCGGGCGATCAATTCATTGCTGGTCCAGTCGTTGCGTTGGATCGCTTCTTCTAAACGTTTGCGCTCTTTGTCGTCAGTGATTCCAATTAATTCCCTAAAATGCGACCATTTGAATTGGTGCCGGCCGGCACTAATTGGCAATTTAGGGTACTTCTCAACAAATTTCACGCAACGGTTTAAGATGGTTCGATCCAAATTAAGGTCGATGGCTAGCTGACCAATAACTTCAGCGCCGTATTCTGCGCGTTTGGCATATTTCAAAATATGTTTGTGAATCTGCTCGCCGGTTTTCCAGTAAATTTTAATGCGCATTGACTCGATTTGGCGTTGTCCTGCAGTTAAAGTCGCACGGACCTCTGACAAAAGCTCGTCGTAGGGGTTTTTGATTTTTTGTAAAGCTGTTGTTCTGTCTGGCATGATTTTTTAAGCGTACTTGGCGCAGAACTTGATCGCCTCAATCATCGACGAGGGATCGGCCTTGTTTTTGCCGGCGATGTCAAACGCGGTTCCGTGACTCGGCGAGGTGCGAATAAACGGTAACCCTAAGGTCACGTTAACCAGTTGATTAAAAAACAGCGCTTTAAGTGGGGCCAGCCCCTGATCGTGGTACATCGCGATAAAAAGATCGTACTTCTTGAAATTCTTTGCGCTAAAAAGCGTGTCGGCGGCAAAAGGGCCAAACGCGCTGATCCCCTGTTCCTGCGCGTCTTTGATCGCTAAAGAAATGATTGTTTTTTCTTCGTCTCCCAACAGCCCGCCTTCGCCCGCGTGGGGGTTTAGTCCGGCAAGTGCTATGGCCGGCTTTTTGATTTTGAAAAGTTTTTGAAACGATTGATTGGCCAAACGCAGCGTTCCCAAAATCCCTTCCCGAGAAAGTGCGTCGGGAACGTCTTTTAAAGGCAAATGGCGCGTGGCAATAATTAGCCGAAGAAGCGGCGAGTGAAACATCATTTCAAATTTTGTGACGCCAAAATTGTCCGCCAAGTATTCGGTATGCCCGCTAAAGGGGACGCCTAAAGCTGAAATAGCTTCCTTTGAAACTGGAGCTGTCACGAGCCCATCCAACTTTTTGTCCTTGAGCATTCCGACGGCGGTTTCCAAATACGCTAAGGACGCGGCGGCACTCGCGTTGTGGACGTCCTTAAAAGGAAAATCAAAGGGGTGGATTTTGTTGATTCCGATAAGTTCACAGTTTCGTGTGCGGGGAAATTTGAACTTTTTAAAAAGGACTTCATCGCCGATCACTTTAAAGTGCGCCAGTCGCGCAATTGCCGGGTCATGCAGGGCTTTGGCGGTGACTTCAGGGCCAATTCCCGACGGATCGCCTAAGGTGAT